>CANLAV010000130.1 GCA_947487905.1 Bacteroidota bacterium | reverse complement strand
TTGTACGTCATCACAAACACCTATTGTAACTGAAAGTATTTATAAGTCTTTATTGCAAGGTGATACTACAAAAAAAGTAATCATTGATTTAGCTATTCCAACCGATATTGAAAGAAGTGTGATTGATAATTACGACATCACATACATTGATATTGAATCCTTAAAAAAGCAGGCTGAAGAAAATTTATTGAAGCGCCAAAACGAAATTGATGCTTGTAATAAAATTATTTATAACAAGGTAGAAGAATTTAAATTGTTATTTCAGGAAAGAAAAATAGAATTAGCCTTTGGAGAAATACCAAAACAAATTAAACAAATTAAACACACCGCTATTCATGAGGTCTTTGCAAAAGAAGTAAACTCTTTGGATGAAAATGGCAAAATAGTTTTAGATAAATTACTAACCTATATGGAAAAAAAATACAATGCTTTAGCAATCAAAACAGCTAAGCGTGTTATTTTAGAAGAAGATGCTCCTTTAGATTTGTAGTTTTATATCTGATAGTTGTGTTACATCATAAAAAATGCGTAACCTTGTTTTCACTAAAATTGTAAGTGTATCAGATGAAAAAAATAATGTTTGTTTTTTCTTTTTTTTGTGTTTTTACCAATTCACATGCTCAGCTTAAAGATACTGTATTGTTAATGAATGGAAATATTTGTGTTTCTAAAGTCATTGATACATTAATAGGGGCAGTAACCGTTTTTAATCCACACAAAATAACTGAAAAATTACATTTTGAATACAATGAAATTTATTGTGTAAAATATAACAATGGATTTACTAAATACTACTACCAACAAGATTCAGTTATTGGAAATTATTTTACAAGAGATGAAATGTTGCTTTATATTTATGGTGAACGCGACGCAAGAAAAGGATTTAAAGCAAGCGGTTCATTGATTGGAGCTGGATTAGTTGGACTTGCAACAGGAGGAATGGGAATATTTTTTGCACCTATTTTTCCATATACTTACATGGCTTTTAGCGGAGTTACAAAAGTAAGAATAAAACACAGCACTATTTCAAACCCAAATAACATGGATTATGATGCCTATATTTTAGGCTATGAAAGAGTTTCGCGATCTAAACGCCGCATTCAATCAATCATTGGTGGAACTATAGGTTTGGCTGTTGGATATGGATTGTATTTTGGTTTATTAAAAGATAAATACCCAACGACACTTTCCTTACGATTTTGATCCGTTTAAATCGCTGCAGCGGCTATTATAAGGATTAAAGCAAGAATCGTTATAAAAAGAAGTATGCCTCCGATTAATGTTCCAATGGATGCGAATACTTTTCCTTTTAATGTTCCATTACTTTCTTTAATTCGCTTTAAGGATATAATACCAAATATAAAAGCTATTACAGCTGGAAACACAAAAAAGAATAAAAGGGAACATGCAAAACTTGCTATCGCAAAACCATCATATTTCGCTTCATCGTTAGGTGATTTTTTAAGGATTGTTGTATTTTCTGAAGTCTGTTTAACGGGATAATTTTCAGTAAATGTTTCTGTATCTCCATTCTTATATAGGATACTCTTAACTGAATTTTTATCCACTACAATAAGTGGCCCATCTAAATTGTCACATCGTTTGTATTTTATGTCAGTACTGCTTATTTCAACAACTTTCGCACTCACTACTTTGTTATTTCTGAAATAAATAACATCACAGGATTCATCGTTTTGTGTATTGGTTTGAGTTGGCGCTAAAACAATGCTGCGAATGTCCTGATTAGATGAAGCAATCATTTGATGATTGGTTTGGATATCACTTTCTAAACTTGCACGAGTCGTTTCAATGCGATTTAGTTTTTCCACTTCATTTTTTTTGTTGTTATTTTTTTTGGAAGTTTTAAACGTAATGTCGTATCCATTTCGGTAATGCCTTTTTTGAACGGCACACGATTGAATTAAGAATGTTGCTAGGATAAGTATCGCTAATACATTTTTCATAATTTTTGTTTTATTAAATATAGCTTAAATCATTGATTTAAGCTATATTAAGATTTACAATAATTCATTAGCAATATTGGCTAATTCACTTCGTTCCCCTTTTTGCAAAGTAATATGCGAGTATAAATTTTGACCTTTTAATCGATCAATTAAATAACTCAATCCGTTACTTTGAGAATCTAAATAAGGTGTATCAATTTGATAGATATCTCCCGTAAACACAATTTTTGTATTTTCACCAGCTCTTGTAATAATTGTTTTAACTTCATGCGGCGTTAGGTTTTGAGCTTCATCTACAATGAAAAACATATTACTTAAACTTCTTCCTCTAATAAAAGCAAGTGGACAAATAACAATTTTTTCGTTTTCAACCATTTCATTGATTTGCTTCAGTTCTTTATCCTTGTCTGAGAATTGACTTTTAATGTATTTTAAATTATCCCATAATGGTTCCATATAGGGATTTAATTTTGATGTAATGTCTCCAGGTAAATAACCAATATCTTTATTACTTAATGGTACAATGGGTCGTGCTAAATATATTTGATGGTAATTTCTGCGTTGTTCTAATGCACCTGCTAATGACAATAATGTTTTTCCTGTTCCTGCAACGCCTTGTATCGTCACTAATTTAATGTCAGGATTCAATATGGCGTCTAAAGCAAATGATTGTTCTGCATTTTTAGGAATGATTCCAAAGGAAGAACTTTTTGTAACGCGTTTTAATGATTTACTTGAATTGTCATATCTTGCTAAAACGGATGCATTACCGTTTTTGAGCACGAAATAATGGTTTGAACCTGGCTCACCTTTTTTCATAAAATCTTTTAATCCGCAATTTCCCTTTTCGTAAATTTGATTGATAATTTTCGGATCTGCTTTATCAATTAACGAACATCCAGTATATAATTCATCGACGGTTAAAATTTTTCCAGTTGTATAATCTTCTGCATGTAAGTTTAAAGATTTTGCCTTTATTCTTAAATTAATATCCTTTGTAACTAATACGACTTTTCTGGCTGGATTTTGTTCAGCGGTATATAAAGCAGTATTCAAAATTCGGTGATCTCCTTTTCGTTCTTGAAATATTTTTTCTGCATCAATCGTTGACGAATTATGCATTTCAATTTTAAAATTTCCATGTGTTTTACCATTTATGGGAGTCCATTCTTGTAATGAGTTTTCACCAGACATTTGGTCTACATATCTTGTAAATTCACGAGCAGAGAAATTCTTAGTGTCATTTCCTTTTTTAAAATTATCTAGTTCTTCTAATACTGTAATAGGAATAACGACATCATGTTCCTTAAAATTTTTAATGGCTGTGTGGTCGTAAATAATCACAGATGTATCAAGTACAAATATTTTACGCTCATTCATTTTTGTGGTGGAAACTTTCTTTGACATAGAATAAAATTTAAGGTTTATATAAAGCTATCTTAATTTAAAGACGAAAAAGTAAATAATAAAGATTAGAAATAAACACATACTTGTTAATCTAATAATTTCAAAATATTAACAGGAATTTAAGGACGATTATTTCTTGTTTTAATGATTTTAAGTTTACTTTGCATCATAATAAATAATATTCCATAAAAAAGGCTTCCTCAACGAGAAAGCCTTTTTTATGTTTTAAAGTTTAAAGTTTAGTCAATTTTAAGTAACTCAACATCAAAAATTAACCAAGCGTTTGGCGGAATAACACCACCCGCACCTTGCTCGCCATATCCTAATTCAGATGGAATAATAAATTTAGTTTTACCACCAACTTTCATTAATTGTAAACCTTCAGTCCAGCCTCTAATCACTTGATTTAAGGGGAATGTAGCTGGTTGACCTCTGTCTACCGAACTATCAAATTTTGTTCCGTTTAATAAGTAACCTGAATAATGAACAGTTACAGTATCAGTTGCTTTTGGAGAAGCACCATTACCTTCTAATTCAGTTATATATCTTAAACCACTCGCTGTTGTTTTAGCAGAACCATAAGTCTCATTTAATACTTTATCCATTTTTTCTTTTTCTGCTTTTGCTTTCGCTTCTGCTTTTGCACCAGCGTTTGCTTTTTCAAATTCAAATACTTTAGGAGCATCAAATTCTTCAGCTTCTTTTCCTTTACGTAAAATCACTAAATGTTTCAATACATCATTTCCTTTGATAGAATCAACAACTGATTGTCCTTCAATTACGTGACCAAATACTGTATGTTTTCCGTCTAACCAATCAGTTTTCACGTGAGTGATAAAAAATTGACTACCATTAGTTCCTGGGCCAGCATTTGCCATAGATAAGATCCCAGGTCCTGTATGTTTTAATGTTTCATCAAATTCGTCACCAAATTTGTAACCTGGATCGCCTGTACCTGTTCCAAGTGGGCAACCCCCTTGTATCATAAAATTAGGAATAACGCGATGAAATTTTAAACTATCGTAGTATGCTTTTCCTTCTGCTTTTGCCGTATTTTTAATAACCCCTTCTGCCAAACCAATAAAATTGGCTACTGTCATAGGTGTTTTTTTAAATTCTAATGCACAGTAAATAGTGCCTTTATCTGTTTCAAATTTGGCATAAATACCATCCGCTTGTTTGCTTAAAAATTCTTTATCCATTTTATTTAGTTTTGTTTTTTTACCTTTGTCATTTCCTGCAATTGCTAAATTCCCGATAAAGGCAACTAGTGATAATGCTAAAATTATTTTTTTCATAGGTTTTAATTTAATGATGAGATTTTATTGATTGAACTATTGTCCAGGCATTTGTTGAGGTTGAGGTGGAGCAGGTTTTGTATTAATATCAACTAGTTCTAATTCAAATGCTAATGGTGCAAATGGAGGAATAACACCACCAGCGCCGCGATTTCCGTAAGCTAAATTTGAAGGAATTAATAAAGTTGCTTTTCCGCCTTTTGCCATTAACAATAAAGCTTCTTCCCAACCTGGAATAACCATACCTTGACCAAGAATAAATTTAAAAGGCTCTGGTTTTCCTTCTGAAGAATCAAAAACTTGACCGTTTAGTAATTTACCTGTATAGTTTACAGTCACTTCATTTCCAGTTTTCGCTAATGCACCTTTTCCTTTTTGTGTTTCTGTATAGTATAATCCACTAGCAGTTGGCGTTGCCTTTATTTTTGTATCAATAATGTATTTTTCAATTTGAGGTTTTTCAGCTTCAGCCATTTTAGCCATTTCAATTTCTTGTTGCTTTTGATTTTCCTCTAATTCTTTTTTAGTTTTGATGTCAACCATTTTAATTTCAACTTTTAACATATCGCCTGGTTTTAAAAATGGAGGTAATTGAGCCACGCGTTGTGTCTTTAAGTAGAAAGAATCTGCACTTACAATAAATGAAGCACTATCTCCTTTTGACATCATCATCATGGCATCTTCTAAACTTCCAATAAAAGAAGATTTCGGCATAATAAATTTAGTAATACCAGATCCATCTTGACTAGCACTTGCCGAATTAACAAGAACAGAATCATTAGCCATCAATTTGAAAATGTATCTAAATGCAACCCCGTCTCCTTCAGTTACTTTAGTACCTTTTTCATCTTGGGTAAAAAACTTGTAGTTTAACCCGTTTTCAGCAGTTTCATAACCATCATATTTTGATTTGTTACAAGCCGCAAGTCCTACTAATAATGCAGAACCTAATAAAATTGTGATTTTGTTCATGTTTTTTTATTTTATATCAATTAATGTAATATTATATACTAAAGGAGTAAATGGTTGCACAAGTTGATTTGAACTACCTTTTTCTCCAAAAGCAAGGTGTGAAGGTACAAT
>CANLAV010000129.1 GCA_947487905.1 Bacteroidota bacterium | reverse complement strand
GATTGTATAAGGTTCATTACAGCGTTATCTGTTTCTAATATCGGCAGGTATTCTAACAATTCAGAATGCTTGTCGTAATCTAGTTGTAGAGCGTGTTCTAAAAAAGTTAAGCCATCTTGTTTTCTTCCAAGCTCCATTTGTAATCCACTCATTCTATAAATTAGTTCGGGTGTATTTGGGAATTTTTTTATGCCTTCTGCTAAAATTTTTTCGCAATCTTTATAATATTCACCATCATATAACAGTTTGGCGTAATCAATATACACATCAAATTCGTTATAATTTAATTCAATAACTCTTAAATAGGCTGCTGCAGCTTCTTCCAAAAAACCTAATTTATGTTGAACTTCGGCAAATACATACCAATATTCGGGCATATGTGGGTTAATTTCTATTGCTTTTTTTATGTAGTGAATACTTTCTGTAACTCTGTTTTGATAGTCTAACACAATCCCAACGCCGAGCCATGCATCCGCCGCTGCTGGATCTAATTTAATAGCTCTATTGTAATTAACCAACGCTTCATCATATCGCGTTAAGTTTTCGTAACATTCGCCTATGTAATAATAGGTATTAGCATCAGGTTCTTCGTGTTTAAAGGTTTCTTTATAAACAGCAATGGCTTCTAAGTATTTTTCTTGCTGTGCTAAAGAGTTTGCTTTATTAAAATAAGCTGATGAAAAATTGTCTTTTATTACAATAGCATAATCATAAGCATCAACTGCTTTTTCATATAATCCTAATCGGTTATAACTAATTCCTAAATTAAACCATGCATAATAACTGTAAGGATTTCCATCAATATAACTTTCATAAAAAGTTATTGCTTCCTCACTTTTACCAGTCAGTTCAAAACAAAGAGAAAGTTCATTTAGCGCAATTTCGTTTTCAGAATTAAATTTAATGGCCTTTTTTAAATAATATAAAGCATCACCAGCTTTTTCATCATTTAAAAATTCAACGCCAATAGCCACATACACTTCGTCTTTAAATTCAGATAAGGGTAATGCAAACTTAAAATTTTCTATGGCTTGCTCGCTTAATCCAATCTGACTGTAAATATATCCGCGCGTCATGTATAACTCGCTATTTGTGCTTTCTACCTCTTCAATGTCGTTTAATAAAAGCAATGCATCACGCGTATTATGTTGAGAAGATAAGTATTGTGCTTTTTTAATTTTGAGCGAACTGTTATATGGATATTGGTTAGTGGCATAATCGATGGCTTTTTTTGCTAATTCCAAGTTAAACCATTGCATATAATATTCAATAATTTCTTCTAATTCGTCGGCATCGAAAAATTGAGACGAATTTGAAGCAATCATTTCTTCAAACCGTTTTAAACTATTTTCAAAATCTTCGCTAGAAAGACCTTCACCTTCAAATTCACTCATTTTTATTCTCTATTTCTTTTTTACAAATTTAATCTTAAAAACCTAAAATCAGTCACTAATTTTGAACATAAATATGGTATATTGTAGAAAAGTTTATGGTTATTTTCTTTTGTGTTATGGTATATTTGCTATCGTAATTTGTTAAAAAATTGAATTGTGAGTTTAATAAAAAGTATTTCGGGCATTAGAGGAACAATTGGTGGTCGTCCCGGAGATGGACTGAGCCCATTAGATATCGTAAAATTTGCTTCAGCTTATGGCATTTGGATAAAACAAACCTATGGTTCTCAAAAACCACGTATTGTTATTGGAAGAGACGCAAGGCTTTCGGGTGAAATGGTAAATAACATTGTGTGTGGAACTCTGGTTGGATTAGGAATTGACGTCATAGATGTTGGCCTTAGCACAACTCCAACTGTTGAAATTGCTGTCACCGATTTAAATACCGATGGTGGAATTATTTTAACAGCAAGTCATAATCCAAAACAATGGAATGCCTTGAAATTATTGAATAATAAAGGTGAATTTATTTCGGACATTGAAGGTAAATTTATTTTAGAATTAGCTGAGAAAGAAGATTTTAATTATGCTGATGTAAATGATTTAGGCGTGTATAGCCAACGTCATGATTTAATTAACCTACACATTCAAAAAGTATTAGCATTGCCATACGTGGATGTTGATGCTATAAGGCAAGCCAATTTTAAGGTGGTAGTTGATGCGGTTAACTCAACTGGCGGTTTTGTTATTCCTCAATTATTAGAATCATTAGGTGTTCAAACCATTCATAAATTACATTGTGATGCATCGGGACATTTTGCTCATAATCCAGAGCCTTTACCCGAACATTTAAGAGATTTATCACAAGAAGTTGTGAAAACAAATGCTGATTTAGGAATTAGTGTGGATCCTGATGTTGACCGTTTAGCTTTAGTTTGTGAAGATGGTGAAATGTTTGGCGAAGAATACACATTAGTTGCTGTTGCAGATGCTGTTTTACAATACCATAAAGGTGGAAACACCGTTTCTAATTTATCATCAACGCGTGCTTTGCGTGACGTTACCGAAAAAATGGGTGGTTCTTATTCAGCAAGTGCAGTAGGAGAAGTGAATGTGGTTAATATGATGAAAGAAACCAATGCAATTATTGGTGGAGAAGGAAATGGTGGTGTTATTTTACCAGAAATTCATTACGGAAGAGATGCCTTAGTTGGTGTGGCTATTTTCTTAACACATTTAGCAAAGTATGGCAAAACAACGTCTATGCTTCGTCAATCTTATCCAAATTATTTCATTTCTAAAAATAAAATTGAGTTAACGCCACAAATTGATGTTGATAAGGTTTTAGAAAGCATACATGCTAAATACAAAAATCAACCAGTTAATACAATTGATGGTGTAAAAATAGAGTTTGATAAAGAATGGGTTCATTTGCGAAAATCAAACACGGAACCAATTATTAGAATATACAGCGAAAGTCAAAGTTTGAGCACAGCCGATACCTTAGCAAAAAAAATAATTGAAGACATTAAAGAAATTATTAAGTAATTTCAAATACAAAACTTAGAAAATATATATCCATTAAAAAATATAAAGTAGAATGAAAGTTTATTTAGATAACGCAGCAACAACACGATTAGATGAAAAAGTATTTGACACCATGGTTCCATTTATGAAAGAAGAGTATGGAAATCCATCATCTATTCATGCGTTTGGCCGTAAAACACGCTCAGCCATCGAAGGTGCTCGTAAATCAGTTGCTAAATTATTGAACGTGAGTCCTGCTGAAATTTTTTTTACGTCTGGTGGAACAGAAGCGGATAATATGGCTATCAACCAAACCATTGATTCGCTTGGTATAACACATGCTATCACAAGTAAAATTGAGCATCACGCTGTTGAGCATACTTTACAAATGTTAGAAAAAGCTGGTAAAGTAAAATTAAGTTGGGTAAACGTTGATGATAAAGGAAATGTAGATTTAAATCATTTAGAAGTGTTATTAAAAACCAACGAACGCAGTTTAGTTTCGTTGATGCATGCCAATAACGAAATTGGAACTTTGTTGCCATTAGAAAGAGTAGGGGAAATTTGTGAAAAATACGACGCTATTTTTCACAGCGATACTGTGCAAACGATGGGGCATTACCCAATGGATTTACAAAAAATAAATGTGCATTTTATTACCTGTGCCGCTCATAAATTTCATGGACCAAAAGGTGTAGGATTTTTATTTATTAAACATAATGTAAAAATTAAACCAATGATACATGGTGGTGCGCAAGAACGCAACATGCGTGGTGGAACAGAATGCACACAAGGAATTATTGGTTTAGCAAAAGCACTCGAAATTAGTCATGAAGAAATGAATGAGCACATTGCTCACATTCAAGGTATCAAAAATTACATGAAGGCCTCTTTAGAAAAAAACATTCCAGGTATCGAATTTAATGGAGAAACAGGAAACGAAAATAGTTTATACACGGTTTTAAATTGCCGTTTTCCAGCACATCCCGATGCTGAAATGATGTTGTTTAATTTAGATATTGCTGGTATTGCAGCCAGTGGTGGTAGTGCGTGTAGTAGTGGTAGTAATCAAGGCTCACATGTGTTGCGTGGCATTGGTACGGATACATCGAGAGCATCTATTCGTTTTTCGTTTTGTAAATACAATACTAAAGAAGAAGTGGATTATACCATCGAAAAGCTTAAGGCGATGATGGTTTAAGATTTTTTAGTTGTTAATTTGGGCGTTGCCTTTGGCCAGGCTTTGCGTTGCAATCTTTTTTCGTTCCTCAAAAAGGATTTTCACTTCAATCCTTAACGCTAAATTTTAAGTTCGTTTAGGTATTATCAATTTTATAGAAATTTGATATTATTCAAGATAAATAAATTAAATTGTGTAAAATTTCACTTTTTACAACACCAACAATGGCAAAAAGTGTTTAACTAGTATAAAATGAAAATTTTCGTTAAAAAAAATACCATTCAATTTTTTGCTACGGCATTTTTATCCACTTGTATTTTTTCATCAGCAAAAGCAGATACTGGTAAAATAATTCCAAACGAGTTTTTATGGCTATTGGTAGTTGGTTTTTTCTCTTTATTGATATTTTTAGTCCTTTTTTTATCTAACATCATTAAGTTACTTTATATAAAGAAAAATAAAGAGAAGCCGAACATGTTAATATAAATTATTCTTCTTTCTATTTTGCTGCCAATAATATGGTTGTTTTTGGAGGCTAATTTTCATTTGTTATTTAGTATAGAAACCAAAACTAACTATAGGATAAAAGAATTTTTTAATTACGGAATCACATTTCTTTCAGCAATTCTTGGCATGGGATTAGGATATTTTATTAAAAAAGTACTTAAATGAAAATTTTACTCTCTTTTATTGAGTATAGAATAAAAATAAAAACGAATAACAGTAAAATTTTAAATTAAGCACTTGTATTTATTCCATAAAGGTTTAAAGCCGGAATATGAAGTAAATTTTACTCTTTAATAAATTTTGAATTGACTATTCCGTTTGCGGTGTGTATAGAAATGAAATAAATACCATTAGCTAAACTCGCATTAAAGTTTATTGTGGAATGGTTAGTATCATGACTTGTTAATGTAAAATCAATATGCTTACCAAATACATCTGTTAATTGCACTTTGTTTATAGTGTACTTCAACTCAAATGAAATGTTGCTTTTGGCAGGATTAGGATATAATTTTAAATCACTTTCAAATCTTTTTTCGTTTAATGATACAGTTTGTAAATACGCATTAGCAGCGCATACATTTGGAATTCCCCAACCATATAAATTATCAGGTGCTGTTGATTTGGATGCGGTTGCCTTAATGGCATTAATTAGTTGCATATTTGTTTTTGTAGGATGCGCTTGTATTAAGCACGCTACAGCACCAGCCATAATTGGGCAAGCAAAGGATGTGCCGTTTCCAGCAGAAAAACTATATCCAGGCTGACAAACATAAGAACCTTCACCCATTGTGCTCACATCAGGTTTTATTCTGCCGTCTGCAGTTGGTCCTTGAGAGCTAAAATTGGAATGAATTCCAGATCCGTTTACCGAACCTATTGATAAAATACTATCTGCATCAGCAGGAATGCCAATATAAAGCCAAGATCCACTGCCTTCATTACCAGCAGCATTTAAAACAATAATGCCTTTTCTTGCAGCCATGGTTGCGGCAATTGAGGCCACGGAAGTTTGTCCGTTTAGATGCGCGTAAATATGATTGTCGGTAGGATTATCAAATGTGGTGTAACCTAAAGAGGTAGTTGTAATATCTGCTCCAAGACTATCAGCTAATTCGGCGGCAACAACCCAATTAGCTTCTTCAATGATTTTTTCGCTAAAGACATCTTCAGAACGTAATAACCAATAGTTTGCTTTTGGAGCTGTTCCAATTAAATTTCCTGGAGAGTTTCCTGCTATCAATGATAGCACTAACGCGCCATGCGAATCATCTTCATATACGGCTGTATTTCCAGCTACAATATCTCTTGTACCTAATAGTC
>CANLAV010000128.1 GCA_947487905.1 Bacteroidota bacterium | reverse complement strand
TGCCAATCATCTTTTTTAAAAACAGATTTACCATCGGCATGTTCTAAAGCCGAACAAATTTCAACTTGTAACTGTTGTAACCATTCCGAAATAGATGTTTTATTTATTTCCATCCTAATTTTTTCAATTTAAAATTTGAATACTTGTAAATAGAAATTGCTCTATTTTCATAACCAGATGATATATCTGGTTTTGAAAATTTAAAACCAGAAGCCACACCTATATACGGTAACTGATCTAAATTAGTAAACATTTCAAAACCTTTTACTTTAAGATGACTTAAGTAATACATACCTATATCAAATCCTTCAAAATAAGATTCACTGGGATCAGTAAAATAAAATTGTTGATATTGCTTAGTTAATTCCATTGTATTTTTATCAGTATAATCAATGTGATTCGCTGTGGCAAAATGGAAATTTAAATCATTTAAATAACCTTGATCTAAATTATCAATACTAGTTATTGATTCAAAACCTAAAACTATAATATCTTTTTTATGAGAGAAAACGGCTAATTGAGTTATGAAATCTTGTAAATACACTGGATTATTAGTAAGTAACACAACTACATTATTTTTCCCTATCACTATAGAGTTTTTTACTGCTGACAAGCCTTTCAATTCAATAATGCTATCTTTGCTTGACTTATTAATCTTTAAAATCCCATCGTTATATCTCTTTTTAAATGCCTTCACATAGGGTGCGTCTTTTTGAGTAGCACTTACGATACTTATTTTTGAATTAAGTCTCAATGAATCAAAGCAAAAATCCGCTAAACTTTCAATAATTGTATATTGGGAAGGATTTACTTTGCTTACTAATGTATTATTAAATAAAATTTTACTTTGTTGTGTAAGTGGAGATACGCATGGAATTTGAAGCGATTTAGCTTTGATTGAAATTTGTTTAAATACACTAGCATAAAGCGGTCCCACTATGATATCTAACTTTTTAAATTCTGATGTTTTACAAATCGCCTCAACTTTTGCCGAATCATTTTCTTGAATATCAAATAAAGAAATGGAAACATCGAAATCTTTTGAAATTAATGAATCAACTGCTTTTTTAAATCCAAAATAAAAATCCAAAGAAACATTTTGTGCATTTGGAAATGAACCCTTTGAACGCATTAAATCTTCAATCGTTATCGCTTCACTTTCTTCTAATTTAAAAGGTAGAAACAATCCAATTTGATAGGCTGTTTTTTTATCTTTTTTAAAACGTATTGTATCGGTCGTTATTTTCTCTTTTTCAACCAATAATGGCTTAGTAGAAGAAACGACATCGGTTTTAATTTTCCCTAAGCTCAACACCTGCCCTACTTTAATTCCATCTTTTACATCTGGATTCCATTTAGTAATAGTTTCTGTAGATACATTTATTTTTTTTGAAATACTAAATAGTGTCTCTCCTGGTAAAACCGTATAAGTACTAACAATTTGAGGATCATTAAATTTAGATGTTTCAATGGGATTGCTTTGTTTATTATTTTTCTTTTCAGCAATAACGAGTTGATCGCCTTCTTTTAAACCATAACCCAGAGATGGGTTGAAACCCTTTATTGTTTTTTCATCGATGTTATAATGATGTGTTATTGCGTAAAGTGTTTCACCTTTTATAACTTTATGATAGACATACTTATTAGTATCTATCGTTGAAATTTGCTTTGGTAATAAACTTTCTAATGGAATTTTTAATGTTTGTCCATTCTTTAAACCGTCAATAGCATCATCGTTTTCAGCTAAAACAGAATTAATATCCATGCTATACGTTTTAGCAATGGCGTATAAACTTTGTCCTTTCTCAACAATATGGATATAATATTTCTTACCGTTAATGGTTTTAATATCTGTTGATTTTGTTTGAGCATGAGTTATAATGGACAACAAACAAAATGTAACAAGCAAAGTAAAAATGAACTGAATTTTATTTTTTTTATTCATTTATGGTTAACTATTAAACATGTAGCATTCACTATTTTTTTATTCCCATTCAATTGTAGCAGGCGGTTTCGAGCTAATATCATATACAACTCTATTTACGCCCTTCACCTTATTAATAATATCATTAGAAATTTTTGCTAAAAATTCATAGGGTAAATGGCACCAATCTGCTGTCATTCCATCTGTTGAAGAAACGGCACGCAAAGCAACTACTTTTTCATACGTTCTTTCATCGCCCATGACACCAACACTTTGTATTGGTAATAAGATAGCGCCTGCTTGCCAAACAGAATCATATAATCCAGCTGATTTTAAGCCTTCAATAAAAATAGAATCTACTTCTTGTAATAGTTGTACTTTTTCAGGAGTAATATCTCCTAAAATACGAATCGCTAAGCCTGGGCCGGGAAAAGGATGACGCCCAATTAAAGACTTATCAATTCCTAAAGCTGTTCCTACTCGTCTCACTTCGTCTTTAAACAAACTACGCAATGGTTCAACAACTTGGAGTTTCATATAATCTGGTAAACCACCAACATTATGATGAGATTTAATCGTAGCAGAAGGTCCATTAACAGACAAACTTTCAATCACATCAGGATAAATAGTACCTTGACCTAACCATTTTGCATCTGTAATTAATTTTGATTCTTCATCAAACACATCAATAAATGCTTTTCCAATAGCTTTACGTTTAGTTTCAGGATCTGAAATGTTTTTTAAGGCGTCATAAAATAAATGTTTAGCATTAACGCCTTTCACGTTTAATCCCATTCCTTTATAGGATTCTAATACATGTTCAAATTCATCTTTACGTAATAAACCATTATCAACAAATATGCAATGTAAATTTGCACCAATGGCTTTGTGTAATAATACGGCTGCAACACTGCTATCAACGCCGCCAGATAAACCTAAAACAACTTTATCATTTCCTAATTTTTGTTTCAGTTCAGAAACAGTTGTATCGATAAATGAACTTGACGTCCAGTTTCCTTCACAACCACAAATACCTTTTACAAAATTTTGCAATAAGGTAGCGCCTTCCGTTGAATGAAACACTTCAGGATGAAATTGAATACCCCACGTTTGCTCATTGTTTATTGCAAAACCAGCAACCTTCACATCATGTGTACTTGCAATAATATTATAATTTTCAGGAACTTTTAAAATAGTATCAGCATGGCTCATCCACACCTGGCTTTCATTACTAATCGATTTAAATAATGGATTGTTATCTTCAACAAAACTTAGATTCGCTCTTCCATATTCGCGCGAATTAGACTTTCCAACTTCACCACCATAAAAATGAGCTAATAATTGGGCGCCATAACAAATTCCTAATAAAGGTAATTTGCCTTTAATTGAAGATAAATCTGGGTTTAAAGGGTTTTCTTGTCTAACACTATGAGGACTACCAGAAAGTATTACACCTTTAATATCTGAAGTTATTTCAGGAATTTTGTTGAATGGATGAATTTCGCAATACACATTCATTTCTCTTAACCTACGAGCTATGAGTTGAGTAAATTGAGATCCAAAATCTAATATTAAAATTTGTTGTTGCATAATTATCAATACATTATAGCTAACAAAGATAACTTTTTGTTTGGGATTGATAAGAAACGGAACGAATTAAATGCAAAAAATAGACAATTAATCTTTACTTTTCATAAATCTAACAAGAGTATATATTCCAAGTGCAAATATGCAAGCAACAAAAATAACAATCACATAATCACTTATGGCAAGATCTGTTTTCATCAGGCTTCTAATAAATTATTTTTAACAGCAAACATAACTATTCCAGCTGTATTTTGAATATTTAATTTAGTCATTAAATTTTTACGATGGGTATTTACGGTGTGTGTACTTAGGTCTAATTTATCAGCGATAAGTTTATTTGATAAACCCTCTGCGATCAAACGCACAACTTCCATTTCTCTATCAGTAATGCCAATACCTTCGCAAGAAACTTTTACAGATGAATTGGAGCTATTTTTATCAGTTTGAGTTAAATAATGAGCAACTTGTCCACATAAAAAACGCTCTCCGTTATAGGTGGCATGTAATGCTTCTATAATCTCTTCTTTACTGCACTCTTTTAATAAATAGCTACTAACACCAGCATTTAAAGCCGCTTGCATTTCTACTCTAGGCAAGAAATTAGTTATAGCTAATATTTGTAATTTTTTGAATGTATTTAAAATAAAAACAATTTGCTTATTGGTAAATTGTAGGGATTGAAAATCAAGAACTAATATTTTAGGTTTATGCTGCTTTATTGAGGCTAATAATTGGTCGAAACTGCTCACTTCTGTATGATTAACCTCAAAATTTACAGATTCACTCAACAAAGTATATAAGCCATAACGACTTAAATAGTTTTTATCGGCTATTAAAACTGAAATCATGCTGAATTTCTTATTTAGATTAATTTTAAACAAAGATAACTATCCAAATTGAACAGCAAAATAAAAAGTGAAAAAAAATAATAACAAAGTTATTTTAGTAATTTAAAGCGATTTTTTACATTATGACACCCTTTTTAAGACTAGTTGCAGAATATATTAACCATCACCATCAATCGGCAACAGATTCGCTTTGTATTATTTTACCAAATAAGCGTGGTGCTTTATATTTGAAACAACATTTAGCTGCTGTTTTCCAAAAAACAATTTGGCTACCAACCATCATCAGTGCAGAAGAATTAGTTTCTCAATTATCTGAATTGGAACAAGCCGATAATGTTGATTTAATTTGTGATTTATACGTAGCGTATTGTAATGTACTAAAAGAAAAAGCCGAAACCTTTGATGCCTTTGCAAAATGGGGTAATTTAATGCTACAAGATTTTTATGAAGCCGACCGTTATTTAGTTGATACAAAAGCCTTATACCAAAATTTAAAAGAGATTAAAGAAATTGAAAATTGGAGTTTAAGTGCCAATGAATTAACGTCAACCCAACAAGATTATATCCAATTCATGCAACAAATGGGTTTAATTTATGATGAGTTTACGAAAAACTTAATTCAAAAAAAACAAGGTTATCAAGGTTTAATGTATCGTAAAGCTTTCGAAAATTTTAATCACAGTAATGCCATTAATAAGTATTCTCATATTTTAATTGCTGGTTTTAACGCACTCAATAAAGTGGAAACCATTATTTTTTCAGAGTTAGCTAAAACAAAAAAAGCAACATTACTTTGGGACATTGACAAATACTACTTCGAAAATAATGAATATGAAGCTGGATTATTTTTACGAAAAAACTTCACTAATCAATGGTTGAAATCAGATAGTTTTATTGGTAATAACTTTATAGATATTAACAAAAAGATCGATATCATTGCAGTTCCTAATAAAGTCGGGCAAGCTCAAGTTGTTGCCCATCAATTAAGCCAATGGATTAAAGAAGGAAAATCACTTCATAAAACGGCAGTTGTTTTAGCCGATGAGAGTTTATTATTTCCTATCATTAATCAATTGCCTAAAGAAATTGAAAACGTTAACATCACAATGGAATATCCATTACGTTTTACACCCATTTATGATTTAGTTGATAACCTTATTTCTATTCATCATTCTGTTTCGAAAAACAATAGCGGCAGTTTTTATTATTTAGATGTCTTTAAAATATTACAAAACCCTTTGTTTATTAACTACTATCAGAGTTTTAATCCTAGTATCACCTTACAATCTGTCATTCAAAAAATCATTGATAAAAATTATGTGTGGCTTAGCATTCATACTTTAGAAGATTTATTTGAACAAACTTTTAAGTGTAGTTAAAGAATGTAAGTAAGAATGGGTATTTACTAAACTGTGTAATCGATTAAAATATTTTGAAAAAACATGTAAATATTCTTGATCTATGTTTGTTAACTGTAATTGGTCAGTGTCAGTTTCATTAAAATAAGTTAGCATGTCATAAATAGAAAGAACACCATCGTTAGAGGATTTCCAACTTGTAAATAATGGTT
>CANLAV010000127.1 GCA_947487905.1 Bacteroidota bacterium | reverse complement strand
AAGATGTTCAATATTTTTTAAATCACCTGTAACTAAATTGTCCATTGCCACAACATTCATTCCTTCTTTGATAAATCGATCACATAAATGCGAACCTAAAAATCCTGCTGCTCCTGTTATTAAAATTCTTTTTTGCATAAGCGTATCAACCTAATTTGTTTAATTTTTATTTCTATTTATTAATTCGTATTGATTCCAACACAGTAATAATTGTAACCAAGTTTTTTCATGTCTTGAAAATCGAAAATATTTCTACCGTCAAATAATGTTTTTTCATTTAAACGTTTTCCTATTTCATTAAAATCAGGAACTCTAAACTCTGGCCACTCAGTTACAATTAGTAACGCATCTGCATCATTTAAGCAATCATACATATCTAGCGAATACGTAATTGTATCACCTATCATACGCTGTGCTTCGTGCATGGCAACAGGATCATAGGCAACAACATTGGCCCCTTCTTTTAATAATTTATCGATGATTACTAAAGAAGGTGCTTCGCGCATATCATCTGTTTTTGGCTTAAATGATAAGCCCCAAAGTGCAAATTTCTTCCCTTTTAAATCTCCCTTAAAATGATTTTTTACTTTATTGAAAAGGACTTCTTTTTGATTTTCATTGACTTCTTCCACAGCTGTTAAAACACGCATGTTGTATTTATTTTCGTTTGCTGTTTTAATTAATGCCTTCACATCTTTTGGGAAACAACTTCCACCATAACCAACACCTGGATAAATAAATTTAGTTCCGATACGTGTATCACTTCCAATTCCTTTACGAACCATGTTTACATCAGCACCCATGATTTCACAGAGATTTGCAATATCATTCATGAAACTAATTTTAGTTGCAAGCATAGCATTTGCAGCATACTTGGTCATTTCAGCAGATGGAATATCCATGAAATAAATTGGATGCCCATTCATTAAAAATGGTTTATATAATTTTCTAATAAACTCTTCAGCTTTCGGATTATCAACCCCTACTACAATTCTATCAGGTTTCATAAAATCTTCAATAGCTGCACCTTCTTTTAAAAATTCAGGATTTGATGCAACATATATTTCTATATTGGATTTTCTTTTTAACAATTCTTCATTTAAAGCACCTCTCACTTTTTCTGCTGTTCCAACTGGTACTGTGCTTTTAGTTACAACCACCATTGGATGTTGAGCATGTTTTCCTATGCTAGAAGCAACAGCTAACACATATTTTAAATCAGCAGAACCATCCTCATCTGGCGGAGTTCCCACGGCAATAAAAACAACTTCAGCACCTTGTATGGCTTCAGCTAAATTAATTGAAAAATGCAAACGCTTTTTCCCCACATTACGATTAACCATTTCATCTAATCCTGGCTCGTATATTGGTAAAATTCCTTTGTGTAAATTATCTATTTTATTTTGATCAATATCAATACACGTTACATTCATACCAACTTCTGCAAAACATGTGCCTGTTACTAATCCTACGTATCCTGTTCCTACAATAGCTATTTTCATATTTTTAATTTATTAATTCTAAAAGGTTAGTGCAAATATATTTCAACATTTCTTCATCCATTTCAGTATGCATTGGTAAAGATAAAACTGTGGCACAAAGTTTTTCAGTATTCGGAAAATCTTCTTTTTTAAATCGAACACTTTTATAAGCAATTTGTTCATGCAATGGAATAGGGTAGTATATCATGGCAGGTATTCCTCGCTCAGCTAATTGTTCTCTTAACAATTTTCTATCTACTCCAATTAATTGTAATGTGTATTGATGAAATACATGCGTAGAATTTTTAACTCTAACAGGTGTTTTTAATTTAGGATGATTTGTAAAGGCAACATCGTAAAAATCGGCAGCTTTATTTCTTGCCGCGGCATATTCATCAAGGTGCTTTAATTTTACTTTTAAAACTGCGGCTTGTATGGTATCTAATCTAGAATTTACACCTAATACATCGTGCACATATTGCACACTTTGGCCATGATGAGCAATCATTCTTAACTTTTTTGCGAGGTTATCATCGTTGGTATAAATAGCTCCACCATCACCATAACATCCTAAATTTTTACTCGGAAAAAATGAAGTACAACCGATTGTTCCAATGGTTCCGGCTTTCTTAATCGAACCATCACTAAACGTATAATCAGCACCAATAGCTTGTGCTACATCTTCAATTACAAATAAATCATGCTTCTTAGCTAAAGCCACGATACGTTCCATATTCGCACATTGGCCAAATAAGTGAACAGGCACAATCGCTTTCGTTTTTGGCGTGATAGCTTTTTCTATCGCTTCAATATTTATATCAAAAGTATCTTCGTAAACATCTACCAAAACCGGAGTTAAACCAAGTAATCCAATAACTTCTGCAGTTGCAACGTAAGTAAAACTAGCTGTAATGACTTCATCACCTGGCTTTAAATCTAAAGCCATCATGGCGATTTGTAGAGCGTCTGTGCCATTTGCACATGGAATAACGTGTTTTACTTGTAAGTAATTTTCTAAGTCTGATTGAAATTCTTTTACAGCTGGCCCGTTAATAAATGCTGTATTTGAAATAACTTCTTCAATACCAGCATCAACTTCAGCTTTTATTTTTAAATATTGACTTTTTAAGTCAACCATTTGTATTTTTTTTTCTAAAGTTGCCATTCTTTAATTTCACATTTTAGTATGCGAATATAACGAATTTGCTACAACTTAGGTGGCTTTATGTTTAAAATAATTTGGAGCTATTTCCTGCTTTCCGCTCTATCTTTTTTGCATGAAAAAATGCAAAAAAGGATGCCGCTTCTATCAGGGCTAGTTTTTGCTCTAATTTGGATGAGTCTTTCTTTTTCAGCGTTCCATAAATGAAAATCTCATCGACCTTTGTGGTTAAACATCAAAAAAATCATCGGAAAAATTCATTAAATAAACTTTTTCTGTTGCTCGAGTAAAAGCAGTGTATAACCAACGAATGTATTCTTTATTCAACATTTCTTTTGTTAAATAACCTTGATCTATAAAAACGCAAGGCCATTGGCCACCTTGTGCTTTGTGACACGTTACTGAATAATTAAATTTAACTTGCAATGCATTAAAATAAGGACTTTTACGTAAATAATTCATACGAGCACTTTTTATTGGTTCGTCATTTACATCTTCCATAATATTGGAGAATAATTGCTGTTGTTGTTCTTTTGTAAGCGATGGAACTTCTGTATAAATAGAGTCTAAAAGCAAAGTTAAATTTAGTTCTGGAGTGTTTTCATAGTCGCATAATTTAACCACACATTCAGCAAAATTAAAACCATACATTTCTTTTCGACGAATGATTTTTTTTATTTCTAAACTATCACCATTCGCTATAAATCCAGCTTCAGATTTTTCATCTAACCAATAGTAATTATTTTTCACAACCATCATCAAATCTCCACTACACAAATCTTCTTCCATATAACGTACACGAGCCCTCACAGCTTGATTAAATAAATTTGCACGCTTATTGCTTCTTGTTACTAATAATACGTCATTATAACCATAATTACTGTAAGCGTTATTGAGTGCGTCTTCTAAATCTTCGCCACTTAATCTTATCACATCTCTGTGCAAACTTATTTTAGGAAAATCACCATCAAAATTGTCAATACATTCTCTTAAGTGTGTTGCATTTTTTAATATGCCACTTGTATCTTGTTGCCTTGCAACTTGTTTTAGTTCAACATGTTTTATTTGTAAATGATAGCTTGCTTTTAAATAATTCAAATCTAATGCAGGACTTTCGTTACTGCCAATTGGAGGTAATTGAGCAGTATCACCAACCATAATTAATTTGCAGTTTGTGCCGCTAAATACATATTCTAGTAGGCTTTCTAATAGGCTATGATACACCGAGTCTGATGTTGGATTGTCTAAACCAATCATTGAGGCTTCATCTACAATAAAAATAGTATTCGTATGTTTATTTTCTGCTAAAGCAAAAGCAACTCCACCATCATGTGTTGGAATTTTTATAAATATTTTTTTATGAATTGTTTGAGCAGCTTTTTGCGAATAGTTTGATAAAACTTTTGCGGCCCTTCCGGTTGGCGCTAATAAAACGCTTTTCCATTTAAAACTCGGCAGCGTTTTTGATAGCGCTCCAATCATGTTTGTTTTTCCAGTTCCTGCGTAACCTTTTAAAACAAAAATTTCGCGCTCATTTTTATTGCTAATAAAATCAGACAACAACGCAATTAAATTTGATTGATCGCTATTAGGTACAAATGATAAACAACTTAAAAAAATTGACGTAAAATTATTATTTGTGTAGTTCAATTTTTTTGTTTTTAAATGATAAAACTCTGAGTGAATGAATGTTTATTTTCATTATTTTTTTTCAATCCAATCTCCGTTTTCTTTTATCAATTCAACTAATTCATTCACTGCATTTTCGCTTGGCACATTTTTTTTAACAACTTCTTTACCTTTGTATAATGAAATTTTACCAACACCAACACCAACATAGCCGTAGTCAGCATCTGCCATTTCGCCTGGCCCGTTTACAATACAGCCCATAATACCAATTTTTATACCTTTTAAGTGATCAGTTCGTTCACGTATACTTTGGGTTGTTTCTTGTAAATCAAAAAGTGTTCGTCCACAACTTGGGCAAGAAATATATTCTGCCTTACTAATCCGAGTTCGTGTGGCTTGCAAAATCCCAAAAGCTGTTGAGTTTGTGTTTATTGCTGACGTGCAATTTATTTGTTTTAACCAAACGCCTTCTCCTAAGCCATCTAACAACAAAGCACCGATTTCAGTTGATGCACCTAACTGAAATTCTTCTTCCGTTAAGTCCACGTAATTTCTTTTTAAGATTACTGGTAATGTAATTTGATGCTCTGCCAATGTTACAAACAAACGTCTTAATTCAGGCATTGAATGAGGATTAAACGTGTCAAAAACTAAAACAATGTTCTTTAAATTTTTAATTTTTGAAATAAATTCAGGTGTTAAAATTTCTTTTGTTACAGCAATAAAATTTAATGCGTTGTGATGTTTTTCAGAGCTAAAAAATTCGTTTCCGCAAAAAAGAGGGTACTGTCTTGATGGATTTTCTAATTTTTTCCAAGCTTCGCTATTGCTTATAATTCCTAATGTTCCGGGTATTTCAAAATTAATTGCATTATCTCCAGCGTAAATATAATCACAAGCCGTATCATTAATATTCCATTTATCTAATGGAACAGAATAATTGTATCCAACTGCAAAAAGTGAAGCTGGATTAATTAATTCTTTCGAACTAAAATCTGCAATAACGCGCGGAACGTTATGTCCTCCGATATTGTTAATTTCTATACTCTCTCGCTTTTTATAATCGTAAGGATTGTAAGATAAAATTATTTTTTCTTTTTCGGTTTCTAATGGTGTAATAGACTGATGAAGTTTTAATTTTTGTTCCGAGTAGCGACTCGCAAGTAGTTTAGCTACAGGCATTTCAAATTCAGGTTCTTCAGTTAGAGACACTCTAATAGTATCCCCTAATCCATCTTCTAATAATGTACCAATTCCAACTGCTGATTTAATCCTTCCATCCTCTCCATCACCAGCTTCTGTAACACCTAAATGCAAAGGATAATTACGGTTAGTTTCCATCATCTTTTGAACTAACAGTCTGTATGCTTGCACCATTACTTGTGTATTACTTGCCTTCATGGAAATCACAATATTATGGTAATTTAAATCTTCACAAATTCTTAAAAATTCAAAGGCTGATTCAACCATTCCTAATGGTGTATCTCCATATCGGCTTAATATTCTATCGCTTAAAGAACCATGATTTGTTCCAATACGCATAGCTGTTCCGTATTCTTTGCAAATTTTTACTAGTGGTGTAAATCGATTTCTAATGCGTTCTAATTCTTTTTCGTACGCAGAATCAGTGTAATCAATTTCTTCAAATTTTTTCTTATCAGCATAATTTCCGGGATTAACGCGTACTTTTTCAATAATACGCGCTGCATATTCTGCTGCATTTGGGGTAAAATGTATATCTGCTACCAGTGGCGCATGAAATCCAGCTGCAACTAATTCTTTT
>CANLAV010000126.1 GCA_947487905.1 Bacteroidota bacterium | reverse complement strand
CTTTAAGCGGGATTTTTATTGAATGAAGATTCCATTTATGAAGGGTATATATCTATTTATTTTTTTATTTCTTTCTGGGTTTATCTACTCACAAAAAACTAAAGTTCAAGGTGTTGTTAAAGATGTTTTAACAAATGAACCTGTTATCGGAGCTATTGTAAGATATTCTGAATCTAAAGGAACAACAACAGATATAGATGGAAATTATATACTTATTTTAGACTCAGGCACATATAGCATAAAGGTTTCTTATGTCGGATATAAAAATTTTGAGAAAAAAATAGTAGCAAAAGGCAAGAATATAAATTTAGATTTTATTCTAGAAAATAATGAGTTAGTAGAAGTTCAAGTTTTATCGGATATAGCCATTCAAAGAGAAACGCCAGTCGCGTTTTCAAATATCGATGTAAAAAAAATTAATGAAGAGCTTGGTTCACGAGATTTACCTTTGATATTAAACTCTACCCCAGGTGTTTACGCTACTTCACAAGGAGGTGGAGATGGTGATGCTCGAGTGAGTATTAGAGGATTTAATGCTCAAAATGTTTTGGTATTACTGGATGGTATTCCAATGAATGATATGGTAAATGGTAGAGTTTATTGGAGTAATTGGTTTGGGTTAGATAATTTAACGAGAGGAATTCAAGTTCAAAGAGGATTAGGAGCAACAAAATTAGCCATTCCATCAATTGGTGGAACAATGAATATACTGACAGCTGGAATTGATTCTAAAAAAATGGTGGCTGCTAAAGTTGAATACGGCAATAATAATAATTT
Organism: Bacteroidota bacterium; assembly: GCA_947487905.1. Classification (GTDB taxonomy): domain Bacteria; phylum Bacteroidota; class Bacteroidia; order B-17B0; family Aurantibacillaceae; genus UBA4416. The sequence goes on along the minus strand of CANLAV010000126.1, from coordinate 5,280 downwards.
CAGAGCTGGATTAAGTTATTCATCTGGAAGATTAAAAAATGGATGGGCATTTAATTTTGCTGGATCATATAAAAGAAATGATGGATGGTTTGATAATATGTTCAGTAGGATGTGGTTCTATTATGGGAAAATCGAAAAAAAAATAGGAGCCCATTTAATAGGTATTCAAATTTTAGGAGCACCACAAACATCAGCGCAGCGAGATTTTAGAGTTAGTTATAATGTTTCTGCATATAACAAAGACTTTGCATATGATTTAGGTATTGATACAGTTGGTAAAAGAGAACGTGGATGGAGATATAATCCCAGTTGGAACTATTTAACACGTACATTGGAAGGTCAAACTAATCCTGAAGTTTATGTTACGAGTATTAATAAGTTTCATAAACCTGTTTTATCAATAAAAGATTTTATTTCTGTTAGTGAAAAATTGAATATTTCCACGATTGCATACGCATCTTATGGAAGAGGATATGGAACTCAATTAGATGGCGGTAGTGCGGGTAATAATTTAGTTGCAGCTACCGGACAACAAGATGTTCAAGGTATTTATGATAGAAATTCTTCGCCCACTCAAACCATATCAACAGGTGAAAGATTTTCATCTTCTTGGATTCGTAAAAATCATAATGATCATGATTGGTATGGTGCTTTGGCAACTGCAAATTATAAACTTAATTCAGCAATTAATCTTTCGGGAGGTTTAGATGGTAGACTGTATAAAGGATATGTTTATAGTACTTTTGGAGATTTACTTGGCGGGCAAGTAGTAAAACAAATTAACCCCGATAGAAATAGAGATATATTTAATAAAGTTGAAGGAGACAGGTATGTCCAAAACATCGAGCGACGTGTGAGATGGGCAGGAGCTTTTGCTATGGCTGAATACAAAAAGAATAAATGGTCAGGTTTTGTGAATGTAAGCTACGCTATGAGTTTATATAAGCAATTTAATTATTTTTTGCCAAAACAATTAGTTAAGGATGGCAATGTTATTGATGTGCCATACGGGACAACAGTTAATTATAATGGTGTCAATTATACAAATGATTCTCCTGAATTAGTTTATAATCAAACAAAATGGAAAAAGTTAGGTGGTTACACAGCTAAATGTGGAGCTAATTATAATTTAAATGACCATATGAATGTATTTGTAAATATTGGACATTTAAATCGAGTTCCATTTATTACGTTTGTTTTTAGAACAGATAATAAAGAATTTGATAAGATAAATAATGAAGTCATTAATTCCGTGGAACTTGGTTATAGTTATTCAAGTACTAAATTTTCAGCAAATATAAACGGGTATTATACTTTATGGAATAATAGACCTACATCAGCTTCCTTTATTATCAGTGGTGAGCCAGTAAGTACAACTGCTACCGGCATGAATGCAAGACACATGGGGATTGAGTTTGACGGAATTTATAAAGTTTCTAAAAAAATTAGCGTCGAATTAATGGCAAACATTGCTGATTGGGAATGGACTTCCATTGCAAGCGCTAATATATTTGACAATGATGGTAACATAATAAGTGAACAAAAATTTGATCCACGAGGAGTTAAAGTTGGTGATGCTGCTCAAAATACATGCGGTATAGGTATTCGATATCAACCTATAAAAAAATTATATATTAAACCACAGTTTAATTATTTTGGAAAAAATTATTCTAATTTTAGTCCAGATGCATTAGTTATTACAAATTCAGCAACGGGCTATGGACCTAATGTTGGTCGTCAATCATGGCGTATGCCAGATTATTATTTGTTAGACTTAAATTTAGGTTATAGCGGGATAAATGTCCGTAAATTAAAATTAGATACTCGTGTGTCTATAATTAACGCTTTAAATACATTTTATATTTCTGATGCTCAAAATAATTCTTTAAATAATGATTTTAACGCAAGTGCATCAACAGTAAACGTAGGGATGGGAAGAAGATGGCAAATTTCATTAGTAGCAACATTTTAAATAAGTTATTATGAGAAAAATTATCATATTTTTAATTTTACTTATAACCTTTATTGGTTGTAAAAAAGAAAATGTTATTTTAAGAAAACTGGTTGGTATTTGGAAAATCAAAGAATACACTAGAGCAGGAGCATTTACAAAAACAAATTTCTCTGATGGCGAAATGACCTTGGAATTTATTAAATATAAAAAGGCTTATACCGCTACAATTAAAGGTGTTTTTAAATTAGATTATACGGATGTTACAAAAGTAGATATTGTTGATACGTTTCAATATCAAATTAAAAAAGATGAAATAGATATCACATTTGTTCAAAACAAACCTACTGTAGGAGTAACGCGACCAAATTTAACGCCCACATTATTAAAAAGACGATTTAAAATTGAAGGTTATAAAACAGATGAAATTAAATTAACACGCATAGACAGTACCGATTTATACATTAAAGCAATAAAATAAAAAAACATGAAAAAAATTTATTCAATTATTACAGCATTAACTATTTCATTTAGTTCTTTTGCCCAGGCGCCAGTACCAACTTCTTATGATTTTGAAAATGGAGGCATCTATCCAACGGGCTGGACACTAAATGCTGCAGGGGTTGGCACACAATATTATACGTCGAGTTTTTCTTGTGGTTCTTCGTTATATTCTTTAAAATTTGATACTCCTGGAGCAACAACAGGAGAAAATCTTTTAATATATCTTGTTTCTCAACCGGGTGATATTACTTACAATATTAGAGCAAATACAGGTTCAGCCACACCATGGAATGGTAATTTTCAATTACAAGAATCTGTAGATGGATTGGCTTGGACTGCGTTTAAAACTTATTCAGGAACAGGTGGCCCAACAGCAGGTGGTTTGGATGTAAACGCTTGTCAATCTCAAACAGCTACTCCTACAAATCCTAATTCTAGATATATTCGCTTTATATATATATCTAAAACAACAGGCAATGTTTGTTTAGATGATATTAACATTAAAACACCGTCACTTCCAATTGGTTTTAGAGTTAAGCAAGGATCAGTGCAAATAAGTAATGGAGGATTCTCAACTCCTATTGCTGTTGCTGTTGCTAGTACTTCAGTTATTCCGTTGACAATAGAAAACATCGGAATTTCAAACACCTTAACAGTTTCGTCAGCAACGATTACAGGTGCTAACGCTTCTAATTTTGTGGCATCATCAACGGTTCCATTTAATCTTAGTCCTTTGGGAAGTTCATTATATACTATTAATTTTACGCCAAGTTCAATTGGCACTAAAACAGCAACATTAACTTTTACTACTAATGATCCAAATAATTTGACGTTTGATATTAAATTGTATGGTGTAGGAGGACTGCTTTCAACGTCACCAGTTTCTCAAGCTACCGGACTTACATTTTCAGGTGTAAAAACATTTAGTTTGGCAGGTCAGTTTAATGCAGCCATACCAGCAGTAGATGGATTGGGTGGCTATTTGATTCTGCGCAATAATAATGGTGCAGTGGTTGACATTCCTGTTTCTGGTACAACCTATCAAAAGGGACAGTATATTGGTTCAAGTCAAGTTGTTTATGCGGGCCCAGTGACTTCTTCAACATTCAGTTTTATACCAAGTTACATACGAGCAAGTAAAACATATGGTTTTGCTGTTTATGCTTATAATGGTAATGGTTCAATCATAAGTTATAATACCTCAGGATTAACACAAACGGTTTCTACTCCTTTTAGTTTACAAAGCCCTTCGGAATATAGTTCGTTGAGTGTAAACAATCCTACTTTTTTAACCAATTTGAGCGCTTTAATTAATCCTCATACTTCTATTTATTATAGTAACTATACTTCAACCATGATTGATCAATTTGAAGCTCGTGATACTTTAATTACTTCACCGGTTGTTTTTACAAAAGTAATCACATGTTCATATAGTTCGTTGAATAGACCATATAACGTTCCTTTTGATTATACCGGATTAGATTTTAGCAGAGAGCATTCCTATTGTCACAATTGGATGCCTACAAATCCAGCTGATTCTCCCGAAAAGCCTGAGTATAACGATCAACATAATCTTTATCCAACAAAACAAACAAATGTAAATGGAGTAAGAAGTAATTATCCAATTGGTGAAGTTGCCGGGACGCCAATTTCTTCTTATTTAGATTGTAAAATTGGATTGGATGCAAATGGAAATAAAGTTTTTGAACCAAGAACAAATCATAAAGGAAATGTGGCTCGTGCTATTATGTATATGGCAACGGCTTATAATGGCATTTCTGGAAATAATTGGAAATTAAGAAATCCAATTTCTACATCAATTGGTTATGGCCAAGATCAAAATATTTTAAAAAAATGGCATTATCAAGATTTACCAGACTCCTATGAACGTTCGAGAAATGATTTTGTTGAATCAATCCAAGGAAATCGTAATCCGTTTATTGATAGTGTGCGTTATGCCTGTTATATTGACTTTTCTAATATGACTTATATAGCCAATCCAACTTATACAACTGGTATTGGAACGCCTTGTTATGTGGCATCAAGCGTTGGATTGTATGAAAGTACACCTTTAAATTTTGAATATATTTTAGCTCCAAATCCAACTTCAGGCGAATTTTATTTAATGATAGAGGCAAATGTTTCAGAAACATTTCAATTAACCATTACAGATTTAGCAGGAAGAAGCATGTATAGAAAAAATATTAATGTTGCTAATGGGTTTAATAACCTGAAAATAAACGACATTGATTTAGCGAGTGGTGTTTATTTTGTAAACCTAAGTTATAAAAATGAAAAAATAACTCGAAAATTAATTATCGAATAACAATTTTTATTTACATTTGAAAAAAACTAAACCAAAAAACATGAAAAAAATTACAGTACTATCATTAGCGTTCGCTTTATTATCAATCACATTTAGCTCTTGTAAAAAAAGAGAAATCGCAGATGTAACTATTACGTATGAAGTTCTACTTTCTAACCCTGCAAGAACTGCAAGCATTACTTATGTAAATTCTACAGGAGGAACAGATATTCAAGGAATTACGACAAGTTCATTTACTAAATCGTATACTGTTAAAAGTAGTTCAACAAAAGTGAATTATGGAATAAGTTTAAATTGTTATTCAAAATATGTAACGGGTTCAACTACATCTTATCAGCCGCAAGATGTTACCATTAACATAAAAGAAGATGATAAAGTTATTAAAACATTAACAAGAAGCGGTTCAGCTTCAATTTATATCTATAGCGGCGATATTAGTGCATCTTTGCCTTCTGCTACAAAATATAAGTAGTTTAAAAGTTTATATAAAAAAGCCCCT
>CANLAV010000125.1 GCA_947487905.1 Bacteroidota bacterium | reverse complement strand
TGAGCAATTAGTTAGAAATTCTGATAGAATAAGATAATCATTTGAAAAATACTAGGATTTTAAGATATTATTATAAAATTGAAAATGTAACTTGTTGATAAATAGATTATTTTTTTAAATTTTGGTCACTTTTCGACCAAAAAAGCATCAAAAAAGTTGTTTTTAGTTAAAAAATAATACTTTTGTAAGCATTAACTAAAACACCATAAAATGAAATTAACAGAAATTCAAGATTTAATTAAGTTTGTATCTAAAAGTGGAGTAAACGAAGTTGAGTTAGAAACAAGTGATATTAAAATAGTCATTCGTACTGGAAAAACTGCTGCACCAGTAATGTATCAGCAAGCACCCGTTCAATTGGCTCAAGCTCCGGCAGTTGTTTCAGAAGTAGCTCCAGCAAGTCCAGCTGCTCCAGTAGCAGCAGTAAATGAGGATGCTAAATACATTACCATAAAATCACCAATGATTGGCACATTCTACCGTTCTGCTGGTCCAGACAAGCCGGTGTTTGTAAATATTGGTGATGAAATTGGTGTTGGTAAACCTGTTTGTATTATTGAAGCGATGAAACTTTTTAATGAAATAGAAAGTGAAATAAAAGGAAAAATCGTGAAAGTATTGGTGAATGATGCAACTCCTGTTGAATACGATCAACCATTATTTTTAGTAGATCCTTCCTAATTCGACAATGAGTCGATTTGGCAATTCGACATTGAAAAAAACGGTCTAATTAACTAATTGTCTAATTAACTAATTGAAAAAGGTATGTTTAAAAAAATATTAATTGCCAATCGTGGCGAAATAGCTCTACGTGTTATTAGAACATGCAGAGAGATGGGAATTAAAACTGTGGCCGTTTATTCTACAGCTGACAAAGATTCTTTACATGTAAAATTTGCAGATGAAGCGGTGTGTATTGGTCCACCTCCAAGTAAAGATAGTTATTTAAGCATGTCTAACATCATTGCTGCAGCTGAAATTACGAATGCAGATGCCATTCATCCAGGTTACGGTTTTTTGAGTGAAAACGCCAAATTCTCAGAAATTTGCCGTCAAAATAATATTAAATTTATTGGAGCTTCACCCGAAATGATTAATCAAATGGGCGATAAAAGTAATGCAAAATCAACCATGATAAAAAGTGGTGTTCCTTGCGTTCCGGGCTCGGAAGGGTTATTAGAAAGCGTTGAAGAAGGTATTAAATTAGCTAAAGGCATTAAATATCCTGTTATCATCAAAGCAACAGCTGGTGGCGGTGGTAAAGGTATGCGTATTATCTGGAAAGAAGAAGATTTTCAAGCAGCTTGGGATAGCGCAACTCACGAAGCAACTGCTGCATTTGGAAATGGAGCAATGTATATGGAAAAATACATTGAAGAGCCTCGTCATATTGAAATTCAAATTGTAGGTGATGCACACGGAAAAGCGTGTCATTTATCGGAAAGAGATTGTTCTGTTCAACGTCGTCATCAAAAATTAGTGGAAGAAACTCCTTCACCTTTTATGACGCCTGAATTGCGTGAAGCAATGGGTGATGCTGCAGTAAAAGCAGCCTTATCGATAGGATATGAAGGTGTTGGAACTGTTGAATTTTTGGTTGATAAGCACCGTAATTTCTATTTTATGGAAATGAATACGCGTATTCAGGTTGAACATCCTATTACAGAAGAAGTTATTAATTACGACTTAGTTCGTGAGCAAATCTTAGTTGCGGCAGGAGTTCCTATTTCTGGAAAAAATTACTACCCTCAATTACATGCTATTGAATGTCGTATTAATGCAGAAAATCCATTTGATAATTTTAAACCATCTCCAGGCAAAATAACAACACTTCATACACCAGGTGGACACGGCATAAGAGTTGATTCTCATGTTTATAGCGGCTATTCCATTCCTCCGAACTATGATAGTATGATTGGAAAATTAATTACTGTAGCTCAAACGCGCGAAGAAGCAATTGCTAAAATGCGAAGAGCATTAAGTGAATATGTGATTGAAGGTATAAAAACAACTATTCCTTTTCATATCAAATTAATGAATAACGAAGATTTTATAGCTGGAAATTATACGACTAAGTTTATGGAAACATGGGATTTTAACAATGCATAAATAAATCTCTAAAGTTCTTAAAATAAAAAAACGCTTTTCGGAGCGTTTTTTTATGCAACAAATTATTTAAATCTGATTCCATAATGTACCACTTTCTTTGTGTCGAAAAATTCTTCATCAAAGTAATCTTTTAAATCGTAAAATTTAGCTTTCTCATAATACATTCCAAACTCTTCTTGTAAATCACCGCCTTTCAAATATAAAATCCCATTGGGTAAATCATTAAAACTATCTTTCAAAATCTTACGACTTACCCAATTGTAAAAAACGGGAAATTCAGTAACTGCGCGACTAACAATAAAATGAAATTTATCGTTTACTTTTTCAGCACGTTCATGTTCTGCAAATAAATTAGTCAAGCCAATTCCTTTTGAAACTTCATTAACTACTTTTATTTTTTTTCCAATTGAATCAACAAGGTGAAAGTTAGATTCTGGAAACATAATAGCTAATGGAATACCAGGAAAACCGCCACCTGTACCAACATCTAAAATTTTAGTATGATCTTTAAATTGCATGACTTTTGCTATACCTAAAGAATGTAATACGTGTCTTTCGTATAGTAAATCAATGTCTTTACGAGAAACGACATTAATTTGCGCATTCCAAAAAACATATAAATCATACAATTTTTCAAACTGATTTATTTGTTGTTCAGATAAATCAGGAAAGTATTTTAAAATAATATCTGGTTTCACGGTGTTATAAATTATTTTCTGAATTTTTTAAAATATTGAACATAAATTCTCTTGCGCGATGCAGTTGAGCTTTTACTGAACCTAAGGGTAAATTAAGTTTTTGAGAAATTTCTTCATAACTTAACTCTTCGTAATATCGCAATACAACGAGCTCCTTATAATGTGGTTTTAGTTTATCAACTACTACTCTTAAATGAAGTATTTTTTGCTTTTTGATAATATGTTCTTCTGGATCTAATGTTTCTGATGCAATACCTTTTGAATATTCATGTCCATCCTCGTTTTGAGTTTTTTCATCTAGTGATAAAGTAAAATGTTTCTTTTTGTTTCTTAAAAAATCAATCGCATTATTACTAGCAATTTTAAATAACCAAGTACTAAAAGCAAAATTAGGAGTATATTGATGTAAACGTTTAAAAGCTCTTCCAAAAGCTTCAATAGTTAAATCTTCTGCATCATCTTTATTATTAACCATTCTCAACATTACAAAATAAACCGAATCTCGATACCTTTGTAAAAGCTCAGCATAAGCTTTTTGATCTTTTTTTAGCAGAGCTGATTGGATAAGATTATAATCGTATACAGCTTTTGTTGTTAGGTTTTTATTTGGATCTAACTCTTCCATTTATTTGATTTATGTAAGAGTTTACTTAAATGGAAAACAGGGTAAATAATGAGTAATACAAATTCATATACAAATGCTAACTGCCATAAATCTTTCTCGTTTAGTTTCTTACCTGCTTTCTGAAATATAATTGATTGAAAGGTAAGTTTAATAAAAAATCCAATCAATGCAAAAATAAATGTAGCCTTAAAAAAAAGCAATGCAAAAAACGAAATGTAAAATAAATATTGAAATAAAAATCCAATACCTATTTTTAATTTGTTGGATAAATTATAAAATGGAGCAGTTGTCAAATGCCTTTCTTTTTGACGTTTCCAATCTGAAAATGTTTTCTTAGCAATTGAATAAGTGATAGCGTTGAAAGCCATTGAAATATTGGTGTTTTCAGAATTACTTGCATAATTCACAAACAAGTCATCATCACCTGATTGAATATGATAATGTTTAGAGAAGCCCTTTTGCTTATAAAATAGATCTTTTGTGTAACCTAAATTACGCCCTACTCCCATATATGCTTTTCCTTTAATTGCTGCAGACAAATAATTTAATGCAATTACAAATGAATCAAATCGGATGAGTGTATTTAAAAATCCACTATCTTTTTTATACGCACCATAACCTAAAACAATTTCTTTTTTATTAATAAATGCCTTAGCCATCTCTTGCAACCAAAATTCATTTGCAGGAAAACAATCTGCGTCAGTAAAAAGTAAGTTGTTGTATTTAGTTCCTTTTATACCAACCATTATAGCAAACTTTTTACTTGTTTTGTAATAATCATCTTCCTTAATTGTTACTTTTTTCAGATTATCAAAAATCTTTGCGTATTCATCAATTACATTTTCAGTATTATCATATGAGCAATCGTTAACCACGATAACTTCAAACTCAGGATAGTTTTGCGTTAAAATTTTTGGTAAAAATTCAGTTAAATTATCCTCTTCATTTCTGGCGCAAATGATAATTGAAACAGGTTGCATCGTTTTATTTTCTTCTATCGTATCACTTTTAAAATAACTGATAGGGTAAATATTGATAAAATAACGAATGATAACTCCTACTAATGATAGGGCAAAAACACCTGCTAATAATTCAGGAAGACCAATATGATTAAAATCTAAAAAAAACATACTGTAAAAATACCTAGCAAACGCAATGATAAACATTTAAAAAAGATATTTATTAAACAAAGAAATTAACAATCAAATTATACCACTTTATTGATAAATATTTTTCTCATATCTTAAAAGTTTACTTAATTTTGATCAATCATTTAATACACAAAACATGTCATTTATACACACCATTGTAGCGCGTCAAATATTAGATTCAAGAGGAAATCCAACAATTGAAGTTGATGTTGTTACCGATCAAGGAATTTTAGGAAGGGCGGCAGTGCCTTCTGGTGCATCTACTGGAATGCACGAGGCTGTTGAACTCAGAGATAATGATAAATCTCAATACTTAGGAAAAGGTGTTTTAAGGGCAGTAAACAATGTTAATACAGTAATTGCTGATCGTTTAAAAGGCGCTTACATCTATGATCAAAATGGTATTGATGCATTAATGATTGAATTAGATGGTAGTCAAAATAAAGGAAACTTAGGAGCGAATGCAATTTTAGGAGTGTCTTTAGCTGTAGCTAGAGCAGCGGCAGAATCTGCGGGACAGCCACTTTATCGTTATATTGGAGGTGTAAATGCAAATTTACTACCAATTCCAATGATGAATATTTTGAATGGTGGATCTCATGCTGATAACGGAATTGATTTTCAAGAATTTATGATTATGCCTGTTGGTGCTAACAGTTTTAGTGAAGGCTTACGAATGGGAACTGAAGTTTTTCATCATTTAAAAGCTGTTTTGAAAGCTCAAGGTTTAGCAACGAATGTTGGTGATGAAGGTGGATTTGCGCCTAATTTTAAAAATAATGAAGATGCCATAAAAGCTGTGATGATTGCCATTGAAAAGGCAGGTTACAAAGCTGGTGAAGATATTTATATAGCGATGGATGCTGCAGCATCTGAGTTTTATAATACTGAAGAAAAAATGTATCATTTTAAAAAATCAACAGGAGATAAATTAACGTCTTCGCAAATGACTGATTTTTGGGCTGATTGGAGAAAAAGATATCCTATTATTTCAATAGAAGATGGATTTGCAGAAGAAGATTGGGATGGTTGGAAATTAATGACAGATAAATTAGGCAGTACAACTCAATTGGTTGGTGATGATTTATTTGTAACTAATGTAGATTTCTTATCTAAAGGAATTAAAACAGGTGTAGCAAATTCTATTTTAGTGAAAGTAAATCAAATTGGAACTTTAACTGAAACTATTAACGCTGTGCAACTGGCACAAAATAATGGTTATACATCAGTTATGAGTCATCGAAGTGGTGAAACTGAAGATACAACTATTGCTGATTTAGCGGTTGCATTACATTGCGGACAAATAAAAACAGGTTCAGCTTCAAGAAGTGATAGGATTGCAAAATACAATCAATTATTGCGGATTGAAGAACAACTTGGAAATAATGCTAGGTACATTGGTAAAGACTTTAAATTTTTAAACAGGAAATAAAAATTTATTAAAAACACAATAAAAAAAAACCATTCATAATGAATGGTTTTTTTTTATTGTAATGAGTCCTTTATTTTTTTGTTTTAATAATAATAAATTCAGTCCTTCTATTTTTAGCATGTTCTTTTTCTGTACATGCAGTTACTGATTTAGGGTTGCAATCGCATTTCTTTAACAATTTTGTTTCACCGTAACCTTTAAATAAAACACGTTGTTTAGAAATTCCTTGCTTAACAATATAATCTG
>CANLAV010000124.1 GCA_947487905.1 Bacteroidota bacterium | reverse complement strand
TCTATCACTACCAAATAAACGCATTAAATTGTCTTCTAAGCTCACAAAAAACTGAGAACTACCTGGATCTCCTTGTCTACCGGCACGTCCACGTAATTGTCTGTCCACACGGCGACTTTCATGTCGTTCTGTTCCAATGATTGCTAAACCTCCAGCCTCTTTTACGCCCACTCCTAATTTGATATCGGTACCACGACCAGCCATGTTTGTAGCAATTGTAACCGTTCCCGCTTGTCCTGCTTCTGCTACAATATCTGCTTCTTTTTGATGTAGCTTCGCGTTTAACACGTTATGCTTAATATTTCTTAATTTAAGCATTCGGCTTAATAACTCAGAAATATCAACTGTTGTTGTTCCAATTAATACAGGACGGCCTTCTGCTACTAACTTTGCAGTAGCTTCGATAACAGCGTTGTATTTTTCGCGAGTCGTCTTATATACTAAATCTTGTTCATCTTTACGCGAAATAGCTCTGTTGGTAGGAATAACAACGACATCTAATTTATAAATATCCCAAAACTCATTTGCTTCAGTTTCTGCTGTACCCGTCATACCTGCTAATTTATTGTACATACGGAAATAATTCTGTAATGTAACGGTAGCATATGTTTGCGTCGCCGCTTCAATTTTCACATTTTCCTTTGCCTCTAATGCTTGGTGTAATCCATCGCTATAACGACGACCTTCCATGATACGACCAGTTTGCTCATCCACAATTTTAATTTGCCCTTCTGCGATAACGTATTCTTGATCTTTTTCAAATAATGAGTAGGCTTTTAATAATTGATTTACAGTGTGAATTCGTTCACTTTTTACACTAAAATCTCGCATTAAAATTTCTTTACGTGCAATTTTTTCCGATGGATCAGCAAATGTTTGTTTTTCTAAATCAGCAATTTCTCCTCCAACATTTGGTATCACAAAAAAATGTGGATCATCTGTCGTTCCTGTAATTAAATCAATTCCCTTTTCAGTTAAATCAACTGAATTGTTCTTTTCATCAATCACAAAAAATAATTCGACATCTATTTTATGCATTTCCTTTTGTTGGTCTTGCATGTAATAATTTTCTGTTTTTTGTAACAAAGCTTTTACTCCTGGCTCGCTTAAATACTTAATTAAAGCGCCATTTTTAGGTAGTGCACGATAAGCTCTTAACAATGGTATGCCTGCTTCTTTCTCATTTTTCTCTGCATACAAGCGCTTCGCATCTGTTAAACATAATTGAAAAAACGATTTTTGAGCTGCTAATAATTTTTCAACACGAGGTTTGAATTCCATAAACTCGTGCTTATCACCTGTAGGCGTTGGACCAGAAATAATTAAAGGTGTACGAGCATCATCAATTAAAACACTATCAACCTCATCAACAATGGCAAAATTATGTTTACGCTGAACTAATTCCGAAATATCGCGACACATGTTATCACGCAAATAATCAAACCCAAATTCGTTATTTGTACCGTAAGTAATATCAGCCAAATATGCTTGACGACGATTATCTGAATTAGGCTCATGTTTATCAATACAATCTACACTTAATCCATGAAACTGAAACAAAGGTGCATTCCACTCGCTATCACGTTTCGCTAAATAATTATTGACAGTTACAACATGCACACCTCTTCCAGAAAGCGCGTTTAAAAATACAGGAAGCGTAGAAACTAATGTTTTTCCTTCTCCAGTTGCCATCTCAGAAATTTTTCCAGAATGTAAAACACTACCTCCAATTAATTGAACATCGTAATGAACCATATTCCATAAAACATCTACACCAGCAGCGTTCCATTTGTTTTTCCAAGCAACTTGATTACCTCTTAATTCAATATTCTTAAAAGATTTAGCTAAAGATTTATCAAAGTCGTTCGCAGTAACAAGTAGCTCTTCATTTTCGGAAAAACGACGAGCTGTATCTTTTAAAATAGCGTAAGCTTCTGGCAAAATATCATTTAATGTTTCTTCAATTACTTTTGTAATATCTTTTTCTATGATATCAATTTCTTTGTACAAATCTTCTTTATCATCAACATCCATATCAATATCAGCGTCAATCTTACTTTTAATAGATTCAATTTCTGATTGTTGAGGCTTAATTGCATCTTGAATTTTTTGCTTTAAGACATCAACTTTAGCGCGCAATTCATCATTGGATAATTTTTGAAGCGTTGGGTAAATTTCAATTATTTTATCTACCTGTGGTTGAATTAATTTTATATCTTTTTCAGATTTAGTTCCAAAAAACTTTTTTAAGAAAGTAAGCATATGTTTATTTAATTTTTAAGGTAACGAAAGTACGAATTTTATGCGTATTAATGGCATAAATTTAATTAAATAAATAGCCAGTTATTCGAAAAAATAAACCGCTTATGAAATGAAATAGTTAAACTTAAAATTATTAAGTAATTTAGTGAAAGACAATATGCTATTTCGACATAAAATAATTATTACTTGCGGGCTATTTATCATTCTTGGATTTATTTACCCAAATAAACTCAATGCTCAACAATATAATTTTAAAAACTATTCTGTTGAAAATGGGTTGCCCTATATTCAAATCTTTACACTCTTCCAAGACAATTTAGGTTATTTATGGAGCGGCGGATATGGCGGAGCGAGTAAATTCAACGGAAAAACATTTCAGCATTATTCTCCAAAAAATGGTTTAGCAAACCATTATGTGAATTGTATTACGCAGCATGATAATCAAGTATTGATAGGAACCATTGATGGATTGAGCGTTATAGATAATTATAGTAAAAAAATAACTGCAAATTACGCCATAAAGGAAGGATTGCCCTCCAATAAAATTATTGCATTATGCAGTGATCAAAAAACAAAAACATGGGTTGGAACCTCGGAAGGATTATGCTATCTTGAAAATAAGAAAATTGTTTTATCCAAAAAACTAAGCAACACGGCAATTAACTGTTTAAATTATTCATCAGATAATGGCTTATGGATAGGCACAAAAAATGGATTATTTAATCTAAAGAATGATCAACTAATTTTATACACAACGCTTGATGGATTAAGTGACAATAATATTACATGTATAGAAAAAAATTATGCAACCAATGAATTAATTATTGGAACCAAAAACGGATTAAGTATTTTAAATTTAGAAACAAAAAAAATAATCAAATTTCATATTAACAATGGATTATTAGACGAGGAAATTGCATCTATCGCTTGCAATGAGCATGGAGTTGTTTGGATTGGTGGAAAAAATGGCTTAGTCAGTTTTAACGGAAAAGAATTTTCATATTATACAATTAGGCAAGATAATAATTCCAATAATGTTATTGCTCTTTTAATTGATTATGAAGATAATTTATGGATTGGCACGCATAATGGATTGTTTATATATAAAGGAAAAGCATTTACAAGTTATTCTAAGAATGAAGGATTAGGAAGTTCTTTTGTTTTTCAAATCATAAAAGATAAATCTGAAAATTTATGGTTGACAACAGAAAATAATGGCGTGTTTAAATATGAAGATGGATACTTCAAAAATTATTCTACAAAAAACGGATTATCGCATAATGCCACGCGTTGCGTTTTAGAAAATAATGACGGGACGATTTTATTTGGAACTGGCTCAGGTATTTCAAAATTTAAAAATGGACGATTTGAGAATTTAATTTCAGGTAAAAACTTCAGACAAGAAGGCCCCATAAATTGTTTATTCAAGGATGCAAATAATACAATTTGGGTTGGAGGAAAAAATGGATTATGTGCTATTAAACAAAACAAATCTAACTACGTAACGACCTACTACAAATTGCCAACAGATATTAAAAATTATGAAGTATGGTCGATAAACCAAGATAATAATGGGCAAATATGGGCTGGAACCTATTTAGCAGGGTTATATAAATTAGAAAGAAATCAATTTGTCAATCAAAGTCCTTATTTAAAATTACGTATTGAAACAGCCTTAGAAATTGAATTTGATGATTTAAATAATTTATATGCGGCCACTTTAAACGGTGTTTTAGTTTTAAATATTAAAACAGGTCAATCAAAATTGATATCAGAAAAAGATGGATTAAATTCAGAATTAGTTTACAGTATAAAAATCAGTAATGATAAAAAATACATTTGGGTTGGAACTAATCAAGGCATTAGTAAAATAAATTTAAGGACGATTTTTCAATCTAAGTTAGAAATTAATTCTTACACAAAAGCTGATGGCTTTGAAGGAGCCGAATGTAACACACACGGTATATTTGAAGATAAAGAAGGTAATGTATGGTTTGGTACTGTGAATGGCTTAATGCAATTTTCACCGAAAGAATTATCAGTTAATGATAATCTATCTAAAACAACAATTTCAACTATCAAATTAGCATTTACCGACACACTTCTTGCAAATGGAAGTAAATTAGATTTCTCAAACAACAATATAACTTTTTATTTTGATGGCATCAGTTTAACTGATCCCGAAAAAGTGCTATATACCTATAAACTTGAAGGGTTTGATAAAAGTTGGAGTCCAAATACAGAAATAAATTACGCTAAATATGATAACTTACCAGCAGGGAAATTTACATTTAAAGTAAAAAGTTGCAACAGCGATGGCATTTGGAACATTGAACCAACAACCTTTTCATTTGAAATAAAATCGCCGTTTTATAAAACATGGTGGTTTTTTGTAATTGTCATCATGTTAATTTCAACGTTTATTATTTTTATATTCAGATTGCGTTTGCATCAAATTAAACGCAAACAACAATTAGAATTTGAAGGAAAAGTTGAGATTTCAAAATCAGAATTAAAAGCTTTGCGCGCTCAAATGAATCCACATTTTGTTTTTAATTCTTTAAATTCTATTCAACATTTTATTTTAAACAGTAAAGGAGAAGAGGCCGTAAAATACCTCAGCAAATTCGCAAAACTGATTCGGTTAATTTTACAAAATTCAGAAAAAGCTATAGTGACCATCAATGAAGATTTAGAATCCATCATTCTATATTTAGAATTAGAAAAAATGCGATTCGACAATAAATTTAATTATACGATTACCATTCATCCTGGCGTGAATGCTGATTATGATGAAATTCCTCCCATGTTGATACAACCTTATCTTGAGAATGCTATTTTGCATGGCATTAATCCGAAAGATGGAAATGGGACAATTGAAATTGCTATTACAATAGTAAATCAATTTATAAAAATATCAATTAAGGATGATGGTATTGGAAGGGGTAAATCACAGTCCATACAATCGCTTCATCCATCAAATAGACATAAATCATTAGGGATGAAAATTACAGAAGATAGAGTGAGAATATTAAATAGTATATACCATTCTAATTTAAATGTAAATATTATAGATTTGTATGATCAACAACAAAATGCAATTGGAACACAAGTTGATTTATTTGTAC
Organism: Bacteroidota bacterium; assembly: GCA_947487905.1. Taxonomy (GTDB): domain Bacteria; phylum Bacteroidota; class Bacteroidia; order B-17B0; family Aurantibacillaceae; genus UBA4416. The sequence goes on along the minus strand of CANLAV010000124.1, from coordinate 932 downwards.
CATACGATAAATAATTAAAAAAGATTAAAACATAAACTTATGAAAGCCTTAATAATTGAAGATGAACAAAAAAGCAGAGAAATGCTTTCTGAAATTCTTAAAAAATATTATCCTCAAATTGCCATTTTAGGCTTGGCAAAGAATGTAGCTGAAGCGGTTGAACTCATAGAAAAAACAAAGCCAAATTTACTGTTTTTGGATATCAGTATGCCAGATGGAACAGGATTTGATGTATTAGAAAAAACATTAGGTCATCATTTCGATATTATTTTCACCACTGCCACTGATAAACATGCTTTAAAAGCTATTAAATACAGTGCTTGCGATTATTTATTAAAACCAATTGATTTAGATGAACTGCAAGACGCTATTAATCGCGTAGAAAAAAAACGGGCTGTTGTAATGCCAAGCATGGAAAACCTTCAATTCTTAATTCAAAATTTAAAACGAACAGACGACAACTACAATAAAATTTCATTACCAACCGGAAATGCTTTTGAAATCATTCAAATAAAAGATATTATACGATGCGAAGCAGATGGAAGTTATACTAACTTTTTTTTAGTGGGTGGAAAAAAATTAATGGTGTCTGCGAGCTTAAAACATTATGAAGATTTATTGCCAGAAAAAGACTTCATTAGAATTCATCATCATAACTTAGTCAACATGAATCACGTTATTCGTTTTCTAAAAGAAGATGGTGGCTATGCTATTATGAGCGATAATTCTAAACTTGAAATTAGCAGAAGAAAAAAAGAAGCTTTTTTAGAGAGATTGAATGCTGTCTAAACTCATTAATAAGTCTATTTTTTATTTTTAGTATTAATGTGAATACCTTTTCCATCAATCGTAAGTTTTGTATTCTTAGATTGAATATTCACGCCATTACTATCTAATTTCACTTGAGACTTTTTTTCGTTAATATTAACGCC
>CANLAV010000123.1 GCA_947487905.1 Bacteroidota bacterium | reverse complement strand
CTTTTTCATTCAATCCTCTACTTGTAATAGCTGGTGTGCCGATACGAATGCCAGAGGTAACAAATGGAGATTTGTCATCAAAAGGAACCATATTTTTATTTACCGTAATATCAGCTTCACCTAGCGCTTTTTCAGCTTCTTTACCAGTAAGTTTTTTATTTCTTAAATCAATTAACATACAATGATTATCTGTGCCTCCTGAGATAATTTTATAACCTTTCTCCGTTAATGCTTTTGCCATGACTTGAGCATTTTTAATTACCTGAACGCAATAATGCATGTATTCATCACTTAAACATTCTCCGTATGCAACTGCTTTCGCTGCTATGACATGTTCTAACGGCCCACCTTGCGTTCCAGGAAAAACACCCATATCCAAACATGCACTCATCATTTTTAATTCCCCCTTAAGCGTTTTTTCACCCATAGGATTTTCAAAATCTTTCCCCATCATAATCATTCCACCTCTTGGTCCTCTTAACGTTTTATGAGTAGTGGTTGTTACGATATGACAATGCGGTAAAGGATCATTTAAAATGCCTTTTGCAATTAAACCAGATGGATGGGAAATATCAGCTAATAATAAAGCACCTACCGAATCGGCAATTTTTCGTAACCTAGCATAATCCCAATCTCTAGAATATGCTGAAGCTCCACAAATTATCATTTTTGGCTTTTCTTTTTTAGCTATCTCTTCAACTTTATTGTAATTCACTCTACCCGTTTTTTCTTCCACACCATAAAATGTGGCACGGTATAATTTACCAGAAAAATTTACTGGAGAACCATGTGTTAAATGTCCACCATGTGATAAGTCAAACCCCAAGATAGTATCACCAGGTTTAAGACAAGCTAACATCACCGCTGCATTTGCTTGTGCACCAGAATGCGGCTGTACGTTGACCCATGCAGCTCCAAATAACTCTTTGGCTCTGTCAATTGCCAATTGCTCTACTTTATCAACTACCTCACAGCCACCGTAATAACGCTTATTAGGCAGCCCTTCAGCATATTTATTTGTTAATACGCTTCCCATAGCTTTCATCACTTGATCGCTCACATAATTTTCGCTGGCAATAAGTTCAATGCCTCGAGTTTGGCGTTCTTTTTCTTCTTTAATCAATTTAAAAATAGTTGTGTCTTTTTTCATAGTATTTATTTTTTTTCAATATTAAATTTAGAGTAAAGTGCTGATGCTGAGATGACGAAAAATGCAACCAATGGAGATTCTGCAATTCCCATTAACCATCTGCTAAAAGTATATTCTTCTCCTGACAATTGATTATTGATTATATAATTATAGAGCATAGTAATACTTGATAATATAAATAGTAAACTATAAATATAAACAATCCACATTGTTATTTTTTTATTATCACAAATAATTTTTATAGAATAAAATGACACCATGAAGTAGACAATAAAATAGAGTATTGTTAACGGGTATTTAATATAATATAAGGTTTCGTAACTGTATTTAGTTAGAAAAGTTAGGCTTTTTGAAATTAATATGTCGTTATTTTTATAGTATGTTTTATATAATTGATTATTAATATTTACAAATAAAAATTCTTTTGTAAAGCCAAGGAAAGCGAATGCACAAAAAACGCTTAAATATTTTATGGCCATTTTCATTCGTTTTCTTTTTTTATTGAAAACCTATTTACCCATAGCATCCATAAACAAAAAACAAAAGTATAGGCAATAAAAGTAAATGTATAGGTGTGATTAAATTCGAGGTAAGATGGTTTGTAATAAGCAATAAGTGATAAGGAAATTATTCTAAATAGATTTAATCCATAAACTAATATCATTCCTAGTGGTAGATACCATAATTTATGTTTTGAATTTCCTGGATAAGCGATAATAAAGATGGCAAATAAAAACATCAGCGTGATGCCATTGCAAGGTCCGCCTATCCAAACTCCATTAGATCCATCTATTCCAAACACTTGAAAATCATTAATTTCTTTGCTTGAAAAGGTTTTGTAATTTAAAAAAGATAAAATATGTTTACAAGCATCGATAATTACACGAATGAAATATTGATCAAATCTTGTATATTTTTTTAAAATTAACTCATAAAAAAAATAACAAACTGCGTAAAGCAAACCCGCTTTTAATAAGAATTTATGAAATGTATTAAGTGTTTTGAATTTTGCCAAGTTACATGATATTCTATGTGTTTATATTTATTATAGATTTCCATCCAGTATGGATATAAAGCCGAATTTAAAATAGATTATCACGGTATTACATCTTACTGTTCTTTTTAAAATAAAGTTTTGAGCCACCATAAATAACACCTGCTGCAATAAGGAGTGAAATCCCCCCATCAATAGGAATACAAGGAGGGGGCCAGCAAATTGGGCCGCTGGGACCTGGAGGAGGAGGAGGGCCTGCAAAACAAGAGGCTGATGCCACTAAAATAAAAAAGCCTAAAAGTTTTATTGTTAATTTCATTACTCTAAAAAATTATTGCGTCGGTATAAATGTAATAATTTTTACTTGCACCAACAATTGTATTGTTAAAACGAGTGCAATTTATTATATTTGACACTTAAGTAGACCCACGATTTTGAGCCAAAAGAACAATATTTCAAATTTAAATGTAAATGACCTTAAAGTAATTTGGAGGATTTTTGCAAGAAATTGGTATATCCCTGTTATAATTGTTTCGGTGTTGTATGTGGTAGGGTATTTTTATATCTATAAATTAACAAATGTTTATCAAGCTTCAGTAGAACTTTTAAAATCAAATGACACGTATTATAAGGAAAATTTAATTACCGATAATAATACAAGTTTTTATGGCGGTACTCAAAGTTTCATTGACAATTCCAATGAAATGCGAATCATTAAATCTTATGATTTGATGAAGGAAACCATTGATAAATTAAAAGATCGACTCCAAGTTTCTTATTTCATTATTGGAAGGGTAAGAACTACAGAGCAATTTTCAGGCAATCCATTTAAGATTAATATAAAAAATATTAATCCGCGCCTTAACGAAATGCTAATTAATTTCAGGATTCTTGATTATGATAGATTTCAGTTAAAGTATAATTTAAATGGTGAGGATAAATTAAAAGTTGGAAAGTTTGGAGAGGATTGTATCGATTTAGATTTTAATTTTTTTGTTGAAAGAGATGGGAATTTTAATCGTAACGCTTTAGCGCAATTTTCGCAAATTGAGTACCAATTTAGTGTTCACGAATTAAATAATTTAGTGTATAATTATCAGCAAGGGCTTCAAGTTTTGAACCCTGATTACACAAATGTTTTAGTGTTATCTTTGAATGACATTCTACCAGAAAGAGCGGTCTTGATTTTAGACACCTTATCAAGATCTTACATAAATAGATCACTCAATGCTCGTTTTGATATTAATGAGCGTACGGTATCGTATATTGATAAACAATTGGAAGAAGTTCGGTCATCTTTAAAAGACGTGGAAGATACCATGCAGAATTACAAAAAAGATAATTCGATTTTAGATTTAGAATGGGAGAAAACTGATTTTTTTGCAAAACTCTCATCGTATGATGATCAAAAATCTAAACTGAAATTAAAAATAGATGCTATAAATGATTTGGAGAAATACATAATTGAAGATAAAGACCCTCAGTTTTTACCACCAAATGTTTTTTTAGTTGATAATGATAATTTTTTAATCTCCTCTGTTAAAGAATTATATTCCTCACAAATTGATTTAGGTAAACTATTAAGTTCATCGAAAGACATTAACCCAAATGTGATAGAAATTAAACAAAAAATTAAGCAGTTAAAACAAACTATGTTGGTTTATGTCAATAATACTAGGAATGCTAGTTATAAAATTATTGAAAATTTAAATAGTGAAATTGCAAGTTATGTTGGCGAAATCAAAACAATTCCTCAAAAACAGCGCGAAATATTAAACATACAAAGAAAAGTAAATGTTAACGAAGAAATGTTCAACTTCTTATTGCAAAAGAAAGCTAATACAAAAATCGCTAAAGCAACTATTGTTCCAGAAATAAATGTGATTGATAGTCCAAGAAATACAGGTATTGTAAGCCCAGATAGAAAGTCAATTATTTCCAAATTTATTACAACAGGATTAATTATATCTATTATTATTATTATTTTAAGATTGTTTTTCTTTACAACTATTCAAACGGTGGAAGAATTGGCAGAAAAAACACATTTGCCAATAATAGGTGATCTACCTTTTCAGAAAAATTTACACAATTTTGGTTTTGCTGTTGAAACGAATCCTAACTCATTCGTTTCTGAAGCATTTCGAACACTACGAACTAATCTCCAATATGTATTTCTTAATGCTCCCAAAAGCACTATTTTAGTAACGTCAAATGGGCCAGGGGAAGGAAAAACATTTACAACAATTAATATTGCAGCCATTTTGGCTAAGGGGGGAAAGCGAGTTTTACTTTTAGAGCTAGACTTGCATAAACCTCGAATTCAAAAAGCACTTGAACTTAATGCGGATATAGGAATTAGCACCTTTATGGTTGGTGCTAATACCCTTGATGAAATTGTAAAAAATACTCAAATTAAAAACCTTTATGCTATTTTATCTGGACCTATTCCTCCAAATCCTTCTGATTTAGTTCTTTCTGATAAATTGAAAGAATTGATGGACTATGCAAAACAAAATTTTGATTATGTGTTAATTGATACGCCGCCATTAGGATTACTATCCGATGCCGCTTATTTAATGCAGTATTCTGATATTAATTTATTTGTGTTAAACGCAAAACATGCTAATAAACACGTTTTAAACTTGTTTCATAAAACAGTTGCAGATAATTCAATTAAACATGTTTACTTGGTATTAAACGGTGTTAAACGCCGAAAAAATAAATATTATTATTCGAAATACGGTTATGGCTACGGTTACGGATATGGTTACGGATATGGTTACGGATATAATAAAGATAAGTCTTAATTATAAATTATATTCTTTATCAATTACTGCGACTTCATGTGAGTGAGGAAGCGAAGCTTTTAATAAAAATGGAAAACTGGTATGCAGTATATGTTAATGTTCGTCACGAAAAAAAAGTGGTTGAAAAACTACTTCAACAAAATATAGAAGCCTATTCTCCAACTATAAAAAAACAACAACAATGGAGCGACAGAAAAAAGTGGGTAGAATTTCCAATGTTAACTGGTTACGTCTTTGTGAAAATAAATTTATTAGATAAAGAAAAGATTTTATTCAATCCGAGTGTATTTTCATTTGTGAAATTTAATAATGAAGAAGCTAAAATTAGAGACGAAGAAATAGACATTCTAAAGTCGATTGAAAAAACAGGTTACGATGTAACTTCTGAAGTAAAAGGTTTAAAACTAAACGATGAAGTTGAAATTTTACAAGGATTTTTAAAAGGACATAAGGGTATTTTAGTTCAATTCGGTTCTGAAGATTATGTGCAAATTGAATTGTTAAGCTTAAAACAAAATGTAAAAGTTAAGGTGCCGAAAAATATTTTGAAACTCAATTAATTTTTTAAGATAAAAAATTTAGGATGATTGTTATTGTTGATTACGGTGTAGGAAATTTAGCTTCTGTTGCAAACATGTTTAAAAAAGCTGGAATAAAAAACGTTTGTATTTCTAGTGACGAAAAAGTTATTGCAAATGCCTCAAAATTAGTTTTGCCAGGAGTTGGTTCGTTTGATGCTGGTATGAAGAATTTAGAAGATTCAAATTTAATTTCGATACTGAACAAGAAAGTTCTTGAAGAAAAAGTTCCCATTTTAGGAATTTGTTTAGGCATGCAACTTCTTACAAAACGAAGTGATGAAGGCGAGAAAAGTGGCTTAGGTTGGATTGACGCAGAAACACTTAAGTTTAAATTAGATTCAACCCTTAAACTCAAAGTTCCTCACATGGGTTGGAATTATATTACAGTGCAAAAACAAAATTCATTAATTGATAGTAATAGTAAAAGCAGATTTTATTTCGTTCATTCTTATTACGTAAAATGTTTCGATCAAAGCCAATCTCTTGCAACAAGTCATTTTGGAAATGATTTCGTGTGCATGGTTATGAAAGATAATATTTACGGTGTACAGTTTCATCCTGAAAAAAGTTTGAAATTTGGAATGAGACTTTTAGAAAATTTTTCGAAACTGTAATGGCACTCAAACGAATTATACCTTGTTTACTTTATGATGGGATTGGTTTGGTTAAGACGGTTAAGTTTAAAAACCCAAACTACATCGGCGATCCAATCAATGCTATAAAGATATTCAACGATAAAGAAGTTGACGAATTAATTGTGTTAGATATTAGTGCTTCAAAGCAAAAAAGAAAACCAAATTTCGAACAAATTGCACATATGGCAAGCGAAGCATTTATGCCTTTTGCATACGGAGGAGGCGTCAAAACATTTGACGATTTTTCAACTTTATATAAAT
>CANLAV010000122.1 GCA_947487905.1 Bacteroidota bacterium | reverse complement strand
ATTGCTAAAGAAATCTTTTAACGATAATGCCTTTATTCAAAACGTAATAAAAAATTGTGAAACTGATAGTAAACACAAACTTAGCAGAGTTTCTCTGTTTGAAATAAAAACATACATACAAAACGTATTACTGCGTGATGCTGATCAAATGAGTATGGCTGTGGCATTAGAAGTAAGAGTTCCTTTTTTGGATTACAAATTAGTTGAGTATGTTTTAGGTATAAATGACACCCATAAGTTTCCTCACACACCAAAAAAATTATTAGTTGATTCGCTTGGAGATTTATTACCAACAGAAATTGTGAATAGAGAAAAAATGGGTTTTGTTTTACCTTGGAAAGATTGGTTAAAGAATGAGCTGAAAGAATTTTGTGAAGAAAATATTGCCCAACTTTCTAAACTGAGTTTTGTAAACAGAGAAGCTGTTTTACTAATTTGGAATCGGTTCTTGAAAAATGATCCAAAGATAACATGGAGCAGAGTTTGGCATTTAGTTGTATTAAACCATTGGATAAAAACAAATCACATTGACTGCTAAAAAAAACATACTTATTTTATGCGACTGGTTTTTGCCTGGTTACCTTGCTGGTGGTCCCATACAATCCATTGCAAACTTAACTAATGTTCTATGCGACGAGTTTAATTTTAAAATTATTACAACAGACAGAGATTTTAAATCTAATAAAGCATACGAGAATATAAAATCAAATGAATGGACTAACTTTGAAAACAGAACTATTTTTTATGTAAGTCCTGAAAATTTAAATGAATCATTTCTGTTAGGGTTAATAAAAAATACGCCACATGATGTGATGTATTTAAACAGTTTGTTTTCAAAACATTTCACCATCAATGTCCTAAAATGGAAAGCGAAGCATAAAATAAATTCAACTATTATTTTAGCACCTCGTGGGATGTTCAGTAATGGTGCTTTGGCAATAAAGCCACTGAAAAAGAAATTTTTTTTTATTTACGCCAAGTTCTTTGGATTATTCAACGCAATTTGTTTTCAAGCTACTAATAAACAAGAAGCGAATGAAATAAAATTAAAAATGGGAAAAGTCGTTTTAATTAAAGAGGTTTCTAATTTACCTCAAGTAGCTAAAGATGTAATGACTATTGAAAAGAAAACTAATCAACTAAACTTATTTTCGATTTCTAGAATTTCATCTATTAAAAATATTAATTATGCTATTGACATTTTAAAAGAAATAAAAACATTAAACGTAACGTTTGATATTTTTGGTCCAATAGAAGATAGGATTTATTGGGAAACATGCTTAGAAAACGCGAAAATATTACCAAATAATATTCTATTTAATTACAAAGGTATTGCGAAACCAAATGAAATTGGTGATACCATTAGCAAATACCACGCCTTATTTTTACCAACCCAAAACGAAAACTTTGGACATATAATTGTTGAAACATTACAACATGGAAGACCGGTTGTTATATCAGACCAAACACCTTGGCGCAATTTAGAAAATGAATCAGTTGGTTTTGATGTTTCATTAACAGACAAACAAAAATTTATAAATGCTATTGAAAAATTAGGTGAATTAGATCAAACTGAATTTAATACAATTACAATACATTGTGTATCTTATATCAACTCAAAATTAAATATAGAAGATATTAAAAAACAATACATTAAATTATTTAACGCATGAATTATTTCATAACGGGCATAGGAACTAATGTTGGCAAAACCATTATTTCAGCAATCTTAACCGAAACATTACACGCCGATTATTGGAAACCCATACAAAGTGGAACGATAGAAGGGAAAGATTCTGACACCATTCGCGATTTAATCAGTAACTCGGAAACAACTATTCATGCTGAATCTTATTTATTAAAACAACCGCTTTCTCCGCACTTTGCAGCAAAAATTGATAGCATAGAAATTAAATTGGATGAAATACAATTACCAACAACTACTCATGATTTAATCATTGAAGGTGCAGGTGGAATTTTTGTTCCCATCAATGAAACTCATTATGTTATAGACATTGCAAAAAAAATTGAGTGTGAAATTATTTTAGTGATATCAAATTATTTAGGTTGTATTAATCACTCAATATTATCCATTGATTATTTATTAAGACATCACTATAAAATAAACGCCTTAGTATTTAATGGTTCTTTTGAAACTGAAGTAAAATCAGCTATTACAAATTATCACAAAGATTTACCATGTATTGAAATTCCTACTTTAGAAAAATTAACAAAAGACAACATAAAACATACTGCAGAAACACTACGAGGTAAATTTTAATCTTATAACAAATTATTTAAATTGTTTACTGGCTAATAATTTATGAGAACCATCACAAGAAGGCATTCGCTTTGATAATCCACACACACAATCAGTCAATCCTTTTCCATTTAAAATTCGTTGTGTGAAAGCCTCTATTCTAGATAGAATAGTTTTTGATTGCTTTGGCGCAGAAAAATAAAGTAGATAGGCTCTTTGTCTACCGGGTGTTAACGATTCAAATGCTTTTTTTAACTTACTATTTTTATTCAATTGAATTTGAAACTCTTCAGGAACAAAATAGTCTTTCGTTTTTTTTAATTCCACTTTTAATCCTAATTTTTCTACTTCAATCGCTTCAAAAATATAAATTTTTAAAATAGATTCCATCTCTCTAATTTCTTTCAAACTTGTAAATCGTATTTGCCTACTCGATTGCGTGTTTTCTGTTGGTTGAAGCAAAACACCATCTGAATCTTGCAATAAAGCCCCCTTAAAAAATAAAAGCGCGCAATAATCTTTAAATCCATGAATTAAAACAATATTGTTATTTTGAAATAAATAACACGGTACACTCCATTTTAAAACTTCATTAAGACCACAATCAAGAATAATTGTTCTTAATGCCTCAAATTCACTTTGCCATCTTTTAGCTTTAATAAAAAAAGAATTAACCTCAGGATTCATACTATTTATTTAATTTTTTTTTACAAATCCTTCATTAAAGCTTTGTAAAGCTCTATCATACCTTCAATGTCTTTTTTGTGAACCTTTTCATCTGGTGTATGAACATATTGTTCGGCAGCGCCTACAAAGCACCAATCCCAAACGTTTTCAGCCATTTGTAATTCTTTCGCATCGCTCCCACCCGAACCTTCCACTTCTAATTGAAAAGGAAGTTTGTGTTTTTTTGCACAATCAATAATTCTGTTTACATAACTACGACGTGGTATCATACTATCACGCATACTTATAACTGGTCCTTTGGCAGGAAATACACCATCCGAAATCCATGATATATCAGAAATTAATGCTTGAGAAATATTATAATGTTCTACCAAATATTTTTGTAAATAAGAAACGCTTCCTCCACCATGCTCTTCCCAGGTACTAAAAACAATCACCCCATCTTTCAATGTTTCAGCCACTTTCAAAGCACTAAAACAACCTAAACGATTATCCATGTAACAACATTGCACATAGTCTTTATCTTCTCTCCAATTAGCTTTAAAAACTAATTCAGTACCTGTTTCAAAATTTCGTTTGGCCTTATATTCTAATTTATCCTTTACAACAGCTAAGGTTGCCTCACATTTTCCTTTTTCATCACTACCCACTAATTCAATACCTTTTATGATTTGTGGTCCACCAATTTTAACTAATTGCTTACCATACCGAACAGTAAAACCAATGCTATCTGTATGCGCAAAAATGGCTGTGCGTGGCTTCCCGAATACTAACATAATATTATCCTGAAATCCTTTACCATGAATGATTTTTGGTTTATGTTTCCAGTTTTTTTGTTCTGATTTAATATAAGCTAATAAAAAATCTTTCATCGCTACTTCATTCCCACTTGGCGAATGAATAGCACAAATTGTTTTTAAAAGAGATAAGGTCATTATGGTTCAGTGTTTTAAAATAATTTATTGGGCGTTTCCCTGCGGGTCAGGCTTTTCACTGCAATCTTTTGCAAGAGACAGGCAAAAGGATTTCCGTTACAATCCTTAACGCTATTAAGTTTTTTTTTTATTAATACGCTATTTTTTTCAACGTTGCTTTAACTTTGTCATTTGGTTCCACTAAAGGCAAACGAACATAGGTTTGTGTTATTTTCTTTTTCGCTAAAACAACTTTTACTCCACCAGGATTTCCATCAGCAAATAGTTGCTCCGTTATTTCCATTAATTTATAATGTAACTTTTGTGCTGTTTTAAAATCATGCACTAATGCATGACGCACCATATCACTATAATCTTGAGGATATGCATTTGCAACCACTGAAATTACACCATCTGCACCGCTTGCAATTAATGGAAGCGTTAAGTTATCATCGCCACTAATTATTAAAAAATTATCCGGACGGTGTTTAATAATTTTCATACACTGTTCTACATTTCCACTCGCTTCTTTTATAGCAACAATGTTTTTGAATTCATTAGCTAAACGAATCGTAGTATCCCAAGCGATATTAGAGGCAGTTCTACCTGGCACATTATATAAAATAATTGGCAAAGGACTAGCTTTTGCAATGGCTTTATAATGCTGATAAATTCCTTCTTGAGATGGTTTATTGTAATAAGGCGAAACCGATAGTATGGCATCAAATGCGGATAAATCGTCTTTCTTTAATTGCTCAACAATTTCAGCTGTATTGTTACCACCTAAACCTAAAACTAATGGCACTCTTTTTTTTGCAGCATTAACAATGTGTGTAATAACCTGTTGTTTCTCATCATTTGATAAGGTTGCTGTTTCGCCTGTCGTTCCTAATACAACGATGTATTCAACTCTTCCTTTAATAATATGATCAACTAATTTAGTTAATGCAGTAAGATCTACTGCTCCTTTATTTGTAAAAGGTGTTACTATTGCAACGCCTGTTCCTGTAAAATTAATTGCTTGCTCCATAGTTTTATACTGTTTTTATCATGTTTAAATATACAACGACTTGTTTGAGGAAATCTGAATTGTTTGTTAAATTATCTTTATTTATAGTGATATCAAAAACAGGATTTTGAAAATTTGCTATTTTACATTTAGCGTAAACTAATTTACTTAATGATAAGGCTCGCATTTGGTTTTGACTACCAATATTTATAATCAAGTCAAAAGCTTTTGTATTTAAATTTTTTAAAATAAATGGCGTTGGAATTTTAAAAAATGAAAATTGTTTTTGATCTACTATGGTGTGCTTAAAATTTGGACTTGGTGCCTGAACTAATTTACCTTTATAAATAATAGCAACATAAACCGAGATATTATCTGTTTTACAGGTTTTAATAAAATTAGTCAATTCATCTAACTGACTATCATAACAAATAATTAATATCTTATTGAGTTGATTCCATGAAAAAAATTGCTTCACAGTTTCAGGACTTTCTTTTTGAGAAAGTAAGTAAGATGATATTGTATTGATTAAAGACATTTTTTTATTTCTCTAATTTTTTTGCTTCATTCCAAAATACATCCATTTCTGTTAAACTACAATCAGCTAAAGCTTTTCCTTGAGCTAAAATTTTTTGTTCCATATAATTAAAACGAGAAATGAATTTCTTATTTGTTTTTTCTAAAGCATTTTCTGGATTCACTTTTAAGAATCGCGCATAATTAATTAAAGCAAAAAAAACATCACCGAATTCATTTTCTATTTTTGTAGTATTATCAGTAATTGAATCTTTTGTATTTACCTCAACCTGTAATTCACTTAATTCTTCTTGAACTTTTTCCCACACCTGATTCGGATCTTCCCAATCAAAACCAATGGCTCGTGCTTTATCTTGTATTCGTAATGCTTTAAGTAAAGAAGGCATACTATTTGGCACACCAGATAGTGCTCCTTTATTCCCTTCTTTTTGTTTTAATTTTTCCCAATTTTGAATAACCTCTTCTGAATTTTCAACTTTTACATCGCCATATATATGTGGATGACGAAAAATCATTTTTTCACATAATGAATTAATGACATCCGTGATATTAAAATCATTTGTTTCACTTCCTAATTTTGAATAAAAAACTAAGTGTAATAAGATATCGCCAATTTCTTTTTTTATTTCGTTTCTATCGCCTTTTAAAATAGCATCACTCAGCTCGTACGTTTCCTCAATGGTCAAATGTCTCAAGCTTTCAAAGGTTTGCTTTTGATCCCACGGACATTTTGCTCGCAAATCATCCATGATGTTTAGCAACCTTTCAAAAGCAATTAATCGAGGATCCATATAGCAAGTTTTGAAAGTTAAAAAGTTTATTAATTTAAAATATTAAAATAAAATTAGAGTAAATTTAAAATTTCTTTTTCAACTTCCTCGCTATCCCATTTTGATTCAATATTTGGCATGGTCATAATTTTATCCATGATAGCTTGTTGTTTATTTCCATCACGCAAAGCCTCACTGTATCGGATACTTGGTGTATAAGTAACCATACTATATAACGGAATCCATTTATCAGGATGCTTTGCACTAAAATTTGCTTCGATTTTCTTTT
>CANLAV010000121.1 GCA_947487905.1 Bacteroidota bacterium | reverse complement strand
TAATTTTTGTACCGGCTGCGTTTGCTGCTGATGCTATTATGGAATCTGCTGATGCAGGAATTAAAGTAATTGTTTGTATTACTGAAGGTATTCCTGTTAAAGACATGATCTATGTAAAAGAATATTTAAAAGGAAAAGCATGTCGTTTAATCGGGCCTAACTGTCCGGGAGTTATTACGGCAGGTGAAGCAAAAGTTGGTATCATGCCAGGTTTTGTATTTGTAAAAGGTAGAGTAGGTATTGTTTCAAAATCAGGAACATTAACTTACGAAGCTGCTGACCAAGTTGCTAAAGCTGGTTTAGGAGTTAGTACAGCAATTGGTATTGGTGGCGATCCAATTATTGGAACTCCAACACGCGATGCGATTGAATTATTAATGAACGATCCAGAAACGGATGCGATTGTTATGATTGGCGAAATTGGTGGAAGCTACGAAGCGGATGCAGCTCGTTGGATTAAAGCAAACGGAAATAAAAAACCAGTTGTTGGTTTTATTGCTGGTCAAACAGCTCCAAAAGGCCGTACAATGGGTCACGCAGGTGCAATTGTTGGCGGACATGATGATACAGCTCAAGCAAAAATGGAAATTATGCGCGAATGTGGTATTCATGTTGTGGATAGCCCAGCAGAAATTGGTAAAGTAATGGCCGCTGTTTTAAAAGGACAAACAGCATAAGCTCATTTTAAAATTTTATAAAAACACAAAGAAAAAAAGCTGAAAGGCTTTTTTTCTTGTTTTAGGCCATTTGTTTTTTTAAGGTCAATGTTTAAAACAAAACCAAATTAAGTGTTTTAATCATAGTTATTTTTATCCAAAAAAATTACATTTGTAACTGTATCATTAATGGATATTAGGTATGACAAGAGCAGAATTAATTTCGGAAATCAAAACAAAAAAAACGTTTTTATGTGTTGGCTTAGATCCAGACATCGAAAAAATACCAACACATTTATTGGATGAAGAAGATCCTATTTTCGAATTTTGTCGCCAACTGATTGATGCTACTGCACCTTATTGTGTGGCATTTAAACCAAACACCGCTTTTTTTGAAGCCTACGGTTTAAGTGGACTCACCAGCATGGAAAAAACCATTAAATACATTAAAGCAGATTATCCAACACATTTTTTGATTGCTGATGCCAAACGAGGAGATATTGGAAATACATCAAGCATGTATGCAAAAGCATTTTTTAATCGTTTACATGCTGATGCGATAACGGTTGCGCCTTATATGGGCAGCGATTCTGTGAAGCCATTTTTACAATTTGATGGCAAGTGGACGATACTTTTGGCATTAACATCAAACGAAGGGGCTAAAGATTTTCAATTAGATGAAGGGAAAGTTGACCCATTATACAAATACGTTTTACGCGTTTCAAAAGAGTGGGGTAACGACCACAACATGATGTATGTGGTTGGCGCAACAAAAGCAGATATGTTGACAGAAGTGAGAGACATTATACCAACTCATTTTCTATTAGTACCAGGTGTTGGCGCTCAAGGTGGAAGTTTAGCAGATGTTTGTAAATATGGTTTAATTAAAAACGATATTGGTTTACTAGTTAATCAATCACGTTCGATTATATACGCAGGCAGTGGTAAAGATTTTGCAAACTTGGCTGCTATGGAAGCACAAAACGTAGCAAATGAAATGAGTACTTATATTTAGATTAAACATAATCTAATGCAATCATCTCATTTTTTAGTTTATAAATCGTCGGCAGGTAGCGGTAAAACGTTTACGTTGGTTAAAGAATACCTTAAACTCGCTTTAAAGGACAAACACCATTTAACAAATTCGTTTAAAGGTATTTTAGCCATTACGTTTACAAATAAGGCCGCTGCTGAAATGAAGTGGCGAATTGTGAAAGCCTTACGTGAAATTAGCACCGATAAAAATGATTTTTTAACGAACCTTATTGCTGAAGAATTAAATATTGATCAACACGATTTAAAAGAGCGAACATCTTTACTTCTCACATCTATCTTGCATCATTATTCTGATTTTTCAATTGGCACTATTGATAGCTTTACGCATCGCATCATTCGAACTTTCGCGATTGACTTACAATTGCCTTTTAATTTTCAAATTGAAACAGATACCGACAGTGTATTTAATAAAGTGATTAATACATTGATTAGTAATTTGGGAAAAGATGAAACCATTACTAATTATTTAGTTCAGTTTTCATTAGCCCAAGTAGAAGAAAATAAAAGTTGGGATCCCGAAAAATTGTTATTTGATTTTGTGAAAGAAATTAATAAAGAAGGCGATGTAGATGTGACGGAAGAATTTAGTGATTTTACTATTTCTGATTTCGAAGTCATTAAACACAAATTAAATACCTACATCAAATCGTATCAACTCTTTCTAAAAGAGAAAGGGAGCAAAGGATTAGAATTGATAAAAAAAACAAACATTCCCTTGTCTGCTTTTTCGGGTGGAGGAACCATTCCCAACTTTTTTAATAAAATTCAAACAGGAGAAAAAATTGCACAAGAAGAAATTTTCCTTCCTACTGTTTTTAAGACTTTAGAAACGAATGTATGGCACGCAAGCAAAGCTACAAAAAGCGAAAAGGAATTAATTTATACGATAAGTGATGAGTTAAAAGCAATCGTATATGTTGTGTTGGATTATGTGAAAGAGAACGAACAAAAGTATACTGTATACGATTTAATTTATAAAAACATCTATGCGATGGGTTTAGTGAATGAATTAGCTAAACTCACAAACGCCTACAAGCTCGATGAAAATGTGTTATTCTTATCCGAATTTAATGAACGCATTTCACAAATCGTTTCGGATGAGCCAACGCCATTTATTTTTGAACGCTTGGGCGATCGGTACAAACATTTTTTGTTAGATGAATTTCAAGATACATCAGCAATGCAATGGCGAAATTTATTGCCATTAACGGATAATGCTTTAGCAAATGGAAATTTAAATTTGGTAGTGGGTGATGGTAAACAGTCTATTTACCGTTGGCGAAACGCGAATGTGGAACAATTTGTTAATTTACCATACATTAACAATCCAGAAGGAAATGAATTAATAAAAGAACGAGAAGCCTCGTTGATTCGTAATTTTAAAGAAGATTTTTTAGATACTAATTTTAGAAGTCAGCCCGAAATTGTGAAGTTTAATAATCACCTTTTTGAGCAATTATCTTCTTCGTTATTGAATGATGATTTTAAACGTATTTATAATAAACAAGAACAAAAATACAAATCAGGCACTGACGGCTATGTGAGTATTCAATTTCCTGAATTAAGCAAAGAACATGATAGCGACACGGTTAATACCAATTTAGTCTTATCACACATTCAGCAGGCTATTTCAGATGGTTATTTATACAGTGATATCTGCGTTATTGTCAATAAAAACGCGAATGGAAATGTTGTTGCTAATTTCTTAATTGAACGTAATATTCCAGTAGTTTCGCGTGAATCACTATTATTAGCCAATGCCACAGAAGTTGTTACCTTGGTTGCGTTTTTAAAATTTATTTTAAATCACAATGATTTAGTATCAGCATCTGTTGTTGTCAATTACTTGTATTTAAACGCTTTTTTTACGGAAGAAAAATACATCGAATTATTAAAGTACATCAATTTAAATAAAAAATCATCCTTGCTAAAGTTATTGAAAGAGCAGGGGATTAAGATTGATGAATTTAAAATCACCAATTCTAACTTATACGATTGTTGTGTTGAAATAGTAAAAGCACTACAGCTACACATTAAGAATCCTCAATACATTCGCTTTTTTTTAGATGAAGTATTGTCTTTTTTACAAACCAATACGTCTAATGTTTCAACTTTTTTAACTTGGTGGGAAAAACGTTCCATCAAAGCATCTGTTATCATTCCAGAAGGAATCAATGCAGTCAATATCATGACCATTCATGCATCCAAAGGATTGGAGTTTCCAATTGTGATTGCGCCATACATGAATTTTAGAACAGATAAAACAAATCCGATTTGGGTTAAATTGCAAGAAGAAAACGATGACTTAAATTTACCTATTGCTTTATTAAGTATTGGAAAAAAAATAGCCACAACTCCTTACAAGCATTTAGCAGAAAAGGAATTGATGATGGTAAAGTTGGATTGCTTAAACATGTTGTACGTTAATTTTACGCGTGCTGTAGAGCGCTTACATATTATTTCGCCTAAGCCAATTATGAATGCAGTAAATAGTACATACACATGGCTATTAGATTATGCGAAAACTCAAGCGCATTATGATTCACTGTTGTCTATAATTGAATTTGGTGCATTGACAGCTAAAGATACGCAAGCACCTGTGCATATCAAATTAGAGCAATTGCAATTAGTGTCGTTACAGTTTAATGACGAAAATCCTATTAAAATTAAAAACGGAAGTGCTTACAATTCTTCAGAAGAATCGGTAAGAGCAAGAGAATATGGTATTTTGGTGCATTATATTTTATCTCAAATAAAATCAAAGGACGACATCGCAGCTGTTGTTCAAAAGTCAATTTTAAAAGGAGATATTACAGAACAAGAAGCTGTTTTAATTACAACAGATTTGTCTGTTATATTAATGAATGAAAAAATTAGCGCGTACTTTGAACCTAATTTAGTTGTAAAAAACGAGTTTGAAATAGTAACCGAAACAGGAGACATCTTACGCCCTGACAGAGTTGTAATTATAGATGAAACATCCATTGTGATAGATTATAAAACAGTTAAAAAACAAATTGCCAAGTACCATTCGCAAATGCAAGATTATAAAAATGCCTTATTAAAATTAGGTTATAAAACAGTGGTTAAAATTTTATTATACATCCACGAAAAGGAAGTTGAAATTTTAAATTAAAAATGAATGCGTTTGTTTTTTAATTTGCTTCTTCCTCATCAGGATCTA
This sequence comes from Bacteroidota bacterium, assembly GCA_947487905.1. GTDB lineage: Bacteria > Bacteroidota > Bacteroidia > B-17B0 > Aurantibacillaceae > UBA4416. Next base: position 1,584 of record CANLAV010000121.1, on the reverse strand, counting down.
TCATTTTCATCTTGCGTAAAAAGTCATCACGTTTTTTTGGCGCACAAGGTAAAAATTGATAAGAAGGGCCTTTGTTGTCTTTTGCTAATTCTTGCTTTCTGTCTTTAGGTTTTAAGTTTTTAATGTCATTATTAAATTCCACATTGCTACTCACAACATTCATCACACCTTTAAAGTAGCTGAAGTAATACCACGTTTTTGGATCGAATTCAAAATACATAGTTAAATTGTCACCACCTTTTTGTTTTTTAATTTGAATGTATCCAGCTGTTTTACGATATATTTCATTTTTATTTATGGCACCAATTCCTATTTTTCCAACTGATACAAACGATTTACTAGGTCTATCATATTTGAAATCCACATCCGTAATTAATAATGTTTTTTCAAATTCGTCAGGAAAACGTTTAATCGTTCCATTCAAATTTAAATCAGACATGATTTTATCTCCTTTTTCTTTACCTACCAATTCTGTTACACCTTTGGTAAACGTAACGTTGTTAAAGTCAATCGGCTCTAAGGTATTTAAAAATACTTCCATGTCTTTATACATTTTTTTGAGTGCCCCTTTATCCATAAAAAAATCAATGGTTGTCATCAGCTCAAAGTTTGCCGAATCATTAATCGTATTATGCGTAGCAACACCAAATGTGTTTAGTTTAACTTGACCTAAGTCAGCACCTAAATCCATTTTTCCTTCAGCATAAACCTTACAGTTTGTTGTGTTTAAACTGATGTAATTTCCTGGTAAATTTTGTTCGACAAATTTTTCTGCATTGGTAATAATGTATTCTTCACTTTCTTTATTATAGCCCAAAAACCCCGATGCTTTAATCACATCTAAATCTTTTTTCCCGCCTCGTAAAGACACAAATGATGAGTAAACCATGTTTGTGTCAGGCCCGAAAATAATAGCAGAACCAACAGGCTTACCATTCATGTCGGTTGTATTTTCTGGTAAAGGAATTAAAATGTCTTTTGGATTAATTTCCCCATTAAATTTCAAATAGGCCTTTCCAATTTTTCCGCAATTGTGTACAATTTTTGTTCCACCATCGTAAGTTAAAAATTGATTATTGGCAAACAATTTTACTTTTCCTGCAAAACTAAAGTAGTCATTGAATTGAAACTTAGCATCTTCGCTAATATTACCCGAAGAGACTGTTTGTCCAGATGTATCTGGTTTAATCGTATTGAATTTGATTAAATAAGCTTTATTGTTTTCATCCAAGTATTGATATTCACCACTTCCTAAATAATTTTTTCTACCAAAAATATTTGCAGTTACATTTCTGATGGTGTGATATTTTGTAACGGTATTTGCCAAAATGATTGAATTTTTTAAGGTGTCCATCACTGCATTTTTTCTCAAGATAACAGTACCAGAATCAGGGTAAAGTCGTGCATCGGCCACATTAATAAATGGAACATTGATGGTTCGAATGATGTAACGACGTAAATCATATTTAGCAGCAGGTGCAAAAAACCGCAATGAATCTTGTTTAGGATGAACAGAAATAAATTCAGGTCCTTCTAAGTCAATCGCATTTTCAATATCACCTTTCAGTTTAACGTTTTCATCTC
>CANLAV010000120.1 GCA_947487905.1 Bacteroidota bacterium | reverse complement strand
TGGTATTACATTATTAAAAAATTTAGAAATAAATTTAAATGATTTAAGAAAAAACATTGAAAAGAATTTACCTATTTCAATGCGTAAATTAAATAGTTTGTCAAATATTCCTTTGGTAAAACAAGCTGAAAAAACCTTGAAATTTACCTATTTAGAAGCTAAGGTATTTAAAGCGCCACAAATAGGAACAGAGCATTTGTTATTATGTATCCTAAAAGATAATGATAATGTGGTTACCAAAGCACTAACAAAATTAGGTGTAGATTATAACGCAGTAAAATTAGAGCTAGAAGGCCTTATGGAAAACCCTAATAAAATAGAAAATTCGACCGCTGGCGGTGATGAAGATGAAAGTGAAGAATCATTTACAAATAGTGGTTCTGGCACTTCCAAAAAAACGGGCGACTCAAAATCACGTACTCCTGTTTTAGATAATTTTGGTAGAGATTTAACCAAAATGGCTGAAGATGGAAAGTTAGATCCTGTTGTTGGCAGGGAAAAAGAAATTGAGCGTGTTTCTCAAATTTTATCTCGTCGTAAAAAAAATAATCCCATTTTAATTGGTGAGCCAGGTGTTGGTAAATCAGCTATTGCAGAAGGTTTAGCTTTACGAATTGTACAACGAAAAGTAAGCCGTGTATTATTTGGTAAACGCGTTGTGACGTTAGATTTAGCTTCGCTAGTTGCTGGTACTAAATACCGTGGTCAATTTGAAGAGCGAATGAAAGCTGTGATGAATGAATTAGAAAAAAATCCAGATGTGATTTTATTTATTGATGAAATTCATACCATCATAGGAGCGGGTGGAGCGAGTGGAAGTATGGATGCAAGCAATATGTTTAAACCAGCTTTAGCTCGTGGCGAAATACAATGTATTGGTGCAACAACGTTAGATGAATTCCGTCAGCATATTGAAAAAGACGGCGCCTTAGAAAGACGTTTCCAAAAAGTAATTATTGAACCTGCAACGCAAGAGGAATCATTACAAATTTTAGATAACATCAAAAGTAAATACGAAGATCATCATAACGTGACTTACACGCCTGAAGCTATTAAAGCCTGTGTGTCTTTAACGGCTCGTTATTTAACAGATAGACATTTACCAGACAAAGCCATTGATGCCCTGGATGAAGCGGGATCACGTGTTCATATCACAAACATTTACGTACCCGAAAATGTTATTGAGTTAGAAAAAAAGATGGAAGACATCAAAGAACTCAAAAATCAAGTGGTGCGTTCTCAAAAATACGAAGAAGCTGCCAAATTGCGTGACACTGAAAAACATTTGCAAGCTCAATTAGAAGAAGCTAAAAAAGTTTGGGAAGAAGAAACTAAATTGAATAGAGTTATTGTTACAGAAGATAATGTAGCTGAAGTTGTTTCGATGATGAGTGGTGTTCCTGTTCAAAAAATTTCTCAAAATGAAGGAGAGAAATTAGTGAAAATGGTGGAGCAGTTAAAAGGTAAAGTTATTGGACAAGATGAAGCTTTGAAGAAAGTAGTGAAAGCAATACAACGTAATCGTGCTGGATTAAAAGATCCTAATAAACCAATTGGTTCATTTATATTTTTAGGTCCAACTGGTGTTGGAAAAACTCAATTAGCAAAAATTTTAGCAAAGCATTTGTTTGATAATGATGAAGCTTTAATTAGAATTGATATGAGCGAGTATATGGAAAAATTTGCGGTTACTCGTTTAATTGGCGCTCCTCCTGGATATGTGGGTTATGAAGAAGGAGGTCAATTAACTGAAAAAGTAAGACGTAGACCATATTCGGTTGTATTATTGGATGAAATTGAAAAAGCGCATCCTGATGTATTTAATATGTTATTACAAGTATTGGATGATGGACAACTAACTGATAGTTTAGGACGTAAAATTGATTTTAAAAACACCATCATTATTATGACTTCTAATATTGGTGCTCGTCAGTTAAAAGACTTCGGACAAGGTGTTGGTTTTGGAACACAAACACGTGTTGAAGCGATAGAAGATAACAATAAGAGTGTAGTAGAAAATGCCTTGAAAAAAGCATTTGCTCCCGAATTTTTAAATCGTATTGATGATGTCGTGATGTTTAACTCTTTAAGCAGAGAAGATATTCATAAAATCATTGACATTGAATTATTAAATTTATTTGGTAGAGTTAATAAACTTGGGTACGCTATCAAAATTTCTGATTCAGCAAAAGATTTTATCGTTGAAAAAGGTTATGATATTCAATATGGTGCACGTCCTTTAAAACGTGCTATTCAGAAGTATTTAGAAGATCCAATGGCTGAAGAAATTATTCAAAGTAATATCAGCGAAGGTGATTCTATTGAAATAGATTACGATACAGAAAAAAAGGAAATTACTGTAAAAACAATAAAGCCTAAAACTAAAAAGAAAAAAGAAGATTAATAATAAATTATTTAAATTAAATAATCCTCGTAACTACTTACGAGGATTATTTTTAATAAAAAGCTAATTAGATTTATTTCTTTTCTTTTTGTTTTATTTGCCACAAAGCTTCTAAAACAAGCATAGAATCTAATGTTATGTTTTCTTCTTTTGCCCTTATTTTAGTATCAGAAAGCCACTGATTATTTTTTTTAATTAAATCAATGTATCCGGACATTTTATTTTTCAATTCCTTTTGTTTACTAGCACTCACATAGTTTCCTGTAAATAATTTAGTTAAGTTTTGAATACTTCCCCAACCGATATCTTTTAAATTAGCTTCTGTAGCCATTAAAATTATGACATCATGGTTTTTAACTTCAAGTTCTAAATCTAATTGGTCGGTTCCTAATTCTTGTTTAAACGATTCAGGATAAACCAATTTATTATAATACCAAAAGTGATGATTACTAAAACATTTTGAAATTTGCATATTATACATTCCCCAATAAAAACTATCTGAAATGGTTAATACACGAGGTTTTGTTTTCCCAATAGAATCTTCAATAATCACATTTGGATAAGCATTTTTAAAACTACTTAATTTAAAAAGTAAATTCATTCCATCAGCCATATCGTAATCAATGTCTTTCGGTTTTTCTAAACTAACTGTTTTAAAATAAAAATGAGGAGCATTGATGTGTCTTAAATCCTCAATTTTTTTAATGATAGAATCAGCTGCAATGGCACAGCCGTAAATACTCCAATGGATTCCATATTTTGGATATAATGGATGCTTGGATTTATTTTTATTGTCCATAAACCACTTATTAAAATCAATGGTTTCTAAGCCACGTTTTTTGGCACCATCCGAAAATGATTTATAGTTTGTTGATTGTAAAACTGGTAAATAGTTATCTGGAATATATTCAGGGTAATAAGATGCTTTACCTGGCGCAAAAACAATGATAAGTTGTTTGTTTAATTTATTAAGCGTATCGGAAATAAACTTCAATTTATTTAGCGTGTGCGTAATACTATCTTCTCCTAAAAAATCCTTACCTGTATAGGCATCAATGTAGCTTTTTTCATATAAATAATGTTTTTTTCCAATGATAACACCATTCGCATTCGCTTTATTAAAACACGAGTAACTGATTTGATTATGTAATCTAACATATAGGCTTCGTAGCCCAAACATGGAATTAAGATACGTTTCCTTTTCTTCTTGATATTTGGCAGAAAACCATTTAGATGGATTGATTGTCGAATCGCTCGGGTATTTAACATCACCTTTTAAAGATGGCAATTCAATAAAATTAAATTTATCTTGAATCATTGGTAACAACATCACTGAAAACACAATCAGTAATAAACCCTTTTTTAATATGTTAGATAATGAATTCATTAAAATCTAAAATAAATAAATGGATTAAAACCTGAAGATGTGATAGAACTAATCGATAACACAAATAAGCAAATACTTGTAAAACAAATAATTACATGTCTTGTATTGGTGTACGTGTTAAAGTAAATGGCATTCTGTATTTTTTGAGTGTAATTACTGATGGCGAAAAATGAAAAAAATAGTGCGATTAAAAAATAGGTTTTAAATTCGCCATCAAAACTGAATGTGGAATTAAATTTAAACGAAAACATGCATTGAATGTAGGAGAACGCATCTTTAATTTTTTCGACTCTAAAAAATACCCAACCAAAATTTACAATTAAAAACGTGATAATGATACTCGGTAGTTTTCCTAATTTAGTTAATACATTACCCAAAAACATGCGTTCGATTACCAAAAAGAATCCATGAAATGCACCCCAAAAAATAAAACTCCAACTGGCGCCATGCCATAAACCGGATGCTAAAAATACCAACCATAAGTTAAAGTACAACCTATATTTACCAACTTTATTTCCTCCCAATGGAATGTATAAATAATTTTTCATCCAACTGCCTAAGGTCATGTGCCATCTTCGCCAAAACTCCGTAATACTTTGAGAGATGTAAGGATTATTAAAGTTTTCAGGAAATTTAAAACCAATCATTTTAGCTAAACCAATGGCCATATCACTGTACCCACTAAAATCAAAATAGATTTGAAGTGTATACGCTAAACTTCCAATCCAAGCGGTAGCCATGTCCATTTCAGCAAAATTACTTCCAAAAATTTCATCTGCTACTAAACCCATTTGGTTTGCAATCAATACTTTTTTTCCTAAGCCAAAGGCAAAACGGTAAAAGCCGATAAGTTTATTATCAATGGTTTCATTAGCACTTCTATCATTAATTTGATCGGCCAATTCGTGATATCTAATAATTGGCCCTGCAATGAGTTTAGGGAAAAGAATGATGTATAACTGATAATCCCAAAATTTAGTCAGTGGTTTATGTAATCGTCTGTAAACATCTACCACATACGTAATGGTTTCGAAGGTGTAAAACGAAATACCAATTGGTAAAATTAACTTCGTCCAATGAATTTGTTTGTCACCAAATACAGATAAGGCTGCATTCACATTTTCGATAAAGAAATTAGAGTATTTAAAATAAACCAATAAACCTAAGTTAACCGAAACTGATAGTAATAACAGGAGTTTTCGTTTGGTTTCATGTTGGATGTTATCCATCCATCTTACCAAATAAAAATCTAATAGCGTAGTAAATAAAATAACGAAAATAAATTTGGGTGCGCCCCAGGCGTAAAAAAAGATACTTCCTATCAATATGACAGCGTTTTTAAATTTTGTTGGACAAACGTAATAGATCAATAAAAATAGAGGTAAAAAATATAAAAGAAAAACAACGCTGCTAAATACCATATCTATTTTAAAGAGGCTCTAATATAAAATTATTTTTTTAAAAAGTTTGTTTAGTGTGTGAACAAATAAGCCATAAAAAATGCTATTTTTAAGCCCTCAATCATTTTTAATTTTTTACACCAATGAGCACTATTAAACCCGAAGAATTTTTTAAATCAATCATATCACATTGCAAAGAATACGGCTTCATTTTTCAAAGTAGCGAAATTTATGATGGCTTAAGCGCCGTGTATGATTATGGACAAATGGGTATTGAACTCAAAAAAAATATCAGAGATTATTGGTGGAAATCGATGGTGCAAATGCACGAAAACATTGTCGGTATTGACACCGCCATTTTTATGCATCCAACAACCTGGAAAGCAAGTGGACACGTTGATGCCTTTAACGACCCATTAATTGATAATAAAGATAGTAAAAAACGTTACCGTGCCGATGTGTTAATTGAAGAACATGTTGCCAAAATAGAAGATAAAATAAATAAGGAAGTTGAAAAAGCAGCCAAGCGTTTTGAGAATTTTGATGCGGAGATGTTTAGAGCAACTAATCCGAGAGTTGCAGATTATAATAATAAGATTGGTGAAATTAACGACCGTTTTGCAAAAGCTTTAAACGATAATAACTTAGAGGAAGTAAAACAAATCATTTTAGATTTAGAAATTGTTTGCCCAATTAGTGGAACAAAAAATTGGACCGATGTGCGTCAGTTTAATTTAATGTTTAATACATCAACAGGCGCTGTAACCGACGCTACCAATATTATTTATTTAAGACCAGAAACTGCTCAAGGTATTTTTGTGAATTATTTAAATGTGCAAAAAACAGGACGCATGAAATTGCCATTTGGTATTGCCCAAACTGGTAAAGCATTTCGTAATGAAATTGTAGCACGTCAGTTTATTTTTCGTATGCGCGAATTTGAACAAATGGAAATGCAATTTTTTGTGATGCCAGGAACTGAGATGAAATATTACGAAGAGTGGAAACAAAAACGTTTAAACTGGCATTTATCATTGGGCTTAGGTTCAGAAAAATACCGTTTTCATGATCATTTAAAATTAGCGCATTATGCTAATGCCGCGTGTGACATTGAACATCAATTTCCATTTGGCTTTAAAGAATTAGAAGGTATTCATTCTCGTACCGATTTTGATTTGAAACAACATCAAGAATTTTCTGGAAAAAAATTACAGTATTTTGATACAGAAACTAATACCAGCGTGGTGCCTTATGTGGTAGAAACATCGGTAGGTTTAGACCGTTTATTTTTATCTGTGCTTTCATCAGCCTTAAAAGCAGAAGTGTTAGAAAATGGCGAAACACGTACGGTATTAAATTTACCACCAGCTCTAGCGCCTTACAAGGCTGCTATTTTTCCTTTAGTGAAAAAAGATGGTTTACCAGAATTGGCTGAAAGCATCATGAAAAACTTGAAGTTTGATTTCATGTTGGCTTA
>CANLAV010000119.1 GCA_947487905.1 Bacteroidota bacterium | reverse complement strand
TATTCCATTTAAGTTTAATTGCTTGAATAATCTTTTACAACATGATACAAGGTGTCTCTTTCAACCGGTGTGCGTTTTACTTGAGTAATTAAATCAACTAATTCTTGTGTGCTTAATTTTGGTGTTTGTTCTTCTGCACCAGCCATGCTATAAATTTTGGTGGTATCGTCAATAGTTCCATCAATGTCGTCTACTCCAAAATTTAAAGATAGTTGTGCTGTGCTTCTACCAATCATCGCCCAGTATGCTTTAATGTGATCGAAATTGTCTAAATAAATTCTGCTAATGGCGTAGTTTCGTAAATCTTCAATAATACTTACTTCAGGCACATCAGACATGTCATTATTTCCATTTCTAAACTTTAACGGAATAAAGGCATTAAACCCTTTTGTTTTATCTTGTAATTGGCGTAATCGTTCTAAATGATCAACCCTGTTTTCAAAGCTTTCAATATGGCCGTACAACATAGTTGCATTAGATTGCATACCAAGTTTGTGCCAAATTTCATGAATACTCAGCCATTCTTCGGCACTGCATTTTCCTCCAGCAATTTTATCTCTAATCTCTTTATCAAAAATTTCTGCACCTCCGCCTGGCATAGAATCTAATCCAGACTCTTTTAAAATTGTCATGCCTTCTTCGTAAGTTACCTTTGCTTTTTTAAAGATATAATGACACTCAACGGGAGTTAGGGCTTTGACGTGTAAATTAGGACGATGTGTTTTTATGGTTTTAAATAGGGTCGTATAAAAAGTTAAATCTTGTTTTGGAATAACACCTCCCGTAATATGAACTTCTGTAACATCTTTATCATCGTATGTTTTAATGATGTCCATCATTTGTTCAATAGATAATTCCCAACCTTCTTCACGTTGTTTAATTAAACGAGAGTAGGCGCAAAATGAACAGGTGTAAACGCAAATATTAGTTGGTTCAACATGAAAATTACGATTGAAATAAACGAAGTTTCCGTTTTTTTGTTCGCGCACAAAATTAGCTAAGGTTGCTAAATAGGATAAATTCGCATTTTTAAATAAGTAAACACCATCTTCAACAGAAATGCGTTCGTTATTTAAAACTTTATGCGCAATTGTTTTTAATTCGGGTGATTGCGACGATTGATCAATGAGCGTACTTAGTTGTGTGTTTGAAATCATTGTATAAAAGTATAAAAAAGCATTGCAACTTACAAGGCGTTATGTGCTATTAACAAAAACAGTAAGCGATTGTTTTATTTTTTTTAGGTTAATCCAAAATCGTTAAACTACCTAAGCCTTCTCTTATAACAACGATGTCATCATTTATAGAGCAATCTAAAACCGTTGAAGCATATAAATTTCCTAAGCCACCATCAATAACAATATCTACTTTTTTTTCATATTGATCATGTATCACTTCAGGGTCAGTATAATAATCTAAAATGTCATCTTCCATATTATGCAAACTAGTTGTAATTATAGGATTACCAAGCGCTTCAATAATGGTTTTACAAATCAAATTATCAGGAACTCTGATGCCAACTGTTTTTTTATTTTGTTTTAATAATTTGGGAACATTTGAATTAGCTTCTAAAATAAAGGTATACGGACCTGGAAATGCTTTTTTCATAACCCTAAATAACGAATTTGAAATTGGCTTTGAGTAATTAGACAATTGACTTAAATCGCAACACACAAATGAAAAGTTCGCTTTTTCGGGTTTGATATTTTTGAGTTTACATAATTTTTCAATGGCTTTTGGTTTTGTAATATCGCAACCAATGCTATACACAGTATCAGTTGGATAAATAATGAGCCCGTCATTTTTTAAGCAATCAATAATTTGTTCTATATCTTTTGGATGTGGATTGTTATAATTTAACCTCAGTAGCATGATGTGTTTTTATTGATAAAGGTACGATTTACAACCATGCCATGTGAAGGTATTTTAATGGAATCACTTTGCTTAAAAAATGCCAATAAAAAAAGGTTATTCAATTGAATAACCTTTTTTATTATTTAAATAAATAGTTGACTATGAGTAGTTTATACTACTTCATTTCTTTGGTGCATTTAGCATACAAGCCAACAAAAACCAAATCAACAATAACCATTAATACAATGCCAATCATGGCGAATTTTGCACCACCAGCTACAATAGAATTAGCCATGCTAAAGGTATTGTTTCCTAAAAAGAGATAGGCTGTGTATGGCAAAATTTCAGCGATGCTATAAATAAAGAATCCTGTTTTGTTTAAATTCCACATCATGAATACACCTAAAAATGATAGTAAAATATAAAGTAAATCTATGTAAGGTGAAATTTTAAAATAAGGATTTTCTTGCATAGCAATCATTTCGTTTTCCATCGTGTCAGCCATATCAGGTTTTATTTGTCTGATTTGTTCGATTTGTTGGCGCTTTGCTTCAGGCGTATCTTGAAATAAACGTGTAACGCCTTGTAATAAGGATAAGCCACACATCACAAAAGATAAAATACAAAGTACTTTTAATAACTGTGAACGAACTGGTTTTGAATTTTCTATGTCTAAAAACGGTGATTCCATTAGTCTTTTAATAATTCTCTACTGATTACTAATTTTTGAATTTCACTTGTTCCTTCGCCAATGGTACATAATTTACTATCACGGTAATATTTTTCAGCAGGAAAATCTTTTGTAAATCCGTAACCTCCAAAAATTTGAACCGCTTCGTTTGCATTTCTAACACACACTTCAGATGCGTAGTATTTTGCATAAGCACCTTCTTTAGTCATTTTTTGATGACGGTTTTTTAAATCAGCAGCTTTAAATGTTAATAATTCAGCAGCCTCTAATTCAGTTGCCATATCTGCTAATTTAAATCCAATGGCTTGAAATTGAGAAATGGCTTTACCAAATTGTTCACGTTCTTTTGAATATTTTAATGAACATTCGTAAGCACCACGAGCGATACCACAACTTAATGCTGCAATAGAAATACGACCTCCATCTAATACTTTCATGGCTTGAATAAATCCATCGCCTTCTTTACCCATCATTTGATCTTTGTGCACTCTACAGTTATCAAAAATTAATTCAGCTGTTTCGCTAGCACGCATGCCTAATTTATTTTCTTTTTTACCTGATTTAAAACCTGCTGTTCCTTTTTCAATAATAAATGCGCTCATACCATGACTATCGCCTTTTTCGCCCGTGCGAACAATTACAACTGCCACATTGCCGCTAATAGCATGAGTAATAAAGTTTTTAGATCCATTAATAATATAATAGTCTCCTTCTTTTACGGCTGTTGTGGCCATTCCACCAGCATCCGAACCAGTTCCTGTTTCTGTTAATCCCCAGGCACCAATCCATTCGGCAGTGGCTAATTTTGGTAAGTATTTTTTCTTTTGTTCTTCATTACCAAATGCTAAAATATGCCCTGTGCATAATGAGTTATGAGCCGCCATGGATAATCCAATAGAACCACATATTTTACTCAATTCGATAATGGCTGTAACATATTCTGTGTATGATAATCCTGAGCCTCCAAATTCTTCTGGAACCAAAACGCCCATTAATCCTAATTCTCCAAGTTTTTTAAATACATCAACAGGGAAAATTTGAGCTTCGTCCCATTCCATCATTTGTGGGTAAATATGGTCTTTTCCAAATTTACGAATCATATCAGCTATAGCGATTTGATTTTCATTTAATCCAAAATTCATACCTGTGTTATTTTCTAATACTGTGCTAGACATGTTATATTATTTGAGTGTTTAATTAATTTATCTTTTCCGTTCAAAAATTCTAATCCTACTACAAAGGAAAAGCCACTTACTTTTGCACCTTGTTGTTCTACCAAATGGGCCGCAGCATCTGCTGTTCCGCCTGTAGCTAATAAATCGTCGTGTATTAATACATTCCAATCTTTTTTCAAGCTATCTACATGCATTTCTATTTTAGCTGTTCCGTATTCTAAATTATATTCGTAGCTAATTGTTTTGTAAGGTAATTTCCCTGCTTTACGAACCAATATAAAAGGTATTTGTAATTTGTTGGCTAATAATAAACCAAATAAAAATCCTCTGCTTTCAATGCCAACAATGGCGTCTGGCTTATGGCCAATTATTGATATGAAGCCATCCACAATATCATTGCACAAAGTTTGATCTTCAAAAATAGGGGTAATGTCTTTAAACATAATCCCAGGTTTCGGAAAATCAGGAACATCTCTTACAGCAGATTTTATGTTAGTTTCTAAGGTCATTTTTTTTAGCAAACAAATTTAATGAAATTTGGTTCATATAAAAGATAATTTTCAGAATTTCAATTTAGAAGATTGATTTCAACTGTTCTTCAATTGAAGCAATTTTACTCAAAGCATCGCTTTCTTTTTTACGTTCAACGGTAATAACTTCTGGTTTAGCGTTTGCAACAAATTTTTCGTTGGATAGTTTAACGCTCACACTTTTTAAAAATCCTTTATGGTATTCTAATTCTTTTAAAAGGCGTTCTTTCTCTTCTTCAACATTGATGTTTGAAGACAATGGAATGTAAAATTCAGTAGTTTCAATTTGAAACGAAAATGCGCCATCTACTTTTTCTGTGGTGTAATTAAACGCCGAAAGATTGGCTAGTTTTATAATGACTGTATCAAAATAAGAACGCTCAGAATTTGATTTTTCAAACACTTCTAATTTCTCTTTAGGAGATAATTGTTTTTGTGCTCTTACATTTCTAACCATCGTTACCAACTCTTTAGAAAATTCAAATTCGGCTAATTGTTTTTTGTCAATAGTCGTTAATGATGTGGGCCATTCAGCCACAATGATGCAATCCTTTGCATCACGCTCTTTTAAACTATGCCAAATTTCTTCGGTAATAAATGGCATCCACGGGTGCATTATTTTTAACAAGGCTTCTAAGAAATTGATAGTGGCATCAAAGGTTGATTTATCCATTGGTAAGGCTTTTCCATCAACAAAATCAGGTTTGATGGCTTCTAAATACCACGCACAAAAATCGTCCCACACTAGTTTATAAGTCGCCATTAAGGCATCACTCATGCGGTGTTTGCTGTAATGGTCGTTTATAATTTCTAATTGTTCGCTCAATTTCTGTTCAAACCAAGTAATGGCCGCTTTTGATGATTCCGGTTGATAAATTGTTTCTTTGCCTTCGAGAGCCTCAGGCATCGAAACTTCAAAACCATTTATTAAACGAAAGGCATTCCATACTTTGTTTGCAAAATTGCGTCCTTGCTCACAGTAACTTTCATCAAACATTAAATCGTTACCAGCAGGCGAGCATAAAAGCATTCCAACACGAACTCCGTCAGCACCATATTTTGCTATTAAATCCAAAGGGTCGGGCGAATTCCCTAAACTTTTACTCATTTTTCGGCCTTGTTTATCTCTTACAATACCAGTTAAGTAAACGTTGTTAAATGGCTTTAAACCCGTGTATTCCTTACCAGCAATAATCATTCGTGCTACCCAAAAAAATAAAATTTCGGGAGCGGTTACTAAATCATTGGTTGGGTAATAATATTTTAAATCTTCGTTTGCTTTATCCCAACCATTTGTAATAATTTTTGGATCAAAAACGGTCATTGGCCATAGCCATGAAGAGAACCACGTGTCAAGCACATCGTCATCTTGTTTAACATCATTGCTATCTATTGAGGTATTTTTAGCCTTTAATAAAGCAAAAGCTTCTTCTTTTGTTTTAGCAACTACTGTATTTCCTTGTCCATCGTACCAAGCAGGAATACGTTGTCCCCACCATAATTGACGGCTAATACACCAATCGTGTACATTTTCCATCCAATGTTTGTAGGTATTAATGAATTTTTCAGGAATTAATTTGACATCACCATTAACAACGGCATCTAAAGCAGGTTTGCTAATATCTTCCATCTTTAAAAACCATTGCATACTCAAACGAGGCTCTATCACTGCATTTGTGCGCTCGCTGTATCCAACTTTGTTTTTGATCTCTTCCACTTTTTCAACTAAACCTTGTTCAGTTAAATCTAAGATAATTTGCTTACGGCAAGCAAAACGGTCTAATCCAACGTATGCACCAGCGGCTTCACTAATTTTTCCTTCTTGCGTTAACGCATCGATGGTAGGTAGTTTATGTTTTTGTCCTAAGTTAAAATCGTTTATATCATGCGCAGGCGTTACTTTTAAAGCACCCGTACCAAATGCGGCATCCACATACTCATCAAAAATGATTGGAACAATACGATTCACAATAGGCACAATGACATGCTTTCCTTTTAAGTGAACATAACGTTCATCAGTAGGATTAACACAAACGGCGGTATCTCCCATAATGGTTTCAGGGCGAGTAGTAGCAACGGTAATAAATTCAGGTACATCTTGAGTTTCTGTACCCGAAATCATATATTTAACGTACACTAATTTACCAGTAGATTCTTTATGAATAACTTCTTCATCACTAACAGCTGTTAACCCCTGAGGATCCCAGTTTACCATGCGCACCCCGCGATAAATATATCCCTTGTTGTATAAGTCAATAAAGGTATCAATAACCGCTTCACTCATGCCTTCATCCATGGTAAAACTAGTTCTATCCCAATCGCACGAAGCTCCTAATTTTTTTAATTGTTCTAATATAATTCCACCGTATTTTTCCTTCCAACCCCAAGCATGTTTTAAAAAATCTTCACGACTCAAATCGGCTTTATGAATGCCTTGTTCTTTTAGTAAGGCAACTACTTTAGCCTCAGTAGCAATACTGGCGTGATCGGTACCAGGAACCCAACATGCATTAAAACCACGCATACGTGCTCTACGTATTAATACATCTTGAATGGTATTATTAAGCATATGTCCCATATGTAAAACCCCCG
>CANLAV010000118.1 GCA_947487905.1 Bacteroidota bacterium | reverse complement strand
ATCCACATTTTTTTGAAGCTTAATAATTTCACGAGTCAATGTTGAATTTATTCGCTTTAGGTATTTTTTGATACTGCGCAAAAATCGCATTTCACGAGCCTCTTGGTAAAAACGAATATGACGTTTTAATTCGTTGATGTAATCATTAATAAATCCAGGCGTTACTTCTCCGATTTCCATAAAATCTTCAAACATACTAACCACAGCTTCATTTAAACTTACTACATTTTCATATTCAAATAAAATGTCTAAAGAAACTAATTTTCGATATTGCTCTTCACTAATATCATCTCTACCCAATAATTCATTGACTGTTATTTGATCACGTTGACCGAATAACAATTCTATCACACCACGATTGGTGTATAAATTTGACAATAAATCTTTTACATTAACCTGTAAACTCATGAATGCAATTTTGTTTAATACCTAAAAATACGAAGGCTTTAGGCCCTAATAAAGTTGGGTTATTAACAAAAACCTTAGTAATTAACCAAAAATATAATTCAAAAAATGTAAGTACTTGATAAATAGCTTTTTTATTGTTAATAGCAAGTTGATAATGGGAAATAATAAGAGCGGTTTAATAATAGAAATCAAAAAGACTTGTAAAGAAAAAAGATTCTGTAAAACGAATGTGATTTTAATTTCCATTATGCTTGTAATTTAAAAATAGATAGTAGTTTTACTCTATTAAAATTTAAGTTATGACAGATATAGAAATTGCACAATCCATTACTCCAACGCATATAAAAATCATTGCGAAAAAAATTAATGTTGATGAAGATAATTTAGAGTTATACGGAAAATACAAAGCAAAACTTCCACTTCATTTAATTAATGAAGAAAAAATAAAATCATCTAAATTAATTTTAGTTACTGCTCTTACTCCAACACCAGCTGGCGAAGGAAAAACCACCGTTTCTATTGGCTTAAATGAAGGCCTAAATAAAATTGGAAAAAAAAGTATTGTTGTTTTGCGTGAACCATCATTGGGTCCAGTTTTTGGAATAAAAGGCGGTGCTGCTGGCGGTGGCTATTCACAAGTCATTCCAATGGAAGATATTAATTTACATTTTACTGGAGACTTTTCGGCTATAGAAAAAGCTAATAATTTTTTAGCCGCCATTATTGATAATGTTATTCAAAACCATGAGCATGAAATAAAATTAGATCCAAGAACTGTTGTTTGGAAACGTGTGATAGATATGAATGATAGAAGTCTTCGCAACATCATAATTGGTATTGGAGGAAAAGCAAATGGAGTGATGAGGCAGGACGGTTTTAACATTACAGCTGCTTCAGAAATTATGGCTATTCTATGTTTGTCAAATAGCATTTCTGATTTAAAAGAAAAACTTGGAAATATTTTTGTCGGATTTACCTATGCTAATCAACCAGTATATGCGCGCGATTTAAAAGCACAAAACGCTATGACAATCTTATTAAAAGATGCCATTCAACCAAACTTAGTACAAACACTCGAAGGTAATCCTGCGATTATACATGGCGGTCCTTTTGCAAACATTGCACAAGGAACTAATTCTATACTTGCAACAAAAATGGGATTATCATTAGGAGATTATGTAGTAACTGAAGCTGGATTTGGTGCCGACTTAGGTGCTGAAAAATTTATGGATATTAAATGTGGTTACGGAAAACTAAAACCAAGTGTCGTTGTTATTGTTGCCACTATTCGCGCATTACGACATCATGGTGGTGCAACTCCTAAAGAATTGAACACACCTTCTGTTGAAAAAATTAAACATGGCTTTTGTAATTTAGAAAAACACATTGAAAACATTAAAAAATTTGGTATCAATCCTGTCATAGCTATTAATCATTTTGTAACAGATTCAGATGAAGAAATTAACGAACTTATCAAATTATGCGCTCATTTAAATGTGAAAGCAGTGCTAAGCAAAGGTTGGTTATTAGGCGGGAATGGGACACAAGATTTAGCAAAAGCTATTGTTGAAGAAATTGAAAAAACAAATACTAGTAATTTCAAACCTATTTACGACTGGAATTCTCCAATTAAAGAAAAAATTGAGACCATTGCTCAGGAAATTTATGGCGCTGAAGGTGTTGATTTCAGTGCGAAAGCAGAGCAAGACTTAAAGCGGATTGAAAAATTAGGATTAGCTCAATTACCTATTTGCATGGCAAAAACACAAAAATCTTTTTCAGATAACGAATCATTAATTGGTCGTCCAACAAATTTCAGAATCACCGTTCGTGAATTTGAAATTGCTGCAGGTGCTGGTTTCTTAATCCCAATACTTGGAAATATGATGCGAATGCCTGGATTACCATCCATTCCAGCATCGGAAGGAATGGATATTGACGATAATGGAGTTATCAGTGGCTTGTCATAAAATTGGAAAATCTCATAAAATGTGAATATCTTAAGATAGAAATTTCGATGGCTTGATGTATCTTTACCAAGTTTGTTTTTTACTAACAGTTTAGAGAGTTAGCAAGTTACATAGGTTACGGGATTTTAATTGTAATTAGAACTATTTATTACAAAAAATGATTTTAGCCTACCTAACTTTTCAACTTTCTTAACCTTCAAACCTAAAGAAAATGAAAGATACATCTATAAAATCAGTTTTAATTATCGGTTCTGGTCCTATCGTAATTGGTCAAGCTTGCGAATTCGATTATTCAGGTTCCCAATCAGCCAAAAGCTTGCGCGAAGAGGGCATCGAAGTGACGCTGATAAACTCGAATCCTGCAACCATTATGACGGATAAAGTAACTGCTGACCACATTTACTTATTACCCTTAGAGGTTAAGTCGATTGTCAAAATTTTAGAAGAGCGTCAAATTGATGCTGTACTCCCAACTATGGGTGGGCAAACCGCTCTAAATCTTGCATTGAAATGCGATGATATGGGAATTTGGAAAAAATACAACGTACGAATGATCGGCGTTGATATTGACGCCATCAAAGTAACTGAAGATCGTGATTTATTCAGAATTAGAATGAATGAAATAGGGGTTGGCATGGCTCCAAGTAAAATTGCTAAATCTTTTTTAGAAGGAAAATCAGTTGCACAAGAGTTTGGTTTTCCGTTAGTGATTCGTCCTTCGTTTACACTTGGTGGAAGTGGCGGAAGCGTTGTATACCATAAAGAAGATTACGATGCTTTATTAAATAGAGGTTTACAAACTTCTCCAATACATGAAGTGCTTATCGATAAAGCAGTCTTAGGTTGGAAAGAATATGAATTAGAATTGTTAAGAGATAATAATGATAATGTAGCTATTATTTGTTCGATAGAAAATTTTGATCCAATGGGCGTGCATACAGGAGACAGTATTACTGTTGCTCCCGCACAAACATTAAGTGATAGTACGTATCAAAAAATGAGAACAATGGCTATCAAGATGATGCGTAGTATCGGAAATTTTTCAGGTGGATGTAATGTGCAATTTGCCGTGAGTGATGATGAAAAAGAAGAAATTATTGCGATTGAAATTAATCCGCGAGTTTCTCGCTCATCAGCATTAGCAAGTAAAGCAACTGGTTACCCAATTGCTCGTATTGCAAGTAAATTAGCAATTGGCTATCAGTTGGATGAATTAATAAATCAGATCACGAAATCAACTTCTGCTTATTTTGAACCAACTTTAGATTATGTGATTGTAAAAATACCACGTTGGAATTTCGATAAATTTAAAGGTTGTAATCGTGAACTTGGTTTTCAAATGAAATCTGTTGGCGAGGTAATGGCAATTGGCCGTAGCTTTCAAGAAGCATTACAAAAAGCATGTCAAAGTTTAGAAATTAAACGAAATGGGTTGGGTGCTGATGGAAAAGAAAACACCAATCAAGCAGAATTATTAGCAGGATTAGAGAGACCAAGTTGGAATCGTTTGTTCATGATTTATGATGCCATGAAATTAGGCATCTCCATCAAAACAATTCAAAAACTAACGCGTATCGACATGTGGTTTTTAGAACAAATTGAACAAATGATTGCGCTTGAAAATGAGGTTAGCAAATTTAAATTAGAAACCATTTCAAAAGATTTATTATACGAAGCCAAACAAATGGGTTATGCCGATAGGCAAATGGCGCATTTATTAAATTGCTTAGAAAGTGAAGTTTACAGTAAGCGTAAAGAATTTAACATTAACCGTGTATTTAAAATGGTTGACACATGCGCTGCTGAATTTGAAGCCAAAACTCCTTATTATTATTCAACATTTGAAGATGAAAATGAAAGTGTTAGATCTGACAAAAAGAAAGTTGTTATTTTAGGAAGTGGTCCTAACCGCATTGGGCAAGGTATTGAATTTGATTACAGTTGTGTGCACGGCGTTTTAGCAGCTAAAGAAATGGGTTACGAAACCATTATGATAAACTGCAACCCCGAAACCGTTAGTACAGATTTTAGTACGGCAGATAAGTTGTATTTTGAGCCAGTATTTTGGGAACATATTTATGATATTATTTTACAAGAAAAACCAGAAGGTGTTATTGTTCAATTAGGTGGGCAAACAGCTTTAAAACTTGCTGAGAAATTAGAACGTTATGGCATAAAAATAATTGGCACTGATTTTAAATCTTTAGATTTAGCAGAAGATAGAGGTGCATTTTCTAATTTACTAAAAGACAATAACATTCCTTATCCGAAATTTGGAGTTATTGAAGATGCTGAAGAAGCAATTACATTATCTAAAACTTTAGGGTTTCCATTATTAGTTCGCCCTAGTTATGTGCTTGGTGGACAGAGCATGAAAATTGTTATCAATGAAGAAGAATTAGAACAACACGTCGTCAAATTATTAAATGATTTACCTGGTAATCAAGTTTTATTAGATCATTTTTTACAAGGTGCAATTGAAGCAGAAGCTGATGCTATTTGCGATGGAAAAGATGTTTATATTGTCGGTATCATGGAACATATTGAACCTGCAGGCATTCACAGTGGAGATAGCTTTGCTTTATTACCAACATTTTCATTAAGCGAAAAGGTGATTAAACAAATTGAAGATCATACAAAGAAAATTGCAGTAGCTTTAAAAACAGTTGGTTTAATCAATATTCAATTTGCTGTGAAAGACGAAGTTGTGTATATCATTGAAGCAAACCCTCGTGCGAGTAGAACCGTTCCATTTATTGCTAAAGCTTATGATGAACCTTATGTAAACTATGCAACAAAAGTTATGCTTGGTGCTAAGGTTAAAGACTTCACATTTGCACCAAAGAAAAAAGGATACGCTATCAAAATACCTGTATTTAGTTATGATAAATTTCCTGAAGTACAAAAAGAATTGGGGCCAGAAATGAAAAGTACTGGTGAAGCCATTTATTTCATTGACGATTTAAACGATGAGTATTTTCAAGATATTTACAGTGAACGAAATTTATATTTAAGTAAATAACACATTATTATTTTTAAAATAACTAATAATTCCATATAAAAATAGCCCCGATAAATCGGGGCTATTTTTTTGGTCGATAATAAAGTATACAACTAACTCTTGTTAATTTTAAACCTCAACTAAAACCTCATCAATAGATTTTAAAATTATGGCACATGCTAATTTAATTTCCTCTTCAGTAATAATCAATGGTGGTGTGATACGCATAGAATAAGTGTTAAACAAAAACCAATCTACAATTAAACCGTTATTAATACACGTTTCAATAATTTTAAAATTCAAATCTGTGTTTTCAAATTCTAAAGAAAGCATCAATCCTTTTCCTTTGATTGATTTAATGGCTTGATGTTTTAAAAGTGAGCGAATTAAATTCGATTTTGTTTCTATCCCATCAACCAATTTTTCAGACAAAATTGTTTGTAAACAAGCCAGTGATGCCGCACAACAAACAGCATTTCCACCAAAAGTATTGATGTTTCCTAATACAGGATTGTATGTAAACTCATTCAGTAATTTTTGACAACTCACGATACAACCAATTGGCATACCACCACCCATTCCTTTTGCTAATAATAAAACGTCTGGAATAACGGCTGTTTGTTCAAAAGCAAACAAAGTTCCACTTCTTCCAAACCCATTTTGTATTTCATCAAAAATTAATAACGCACAATGCTCATCACATTTTTCTCTAATCGCTTTTAAAAATTGATTATCAGCAACCGTGTAACCTGTTTCGCTTTGAATAGGCTCTAAAATAACACAAGCTGTTTTTGAAGTGATATTTTTTTTAACCTCTTCTATATTATTATATGGAATAATTTTCACATCCGGTAATAGCGGACGAAAAGCTTGTTTAAATTCTTCGTTACCCATTACACTTAATGCACCATGTGTACTACCATGATAAGAGTTAGTGAAACAAATGATTTCCGTTTTACCTGTTACACGCTTTGCTAATTTCAATGCACCTTCTGTTGCTTCCGTGCCTGAGTTTGTGTAAAAAATCGAATTTAAATTTTCTGGCAATAAATCAGTTAACGATTTTGCCAATTGAATTTGTGGTGATTGAACGTATTCTCCATACACCATTAAGTGCATGTATTTTTCTGCCTGTTCTTGTATGGCTTTTACTACATGTGGATGACAATGACCAACGTTACTAACGGAAATGCCTGAAATAAAATCAATGTAAGGTTTTTCATTTATATCGTATAAATAAATTCCCTTTGCTCGAATAATCTCAAGTTCCATAGGCTTTGGCGAAACTTGTGCAATGTGATTCAAAAATAATTGTCGATTAGAAATTTGCATGATATAAACTTTATTAGAAACTTAATGAGTATACTCTATTACTCTTTTATCCCAAATTTATCAGCATATTTTTTATACAAATCATTTTGAAAATTAGCTAATTTCAGCGGTCTTCCATTTATAAACGCAAGAATAATATTATTTGTTTT
>CANLAV010000117.1 GCA_947487905.1 Bacteroidota bacterium | reverse complement strand
GTAGCAAAGAATTAATCTAAAATTTTAAATTATTTTATATTTTTGCACTATAAACGCAAAATAATAAATTTAAAATTAGAAATTGGGTGTAAATCAAATTGATTTAATTTTTAAATATACATAATAAATATTAATGGAGCATTTTATTTTAATGGCGGAAGTCATACAAACAAAAGATTTAAATAAAGACTCCGTTGATTCTGATTTAAAAAATGTAACATCAGTTATTAATAAAATTCATAAAAATAAATTCATTACGACTTTAGATATTTTATTTGATAATGAATTTCAAGGAATAACCAATAGTTTGCAACATGCCATTGAAATTATCTTTGACATTGAAGAATGTTTAATTGAGAACAGCTTAGATTTTAAATTAAAATACGTGTTGTATCACGACTATATCAAAACCATCCATAGTAAACATTCGGCCTACGAACGACTGGGATTAGGCTTGATTGACGCCAGAGACAGACTTAAATTAATTAAAAAAACCGAAAGTAGATTTTTGATTGCAACCAATAACGAAAAAACTAGCTTGTATTTAAATAATCTCTTTTTAATTTATGGAGATTATGTTGATTCTTGGAAAAAAAACGACTTTGAATTGGTTAGTGCTTTTTTAAATAACAAAAATTATAAAGAAGTGGCATCCTTGTTTAACCTCAACATGTCAAGTGGTTGGCGAAGAGAAAAAAGTTTAAAACTCAAACAATATTATACGATCAAAGAAATGATTTTATCTGCTTTTTAATTTTTCAGTCATTTATTTTATTTTCATAACAACACATTTCAAATAGCCTTATATTTGAGTTCTTTGAAAAATATAAACTCATATTCAATTACCTTATCTGATCTTGCTTCTGCAGAAAGATTAGCTCATCATACTTGGTTAGTGATTTTACATGCTTCACGCAAGCCACCTCATATTGGAATACTGATAAATGGGTTGTATCACTCATTGACCATAAAAGGGCATGAAACAAATGTGTCATTGCCTATTTTATTAAAAACCATTCAGCAAAAAAAAATAGAATCAGTTTTTGTCAAACTAAAAAAACATCCCGTATTTAGTTATGATTACCAAAATGAAATGTTCCAATGGCAGATTAAACAATTTAAACAAGTTAAACCAAACGAAGCAAGTTGTTTAAGTCCTGTGAAATTATTTTTATTTGAATTCTATGCGATTAATCGTATTGAAAATGAATTACTTTTTGAATTAATTGAACGACTCAAACAAAATGATTACATTGATGATGCATTAGCATTAAATATCCCTAAATTTAGTCAAGGTCAACCATTTTTTTTCCCTATTTACTCTTATTCAGAATTACAAGATGTTATACTAAACGAACAACTTAAATTTAACAAATCATAGATGTTTATTCAATCGAAACATATTTTTTTAAGGGCTTTAGAAAAGGCGGATGCTGATTTATTATACAACATTGAAAACAATCAATCTGTTTGGCAAATTAGCAACACTTTAACCCCAATTAGTAAAGATGTTTTATTGCACTATTTAGAAAGTGCGTACCAAGATATATATACTACCAAACAACTGCGATTAATGATCTGTAAGTTTGAAACAAATGAAATCATCGGAACAATTGATTTATTTGATTTTGAACCACTACATCAACGCATGGGATTAGGTGTACTAATTTTTGAAGAATTTAGACAAAACGGCTTTGCTTTTGAATCCATTGAATTGATAAAAGAATACGCTTTTAAAACCTTATTATTAAATCAACTTTATTGCAATATAGGAGCATTAAATATAAGCAGTCAATTACTCTTTAAAAAATGTGGATTTACTGAAATAGGTGTGAAAAAACAATGGAATAAAATTTCATCTACTGAATTTGAAGACGAAATTTTATTCCAATGCTTTCATTAAATTTATTTTTTCTTGGCAATTACAATCATTTCTTCGCCAATATTAAAAAAAGAAAGTGTATTGTAAATGATGTTATGCAATTTCATATACAATTTTAATTTCCACATAGGCTTTTGAGTCAAGGTGTTGAAGTACTGTTGTCTTTCTGATGATTTTATGGGTGTTTTAACTTCTGTTTTTTTACCTTTCCATTTTTTAATAAAAGGCAGCACGGTATACATGATAAATAATTTGATTTCAAATGAAGATTTGATACACTCCACTTCATAACCATGTTTATTTAATAATTGAGTGATAGTTTTTTTACCAAAATAATTCACATGATCCAAGCTCATCATTTTCCACTCATCTTTATATTTTTTTGCAAAATAGGAATCTATCTGAGGGACTTGAATAACAATGTAACCACCTTTAGTATTTACCCTTGCGCATTTTTCAATAAATGTATCTGCTTTATCAATATGTTCTAAAACATCCCACATGGTTATAATGTCAAACGTCTTATCCTCTTTCATTTCAAAAAAATCAATATGATCAACTGGTAATTTCAAATCGTTTTTTGAATACAAATAAGGTTGCTCCGATATTTCTATACCATAAACATCATATCCATATTGCTGCCCCGTTAGCATAAAATGCCCCCAACCTGCCCCTAAATCAAATAAAGAGCCACTTGGTTTGTACTTTTTAATTAATTGATATCTTAATTTATGACGTTCAATTTTCACAAAATTATTTCCATTTCTAACGGCATTAGCCACATGTTCATCCTTATAGTTTTCGTAAGAAATTTGTTTTCTAAAATGAGGCGGAATAAATACAAACGAACATGTATTACATTCGCAAACAGCGTAATCACCTTTCTCGTATTTTATTTTAAATTTACTAGGATCTGAATTGCTGCAAACACAACAAATAGCTTCATCAAAAATTTTAGACATAAGTGTTTTAAGGTTTTGTTTCTTGTTCAAAAATAGGTTCTGTTATTGGAGTAGCGTCGCGTAAAAATGTAATTCCTCCCCAACTAAACATTTTTTTTTGATAAACATACGCTGAATATTTTGTAACAACAACTCTTTGAATAACAGTAACTCCGGGACCTTCAATTGTTTCTTCAGTTACACCTAACGGATATTTTGCCATAAGAGATTTCATCTTAGCATCTATTTCGGTTAAATTAGCTAAATCAGAATTTAAAATCTTTTCCAATTCCAGCAATTTATTTTTAGCATACGTATCATTTGCTTTATTTATCAATGCTTCTTGATACGCTTTTTTCGCATCTAAATAACGCTTCGTTTTAAAATATTTATCTCCATTTGTAATTGCATTTTTGTAAGGATCAAAACCTATTACAGGAGCAATTGTATTAGAAGATTTAATTTTTTCGGCAGCTAATTTATCTGCTGCTTGTTTATCGGCTAAGGCTTTCTCGGTAGCTAACTTATCTGACAAGACTTTATCAGCTTGTAATTTTTCTGAGGCTAGTTTGGCTACTAATCTATCGGCTGCTTGTTTGTCGGCTAAGGCTTTCTCGGCAGCTAACTTATCTGACAAGACTTTATCAGCTTGTAATTTTTCTGAGGCTAGTTTGGCTGCTAATCTATCGGCCGCTTGTTTATCGGCTAAGGCTTTCTCTGACGCTAACTTTTCTGCCAATACTTTATCAGCTTGTAATTTCTCTGCAGCCAATTTTGCCGCTAATTTATCGGCTGCTTGTTTATCGGCTAAGGCTTTCTCGGTAGCTAACTTATCTGCCAGGACTTTATCAGCTTGTAATTTTTCTGAGGCTAGTTTGGCTGCTAATCTATCAGCTGCTTGTTTATCGGCTAAGGCTTTCTCTAATGCTAACTTATCTGCCAACACTTTATCAGCTTGTAATTTTTCTGAGGCTAGTTTGGCTGCTAATCTATCAGCAGCTTGTTTATCGGATAATGCTTTCTCTGACGCTAACTTATCTGCCAGGACTTTATCAGCTTGTAATTTTTCTACTGCCAGTTTAGACGCTAAATCATTTTGCGCTTTTATATTATTATCAATTAAAACAAGTTGATTTTTAGGATATAATTCGATTTTTTTTAAATCCGATGCTTGCTTATACAATTGTTGCGCTCCCGCCCAATCCTTTTTTTGGAAAGCTTTATCACCAGATTTAATAAACGATTGATAACTTGCATTGATACTTTTTTGTCTATCAAAGGCCTCTTTTTCTAATTGTCTTAACTTATCTAAGGCAGCCAATGATTTTGTAAAATACTCTTCATCGTAATCGAAAATATTTTTCTCTGTATCATATTTTATTTTCACAATAGGTTGATTTAAAATAGAATAATCAACATCAGGATTTTGTTCAAATAGAATAATTCCAGGAATATCAAATTGACTAACACCTTTACTTTGAGAAGGAACAAATTTTGTAGACAATTGAAAATTTTTAGTACATAATCCTTTTTTAGTAACAAAAACTGTAAAATCTCCATCAGGTGGAACTTTAAAACCAAATTCGCCATCATCTTGTGTGATAATTTGAGCCACTTGCTTTGTTCCGTTCATCAGCGTAACAGAAGCTCCTTCCAAATCCACGCCGTTTTGCTCAACTCTTCCCGTTAATGAAAGGTACCAATTTTGAGTCAAACCGAAAAAGGAACATCCGATTATAAAATAAGTGGCAAGGAAAATGCGTTTCATGGCTAACAAAATGTAATTTTGTGTAAGAAACAAAATTAACAAAAAAAAATAAATACTTCGGGATTACTGTGATTCACAATCAACATATTATAAACACAAGTTTTTGGGAATCTGAAACTTACTTTAAAAACATTGATTTGATTGTAGTTGGTAGTGGCATTGTTGGTTTGAGTGCAGCCATTTCATATAAAGAAAAATTTAAAAAAGCAAAAGTCTTAGTGTTAGAACGTGGCATATTGCCTACTGGTGCAAGCACGAAAAATGCTGGCTTCGCTTGTTTTGGCAGTATTAGCGAACTATCATCAGATATAAAAAAGACATCTAGCGATTTAGTTTTTCAAACCATCGAAATGCGAATAAAAGGATTAGAATTATTACGCAAACGACTAGGAGATAAATCCATTGATTACAAACAACTAGGTGGATACGAATTATTTGATGATCGTAAAAGCTTTAAAAACTGTGTAGATGATATCGAGTTTTTCAATAAAGAATTATATCAATTTACCAAACTAAAACAAACATACCGAGTTGAACTTAACAACATTGAAAAATTTGGATTTTATTCCATGAAAGGTATTATTCATAACACACAAGAAGGGCAAATTGATACAGGAAAAATGATGCTATCGCTCTCATCATTGGCTATAAAAAAAGGCGTTACGATTCTCAATAACATAGATGTTAAAAAAATTGAAGATTCTTCAACTGGTGTTTGGCTTAATACATCAATAGGAAACATTCAGTGTAAAAAAGCAATCATTGCTACAAATGGATTTGCTAACGAATTATTAAATCTAAAAAATATTAAGCCAGCAAGGGCGCAAGTTTTAATTACAAAAGCAATTCCTAATTTAAAAATAAAAGGAACATTTCATTACAATGAAGGATTTGTTTATTTTAGAAATATAAATAACAGAATATTGTTGGGAGGTGGCAGAAATCTAGATATTAAAAAAGAAACCACTAGCGACTTTAAATTGAATACAAAGATTCAAAATTATTTAACTGATTTTTTAAAGCAAACTATTTTACCTAATCAACACTTTGACATTGAGCAACGTTGGACGGGAATAATGGGAATTGGTGATGAGAAAATGCCAATTATAAAGTCCGTATCAGAAAACGTGGTATGTGCTGTAAGAATGGGTGGAATGGGCATTGCTATCGGAAGTATGGTTGGCCAATTAGCCATAAAGAAATTAATTGATTAAGGTGTAATTATTACAAACTCAATATAAAAAGAAAAAGCTTCACTATGTGAAGCTTTTTCTTTTTATCATTCTGATTTAAAACTTAGTTTACTAATGCTTTAAAATCAGCATTTTCTTTTAATTTGATAAATTCAGCATCGTCTTTAGCTGCTGCTTTAAGAGTTCCATCTTTTTCGATAGCAGCTTTTAAACTAGAAACTACGTTTGATACATTAGCTGAACGTGCCGCAGCTACTGCTTTTAAATAAGATGCCATTGCCATATCTTTATCGTTACTTGCATCTAATGTTGTAGACACAGATGCTGCATTTCCATTTAATAACTCAGCTAAAGCTTTATTAAAATCAATAGACAAACCAAAGTTGGCAACTGCATCAGCATATTTACCATCACGAATATTTAATATTCCTTTGTTATAATTAACCTCAGAGCCGGCACCGTTTGCTTTGTTATAATAATCCATTGCTTTTTTACGATCACCAGATTTTGCAGCTATGATTCCTAAATGATTCATTAAGATTGGATTACCATTAGCAGTTTTTTCTGCACGAGTAAATGCCTCCGACGCTTCAGTCACTTTATTTTGAGATAATAATGCAACACCTAAATTATTAGATGTTCTCCAATCGCTAGCAAAGTTTTTTTCTGCTGCCTTATAAATCATTACTTTATTATTTAAATCAGCCGTTAAGTTACCAGCGTACAATAACTCTTCTAAAGATAAACTATCAATGTAAGTGGTTGTTAATTGAGTAATTTGCTCATCAGTGCGTGATTTTTTATCTACGTTTACAGTTAAAACAGAACGACGTAATTTTGGTAAAATTTTGTCTGCTACTTCAGTGTATGTTTTAGATAAATTTTTAATTTCTTTTTCACGTTGATCGTTATCTGCATACATCGTTAAAACACGTAAGATTAAATCCTTATCAGCAATAGTAGAGCTTTCCATCATTGATTTAAAGCCATCCCAATCTTCTGCAGTAGTTTTAGTGATGTAATTAGCATCTTCTTTTCCAAAGGTTTGGGTTTTATTTTTATTCTTCTTGAACTCTC
>CANLAV010000116.1 GCA_947487905.1 Bacteroidota bacterium | reverse complement strand
TTCCTTCTGGTTTTTCTACGAATCTCTTTGATGAAATTCTCGGTGGTTTGTTTTTTCTTTGTTTCCATGTTATTATAAATTTAGGGTTTATTGGAAACACTACCTTATATTTGATTAATTTTAGTCCACTTTATGCTGACGATTTACACTTATTTACTAAAACCTTATATTTTTCAATTTTACGGTTAGCATTTTCACTTTCATAAGAACTACCTTTTGCTTTTTGCTTACACCATTTACTTTTATCAATGCAAATTTTAGTAGATAAAGTAAAGTTTGGGCATTTAGAATCCCACAAGGGGAATACGCTCAAAAAGATTGTAACTTTATTTTTGTCAGATTTTGTTTTTCTTGCCACAAAGGCAATTCGGATTTCTTTGTACATTTCTTCATTTTATTTTTCATTTTATTTTAGTAATCTTCGAAGGATCTTTATAATAATAATAAAAGAATAAAAACAAGTCAAGTCCCAAAGCTATTTTTTTTAAAAATAATTTGCGGTTCACAAATTTTTAGGTGCGGTTCACGCATCGTTCACAAAAAGTTTGAGTTGTTTTGATTTTGTTTGATATGCTCAGAAACAAAAAAACCGCCCTAGTATTGAAACTTGAGCGGCTTTGATGCCAATTGACTTGCGTCAGTGTGATCCCGCTGGGATTCGAACCCAGGGCCCATACATTAAAAGTGTATTGCTCTACCAGCTGAGCTACGGAATCAATCGAATTATAAAGAACGTTTCTGCTAATTCGGGCTGCAAATATAGAAACCAATTTTGAACTTGCAAAACTTTTTTTCTTTTTTTTTTTATTTCTTTCGAAGTGCTTGTTTTTAAAGGCTTTAAAGTTTAATTTTACAATCACAAAATTATGGATTTAATACCCGAAATAAAATTACGTATTGGTTTTGGTGACTTGATGTTTTCTTCTACAATTACTGAAGCTGAAAAAGTGTTTGGTAAACCAGAAGAAATTCAAGTTTTAGATGATTCTATTTTAGAAACATCTTGCACAGTTTATCATTATTGGGATAAAGGTTTTTCATTATTTTTTGATAATAAGAATTTTAAAAAAATGAGTAGTGTGGAAGTGGATAATCGAGACGCGCTCTTATTTAATTTAAAAATATTTTCGCTTAACGAGAAGCAATTAATTGAGATATTAAGTAAAAATGGCTATAAATTATCTGATACCGAAAAACAAGATTGGGGTGAAAAACGCATCAGTTTTGATGATGCCGGATTAGATTGCTATTTCGAAAATGATAAATTGGTTTCTTTAAATTTTGGAAACATTGACGAAACAACTCTATTTAATTATTCGCCGAATTAATTAAATGATACAACAAAAAATAGATTACAATTAACTTAACAACACATAAAAAATAATAACTATGGCTGGAACAGAATTATTTGGCGCAGAAGAACGCAAGGAAATAGAAGACGTATTATCAACAGGGATTTTATTCCGTTTTAACCATGACGCGCAACGTAACAATATTTGGAAGGCAAAAGATTTTGAAGCAGAAGCTAAAAAAATTACCGGAGCAAAACATGCATTAGCAGTATCGAATGGTTCTGCGGCTATTTTAGCGGCATTAGCAGCAAGTGGCATTGGCATGGGCGACGAAGTGATTTGTCCACCATTTACTTATATAGCAACTGTTGAAGCTGTATTGATGTTAGGTGCTTTGCCCGTGTTTGCTGAAATCGATGAAACATTATGTTTAAGTGCTGAAGGAATTAAAAATGCGATTACTCCAAAAACAAAAGCAGTATGTTTAGTTCACATGTGCGGAGGTAATGCTAATATGGATGAAATTATGGCTGTTGTAAACGAACATCAATTAATTTTGGTAGAAGATGCAGGTCAAGCGTTTGCGGCATCTTACAAAGGAACTGCAACAGGTTTATTTGGTAAAGCAGGAGCTTATTCTTTTGATTTCTTTAAAATTGCAACAGCTGGTGAAGGCGGGATTTTAGTAACAAACGATGAAGCTACTTATAAGTTAGCGGATAGTTACTGTGATCATGGACACGACCATGTTGGAAATAATCGTGGTATGGAAAATCATCCAATCATTGGGTTTAATTATCGTATTAGCGAATTGCATGCGGCAGTTGGAGCGGCCCAAACACGCAAAGTTCCAGCTATCCGAGAAGCAAATTTAAAGAACAAAGCGTTTTTACAAAACGAATTATCTTATGTTGAAGGCATTAGTTTTTCTAAATTAGGTGATGATAATGGAGATTCAGGAACATTTTTAAATATTTTAATGCCAGATACAGAAACGGCTAAACGTACCGTTGATGAATTTAATAAAGCTGGTGTTGCTGGGTTTAATTATTGGTTCACTAACATGTATCATTTCATTAATCAGTGGGAGCATATTAAAGGATTAAAAACAGCATCTAAGTTAGGAGTTGAAGTTATAGGTACGCCTCAAGACTATACTAATCTGCACCTTCCAAATACTCAAGCTGTTGTTGGACGTTTAATTTCCTTTGGTGTGCGTTGTACTTGGACAGAAGATGAAATGAAATCTTTGGCAACTAAAATCTCTGAATGCGCTGTAAAAGCAATGAAACCAGTTAATGCTTAATAAAAAGATGCAACACAAAAATTTTAAAAACATAGATAAAGTAACTTACGGCCGTGGTTCTTTTTCGCAATTAGCAGAAACTGTTGAACCAATTCGTAAGGAAAATAAAAACTACTTTGTATATGTGGTTGATAATTATTTTAAAGGAAAACCATTATCTACTAAATTACAAAACAAACCTGAAGATTTAATTTATTACATCGATGTTGATCCTCACGAACCTAAAACAGAGCAAATTGATACACTTCGTGATGACATATTAGCCAAACAAGGTTTGCCAAGTGGCGTTATTGGAATTGGTGGCGGTAGCATTATGGATATTGCCAAAGCCCTGTCTTTAATGTTAACCAACGAAGGATCTTCAACATTATACCAAGGATTAAATTTAATTAAGAAAGCTGGTATCTACCATTTAGGTGTTCCAACTATTTCTGGTACAGGTGCCGAAGTGTCAATGACAGCAGTACTTACAGGCCCTGAAAAAAAATTAGGTTTAAAATGTGATTGGACTGTATTCAATCAAGTTATTTTAGATCCAGAATTAATCGAAACTGTTCCAACGGATTGGTGGTTTTATACTGGCATGGATACTTACATTCATTGCATTGAATCAGAAACGGGTATTCGTAATAACGCTTTTAGTTTAGCTTATGGCGAACAATCTTTGAAACTTTGCAGAGAAGTATATTTAGGAGAAAACGCTGGGCAAACTCCTGAAAATAATGACAAGTTGATGGTTGCTTCTTTAATGGGCGGTTTAAGTTTAACATACAGTGAAGTAGGCGTATGTCATGCTTTAAGTTATGGTTTATCCATGATTTTAGGGACGCGTCATTGTTACGCTAATTGTATTATTTTTCAACATTTGGGAGATATTTATTTGAAAGGTCATAGTGAGTTTATGGAAATGATACAGAAACACAATATCATATTACCGCAAAACTTAAGTAAAGATTGGACAGAAGAACAAATTACTGCAATGGCTCAAGTTTCTTATAATTTACCATTTATGTGGAATCACGCATTTGGCGATAACTACAAAGAAATTGCTACCTTAGATTACATTAAGGATTTATTTAGAAGATTATAGTTGATATAATATTTTGATAAATTGATAACTAAATTATTAAAAAATGATAAATACAAAACAAGAATTAATGTTAATGCTTAATAACAATATTGATGTTATCAAGAGCTACGGCATTAATAAGTTTGGTGTATTTGGCTCTTTTAGACACGATAAAGCAACAGATAAAAGTGATGTAGATTTTTTAGTCAATTTTATTCCTGAAAAAAAAACGTATGATAATTTTTTTTATTTACACGAATTTTTAGAAGAAAAAACAGGTCGAAAAATAGAATTAGTTACCATTCAATCATTAAGTAAATATATTGGACCACATATTTTAAAAGATGTAGAGTATGTTATCCACTGATATAGAAAGAGCAAGGCATATTTTAATAGAATGTGAATTTATAACTGAGGTTACAAATAAAAGTTCATTTCAGTTGTTTATTGTCGATGAGTTGGCTAAGAGAGCAATATCCCGTTCTTTAGAAATTATAGGAGAAGCCAGTAAACGATTATCATTAGATTTTAAAGAAAGTATTCCTGATTTGAATTGGAGGAAAATTGCAGGCACAAGAGATAAATTAATTCATAATTACGAAGGTGTTGATTACGAATTAATATGGAATATTCTCATTATTGAAATACCTAAACTTGAAAAAGAATTAAGAATAATAGACGAATTAAATTAAATAATTATGACAAAGAAAATAGTAAAAGTAGGAGATATCAATTGCGGAAGCGATGAATTGTTTTTAATTTCTGGTCCTTGTGTGATAGAAGAAGAAAGCATTATGATGAAAACGGCTGAGAAATTAAAAGAAGTTTCGGAGCGTTTAAATATAAAAGTGATTTATAAATCATCTTTCACCAAAGACAATCGCAGTAGTTTAAGTTATTATCAAGGTCCAGGTTTAATTAAGGGTTGTGAGTTATTAGGTAAAATTAAAGACCAATTTGGTTTCCCTGTTTTAACTGATATTCATTCTCATGATCAAGCTGCCGCTGCTGCTGATGTTTGCGATGTGTTACAAATACCAGCGTATTTATGTATGCAATCATCCTTGTTAGTTGCCGCTGCAAAAACGGGGAGAGTTGTAAATATTAAACATGGCCAGTTTTTAGCACCTGATAATATGAAGCATCCAGTACAAAAATGTGTGGATAGTGGAAACGACCAAGTGATTTTAACAGAGCGTGGTTATTCATTTGGTTATAATGATTTAATTGTTGATCCTCGTGCTTTTTATCACATGAATAACATTGGTTATCCAGTTGTATTTGACGTAACGCATTGTGTTCGTAAATACGGTATTCCAAGTTCAGATAAAAAAGGGGGCGCTCGCGAATTTTTACCCGTATTAGCAAGAGCTGGTGTTGCAAGTGGTATTGATGGAATTTTCATTGAAACGCATCCAAATCCTGAAACAGCATTGTGTGATGCAGCATCTCAGTTATGTGTGACTGATTTAGAAGAGTTTTTAAAACCAATTATCGAGCTTCATAATGTTGAGGTAAAATACCGTTAATTAGCATTAAAAATTTTAATATAAAGCAGTTAAATTAATAGCATGATTGTATCTATCATTGTTGCCACATCTTTAAATAATGCCATTGGTAAAAACAATCAATTGCTTTGGCATTTACCTGCCGATTTAAAATTTTTTAAAACAACCACAATGGGTTGCCCTGTTATAATGGGCAGAAAAACATTTCAATCCATTGGGCGCGCCCTGCCGGGAAGAACAAATGTAGTGGTAACCAGAGATGAAAATTTTAATGCAGATAATCAGTTTGGTATAATTGTTGTTTCTAGTATTGATGAAGCGTTGGTAAAACTTCATGTTGAAAAAGAAGTGTTTATTATTGGAGGTGGAGAAATTTACAATCAAACAATTGGCATGGCTGATAAGATTTACAGAACAGTTGTAAATACTGAGATTGATGGAGATGTTTATTTTTCTGACATAAATAGCGATGCATTTAATCTGGTGTGGGAAGAGAAACATGAGGCCGATGAAAAAAATAAATATGATTATACTTACCAAAAGTTTGAACGCATAGGCTTATTGTAAACGTAACATGTATGAGCGTTATTAAAATTGAACATATTTTATTTATAGATATTGAAACAGTCCCAATTCATTATCATTATCAACAACTTTCTAGTTCAGAAAAAGAATTGTGGGATAAGAAAATGTTTTACGTTCGTGAATCAACAACCGAATTGCAATATGCAAAAGCAGGTATTTATGCTGAATTTGCTAAGGTCGTATGTGTTGGATTAGGATTTATTGCTGATGGAAAATTTAGAACTAAAGCAATATCTGGTGAAAATGAAACAGAACTATTGTTAGAATTTACCGCTTTATTGTCTCAACATTTTAATACGTCTAATCATTTTTTGTGTGCGCATAATGGCAAAGAATTTGATTTTCCGTTTTTATGTAGACGATTATTAGTAAATAAAATTCCTTTGCCTAAATTGTTGCAAATTCAAGGGTTTAAACCTTGGGAAGTGAAGCATTTGGATACAATGGAAATGTGGCGATTTGGCGATATTAAAAATTTCACGTCATTAAATTTATTAGCGCATATATTTAATGTGCCATCTCCAAAAGATGATATTGATGGAAGTCAAATTGCAAAAGTGTTTTATGAAGATAAAAATTTAGATCGAATTAAAACATATTGTCTTAAAGATGTAATTACCTTAGCTCGAATTTATCAATGCTTAAAGGGTCTTGAGCCTTTAAAGGATGATGACATTATTTACACATGAGTTTAAATTGAAATTAATGGAAAAAGAAAAACGAATAGCAGTGATTGGTAGCGGTAGTTGGGCAACAGCTATCGTTAAAATATTGAGCAATAATAGCGATTCTATAAATTGGTATTTTAGAAATCAAAGTGATATTGACTTTATAAAAAAATACAAACACAATCCTAAGTATTTAAGTTCAGTAAGTTTTGATTTAAATAAGTTATCAATTTCAAGTCATTTAGAAGAAACTATTGCGCAAGCTGATATTGTTATACTATCTGTGCCATCAGCTTTTATCAATGATACGTTAAAAGATTTACCAAAAACAATTTTCGAAAATAAATTAGTTTTCTCGGCAATCAAAGGCATTGTTCCTGAATACAATTTAATCGTTGGTGAATATTTAAATACGATTTACAATATACCTTTAGAAAATATAGGTGTGATAACCGGACCTTGTCATGCCGAAGAAGTTGCTCTTGAAAAATTATCTTACTTAACCATTGCATCTCGAAACATTGCACATGCAGAAATTTTATGTGAAGCGATGC
>CANLAV010000115.1 GCA_947487905.1 Bacteroidota bacterium | reverse complement strand
TCATCCAAATCCAGATCGTCTTCGTGATTGGATATCTACGCCAAAAAGTAACGGATACGAGAGTTTACATACAACCGTTATGGGCCCAGAAGGAAAGTGGGTTGAAGTTCAGATTCGTACCACAAGAATGGATGAATTATCAGAAATGGGTTATGCGGCCCATTGGAAGTACAAGGAAGCGGCAATTGAGAAAGAAAATAATTTAGAAATTTGGTTGCGTCGCATTAGAGAAATGTTAGACAATCCTGATCCAAACGCACTTGAATTTATTGACGATTTTAAACTTAATTTATTTGCAGATGAAATTTTTGTTTTTACACCAAAGGGCGAAATGAAAAATTTGCCTTCGACTGCAACTGCTTTAGATTTTGCTTTTGAGATTCATACCAAAGTTGGAGAACAATGTATTGGCGCTAAAGTAAATCATAAACTGGTTCCATTAAGTTATCAATTAAAGAGTGGTGAACAAGTTGAAATATTAACTTCTTCGAAACAAACACCAAAAGATGATTGGATTAATTTTGTAGTTACAGCTCGTGCTAAATCCAAGATAAAAAATGCATTAAAAGAAAATAGAAGACGAATTGCGGAAGATGGAAAAGCTATTTTGGAAAAGAAATTTTTAAAGTTTAAATTAGATTATACATTAAATAGTATTAATGAATTTATGTCTTTTTTAAAGTTATCTTCATTAGCGGAGCTCTATTATAGAGTAGCTTTAGGAAACGTTGATGTAAAAGAGTTAAAAGAGTTTTTAGAATACAAAACAAATCCTGATAAACATAAACCACGCAAAAAAGAAAATAATATTGATGAATTAGTTACCAATGTAAGAGGAAGTTCAGATATGCTTGTAATTGGCGATGACATGCAAAAATTAGACTACAAATTATCCACTTGTTGTTCGCCAATTCCTGGTGATGATGTATTTGGATTTGTTTCTGCTAATGAGGGTATTTTAATACATCGTGTAAATTGCCCAAGTGCTGTAAAATTACTTTCAAATTATGCCTTTAGAGTAGTTAAAGCCAAATGGAATAATGATCATCTCATTTCTTTTTTAGCAGGAATTAAAATTATGGGAACGGATGAGATTGGATTAGTAAATAATGTAACTAAAGTAATTTCTAGCCAATTAAATATTAATATGCGCTCCATAAAATTTGATACAGAAGACGGTATATTTGAAGGAACCATTATGGTTTATGTTCATGACGCAAAGCATTTAAATCATTTGATAGAAATTATGAAAAAAGTAAAGGGAGTTACAAATGTGATTCGAATTGATAATAATTAATTTAAGAACATGACAAACGAAACAAAAGAAGCAGTTGTAAAGATTTTAACAGATTACCTCGAAAAAAATAAACATCGAAAAACATCTGAGCGCTTCGCCATTCTCAATGAAATTTATTCTCATGATGGACATTTTGATATTGAAGGGCTTTATGTAATGATGAAGAATAAAAAGTACCGTGTGAGTAGAGCTACTTTATATAATAACATTGAATTATTATTAGACGCTGGTTTGGTTACAAAACATCAGTTTGGAAAAAATATTGCACAATTTGAAAAAGCCTATAAATTTAAACAGCATGATCACATGATTTGTAGTGATTGTGAGAAAGTTTTTGAGTTTTGTGATCCTCGAATTATGCAAATCCAGAAAATGGCAGAAGACATGCTGAATTTTGACGTATTTCATCACTCTATTAATTTCTTTGCTAAATGTAGAACCTTAAAAGAAACTGGCGCGTGCGAGCATCATAAACCTAAAGTAAAAAAAGCAAATTAAAACACTATTATCTATTTCATTTTAATAGGTATTTGCCCTATTGAAAACACCCTATATTGTTCAAAAATCAATGAATTGTTAATTTGTTATTTCTATATTAATTAAAGGTTAATTGTAAATTTGATGACTTTCAATATTATTAAAAAGTATTACTTAAAATGAATAAAGCAGACGTATTATTAGGCCTTCAATGGGGCGATGAAGGAAAAGGGAAAATTGTTGATGTATTAACACCTAAATACGACATCATTGCTCGTTTTCAAGGTGGGCCAAATGCTGGTCATACTTTAGAGTTTAATGGTATTAAACACGTTTTACATACGATACCAAGCGGAATATTTCATCCTACGGCTTTAAATGTGGTAGGTAACGGTGTTGTAATTGATCCTGTTATTTTCAAAAAAGAAATTGATGCTTTAGTTGGAATGGGAGTTGATGTCAGTAAAAAATTAGTTATCAGTAAACGTGCTCATTTAATATTACCGACTCATCGTTTAATTGATGCTGCAAGCGAAGCGGCAAAAGGAAAAGATAAAATTGGTTCAACGTTAAAAGGTATTGGACCAACTTATATGGATAAAACTGGTCGTAATGGTTTACGAATAGGAGATATTGAAAGTCCTAATTTTAAAGATAAGTATAACGCTTTAGTTGAAAAACATAAGCAGATATTAGAATTTCATAAATTTGAATATAATCTTTCTGAATTAGAGCCAGCTTGGTTTGCAGCCATAGAAGAATTAAAAAACTTAACATTTATTGATAGCGAACACTTTATCAATGATGCAATTAAAAAAGGTAAAAAAATATTAGCAGAAGGTGCACAAGGTTCTTTATTAGATATCGATTTTGGATCTTATCCGTTTGTAACTTCATCAAACACAATTTGTGCTGGTGCTTGTAATGGATTAGGAATTGCCCCAAATCGAATTGGTAATGTCATTGGAATTTTTAAAGCATATTGCACACGAGTAGGTAGTGGCCCATTTCCAACTGAATTAGAAAATGAAGTAGGGGAGAAGATTCGTCAAATTGGACGTGAATTTGGTGCTACCACTGGCCGTCCGCGCCGCTGTGGTTGGTTAGATATTCCTGCATTAAAATACGCTATTGCTATTAATGGTGTAACAGAATTAATGATGATGAAAGCAGATATTTTATCTGATTTCGATACGCTTGAAATTTGTACACATTACATGCATAAAGGTGAAAAAATTGACTATTTGCCTTATAGCATTGAACCAAGTGATGTGACTCCCGTTTATGAAACCGTAAAAGGATGGAACGTTGATTTAACAAAAATGACTCAGAAAAGTGAATTACCAAAAGAATTAATTGATTATATCAAATACATTGAGAAGTTAGTTGAAGTGCCTATTAGCATTACTTCCATTGGACCAGATAGAACTCAAACAATTTTTATGTAAAAAAAATTGGTTGTTTGGTAGAAGTGTTTGGTTGTTTGAAATTATAACTATAAATTTAAACTCTAGATACCATCAAATAACTAGTAACAATAATTTAAACAACTATTACCTTGAAGCCTAGAGTTCTATTAGAAAATAAACAATTAGAAGTTACTCTTACTAGGCTTTGCTATCAATTAATAGAAGTTCATAACGATTTTAGTAATTCTGTCATTATCGGGTTACAACCTAGAGGCGTTTTTTTAGCACGTAGATTACAAGTTTTACTCGAAAAAATTCTAAAAACAAAAATTCATTGTGGTGATTTAGATATTACATTTTATCGTGATGATTTTCGAAAAAAAGAGTTAAAGCCAAATAAAACAAATATTGATTTTATTATTGAAGATAAAAATGTCATTTTAGTTGATGATGTTTTGTTTACCGGAAGAACTATTCGTGCTGGATTAGATGCTATGTTAGCATTTGGAAGACCAAATGATGTTGAATTGCTTGTATTAGTTGATAGACGATTTAGTCGTCATGTACCGATTCAAGCCAAATACATCGGTTTAATCATTGATTCCATACAAACGCAAAATGTGAAAGTGGAATGGAAAGAGAGTGATGGAAAAGATTGTGTAACACTGATTGATAAATAAAATGAGACCTACTAAAAAAGATTATCCTGACTATTTTGAGAAATACCTTCAGTTAATTGAAGAAGTTGATGTGATTTCTGCTTTAAAAATAAATCATCAATCTGTTTTAGATTTTATTGAAGAAATTCCTCGTTTGAAACAGAATTATTTTTACGATGATGGCAAATGGACAGTTAAACAAGTTATCAATCATATTGTAGATACAGAGCGTATTTTAGGATACAGAGCGTTACGATTTGCAAGGGGAGATAATCAACAGCCATTAAGTTTTGATGAAAATTTATACGCTCAAAATGCCAATTTAAGCAATACAAATATGCAAATGTTAGTTGACGAATATGATTCAATAAGACTGTCTAACATCTTATTATTTAAACAGTTATCTGATAAAGAATTACTGTTAAAAGGGAAGATTGGATTAGGTGAAGTTTCTGTTTTAGCATTAGGTTATTTTATGTGCGGACATGCTCAGCATCACGTCAATATTATTAAAGAACGATATTTATAAATAAAATATGAGTCAATTAAGCGTCAATCATTTATTAGGAATTAAAGATATCACTAAACAGGATATTCAATTAATATTAGATACCGCTAAAAATTTTAAAGAAGTCATCAATAGACCAATCAAAAAAGTTCCATCATTGAGAGATGTAACCATTGCTAATTTATTTTTTGAAAATTCTACTCGAACACGTTTATCTTTTGAATTAGCTCAAAAACGCTTGAGTGCAGACACCATCAATTTTTCAGCATCTTCTTCATCTGTAAAAAAAGGAGAAACATTAACTGACACGGTTAATAATATTCTTGCCATGAAAGTAGATATGATTGTCATGAGGCATTCAAGTCCTGGTGCAGCGGTATATTTGTCAAATAAAGTTAAAGCAAAAATTATCAATGCTGGGGATGGTGCTCACGAACATCCTACTCAAGCGTTATTAGATGCTTATTCATTACAAGAAAAATTAGGAGATTTAAAAGGAAAAAAAATTGCCATTATTGGTGATATTCTTCATTCACGAGTAGCACTATCAAATATTTTTTGTTTGCAAAAATTAGGTGCTCAAGTTAAAGTTTGTGGGCCAAAAACACTAATTCCTAAATACGTTGAAAGTTTAGGTGTCTCGGTTGAGTTAGACTTAAGAAAAACATTAGAGTGGTGTGATGCCGCCAATATGTTGCGTATTCAATTAGAGAGACAAGACATTAAATTCTTTCCTTCAATTAGAGAATATACGATGTTATATGGTTTAGATAAAACCCTGTTAGATTCTCTATCTAAAAAAATTGTGATTATGCATCCAGGACCTATTAATCGTGGTGTTGAAATTACGAGTGAAGTAGCGGATGGTAGCCAATCTATTATTTTAGATCAAGTAGAAAACGGTGTTGCTGTTCGAATGGCAACTATGTTTTTATTAGCAGGTAAATAGTTTTTACATTTAAAGGCATAAAAAAAACCTTTGCTATAAAGCAAAGGTTTTTTATTTTTTTATAATTAGATAATTATACGCGGCTTACATTAACTGCATTAAGACCTTTTTTACCATCTTGTATATCGTAAGTTACTTGATCGTTTTCTTGAATTTCATGTATTAATCCTGTTGCGTGAACGAATATTTCTTGTCCGTTATCGTCTTTAATAAATCCGAAACCTTTTGCTTCGTTAAAAAATTTTACTGTTCCTTTGTTCATGTTGTTGTTTGTTTTGTGTTTACCAATAGGCAAACGGGTTTACTTATTTTATTATAATTCGTTAAGAAAAGTGTAAAAATATTAGAGTTGTAAAAGATATTACAAACCAGATTGAGATACAATCTTCGTAAGAAGTCCTCAAAGGTAATCAATATTTCCGTATATACTAATTGTTTGGTGTAATAAAAAAATCCCATCAATAATTTGATGGGATTTATAAATTTAAAAGTATGAATTATACTATGCTTTTACAGAAGCTCTAATAATATTTAAAGCGCCACCAGCTTTAAACCACTCAATTTGTTGAGCATTATAGCTGTGATTTACTTTAAATTCTTCTTTACTTCCATCTGCATGATTTAATGTAATCGTTAATTGAACATCTGGGGCAAACGTTGTTAAACCAGAGATATCAATGCTATCATCTTCTTTAATTTTATCGTAATCAGCTGTATTAGCAAAAGTAATACCTAACATACCTTGTTTTTTTAAGTTTGTTTCGTGGATACGAGCAAATGATTTTACTAATACTACTTTTACTCCTAAATGACGAGGCTCCATTGCGGCGTGTTCACGAGATGAACCTTCACCATAATTTTCGTCACCCACTACAATTGATGAAATGTTATTTGCTTTATACGCACGTTGTACAACTGGTACGCCAGCATATTCGCCCGTTAATTGATTTTTAACTGAATCTGTTTTTTCGTTAAATGCATTTACAGCACCAATTAACATGTTATTAGAAATATTATCTAAATGCCCACGGAACTTTAACCAAGGACCAGCCATTGAAATATGGTCAGTTGTACATTTTCCTTTTGCTTTAATTAATAATTTTAAACCTTTAAAATCAACGCCTGTCCAAGCTGCAAATGGATCTAATAATTGTAAACGTTTAGAAGTTGGTTCTACTAAAACTTGAACTTTACTTCCGTCTGCTGCTGGTGCTTGATATCCTGCATCTTCAACGGCAAATCCTTTAGTTGGTAACTCATCACCATTAGGAGCGTCTAATTTTACTTGTTCGCCTTTTTCGTTTGTTAATGTATCAGTTAACGGATTAAATCCTAAATCACCTGCAATAGCTAGTGCAGTAACAATTTCTGGAGATGCCACAAATGCATACGTATTTGGATTACCATCAGCACGTTTAGCAAAGTTACGGTTAAAAGAGTGAACGATGGTGTTTTTCTCTTGTTTTTCGGCACCTACACGATCCCACATTCCAATACAAGGTCCGCAAGCATTTGTAAATACAGTTGCTCCAACTTCTGCAAACACGTCTAAGAAACCATCGCGCTCAATCGTATAACGAATTTGCTCGGAACCCGGATTAATCATAAAGTCGCCTTTAGATTTTAAACCTTTTGCAGATACTTGTTTTGCTAGTGATACAGCACGAGCAATATCTTCGTAAGAAGAGTTTGTACATGAACCAATTACACCAGCTTCCACTTTCATTGGCCAGCCATTTTTTTCAGCAGCCGCTTTCAATTGCGAAATTGG
>CANLAV010000114.1 GCA_947487905.1 Bacteroidota bacterium | reverse complement strand
TGAAAACACGATTGTTATTGGAGCACATTACGATCATTTAGGTTTAGGTCACGACCATAATAGTCTTGATGCAAATCCTGAAAACAAAATTCACAATGGTGCAGATGATAATGCAAGTGGTACTTCAGGAGTATTAGAATTAGCAAGGTATTATTCAAGTAATAAAATAAAAGAAAACTATAATTTTTTATTCATTTGTTTTAGTGGAGAAGAATTAGGTTTGCTTGGTTCTAAAAAATGGTGTGACAACC
This sequence comes from Bacteroidota bacterium, assembly GCA_947487905.1. Lineage (GTDB taxonomy): Bacteria > Bacteroidota > Bacteroidia > B-17B0 > Aurantibacillaceae > UBA4416. The sequence continues at coordinate 6,826 of CANLAV010000114.1, read as the reverse complement.
CAACTGTTGATTTAACCAAAATAAACTATATGATAAATATGGATATGATTGGGCGTTTAAATGATAGTACGAAGAAATTATTAGTTTATGGTGTTGGTACTTCTCCAACTTGGGTTTCATTGTTAGATAAAACAAACAATTACTTTTCAATAAAAAAAGATAGTTCAGGAATTGGTCCAAGTGATCAAACTAGTTTTTATTTGAAAGATATTCCTGTTTTACATTTTTTCACAGGGCAACATAGTGATTATCACAAACCAACTGATGATGCCGATAAAATTAATGTTTCAGGAGAGAAAAAAGTTTTAGACTATATTGTTAAATTGGTTAATGCAACAAATTCACTGCCTAGGTTAGCTTTTTCAAAGACAGCAGCTCCCGTTTCAACAAGCACAAAATGGAAAGTAACCATGGGCGTTATGCCTGATTATGCATTTGAAGGCGAAGGTATGAGAGTGGATGGTGTTTCTGATAACAAACCAGCATTTAAAGCTGGAGTAAAAGCAGGTGATGTTGTTATAAAGCTTGGTGAGTTAAACGTAAAAAATGTACAAGATTATATGAAGGCCTTATCAGTATTTAAAAAAGGAGATAAAACAATCGTTGTCGTAAAAAGAGGGAGTGAGAATTTAAGTTTAGAACTTGAGTTTTAATAAAAACATTATAACGCAATTCAAACTAATTATATGATTACTGTACCTCAGATTTTATCAAATTTAAATATAACAGCATTAAATCCAATGCAAGAAAAATCATTGGAAAGTATAGAAAAAACAAATAATGTTATTTTAATTTCGCCTACAGGTACAGGAAAAACCTTAGCTTTTTTATTACCATTAATTCCATTACTAAACGAAAATTTATTAGGAGTTCAAGTTTTAATTATTGTTCCATCGCGCGAATTAGCTATACAAATAGAAAGTGTGTTTAAACAAATGGGAACACCGTTTAAGATTAATAGCTGTTATGGTGGTCATCAAGTTAGAGTCGAAGAACATAATTTATCTCAACCACCCGCTATATTAGTTGGAACACCAGGAAGATTAGGACATCATATCAGGAAAAATAATTTAAACTTATCTGAAACACCCATTTTAATTTTAGATGAATTTGACAAATCATTAGAATTTGGATTTAAAGATGAGATGGAATTTATTATTAAAAATTGTCAAAATCTTAAAAAACGAATCTTAACATCAGCAACAGAATTAAAAGAAATACCAAACTTTGTTGGTTTAAAAAGTGAATTAATCTTAAATTTTTTACCAACAGAATCTGTTACAGAAAATAAAAATTTAATTACAAGATTTGTTAGAGTTGTTGAAGATGATAAGTTAGAAGCTTTAATGCTATTGTTAGGAAACATAAAAGAGCAATCAATCATTGTTTTCTGTAATCATAGAGATGCTGTAAATCGTATTTCTGAGCAACTAGATATTCATAAAGTACAACATGGTTTTTATCATGGAGGCTTAGAACAAATAGATAGAGAGCGCACACTTATCAAATTAAGAAATGAAAGTACACGTATTTTAATTACAACTGATTTAGCTTCCCGTGGATTAGATATTCCTGAAATAGGTACAGTAATTCATTATCAACTACCATTTACTGAAGATGTAATGATCCATCGAAATGGAAGAACAGCAAGGATGCACGCAAGCGGAACGGTTTATTATCTATTAGATAAAGAAGATTTTTTACCAAAATTTATAACTGAACAACCCATTGAAGAATCATTACCAAAAAAATTCATTTTACCAAAATCCAGCGAATGGCAAACCTTGTATTTAAGTGCGGGAAAAAAAGATAAAATAAATAAAATGGATATTGTAGGTATGCTTTTACAAAAAGGAGGATTACAAAAAGATGAACTTGGAAAAATTGAAGTACTTGATTTTAGTGCATTTGTAGCGGTAAAACGACATAAAATAAATCAAACACTCTCTCTAATTAAAGATGAGAAAATAAAAAATAAAAAAATCAAAATAGAAATTGCACTTTAAGTTTAATTTTTAAAATTAAAAATTTGGCTTTAATAAATATTTGTTATAAAAGTCAACAATATGTTTAACTGCCTCATCAGCCGTATCAACTATTTTAAATAAATCTAAATCAGATTCATTGATATTATGCTCTTGATGCCACATCGTTTCTTTCATCCAAGATATCAAACCACTCCAATATTCTGTTCCTACTAAAATAACTGGAAATTCAGCAATTTTATTCGTTTGCACTAAAGTCAACGATTCAAATAATTCGTCAATTGTACCAAATCCTCCAGGCATACCAATAAAACCTTGCGAATATTTTAAGAATACTGTTTTGCGAACAAAGAAGTAATTAAAATCAATGCTTTTATCTCTATCAATATAATCATTAGGTTTTTGTTCAAAAGGTAAATTGATATTTAAACCAACTGAATTTCCTTTTCCACGCTTTGCTCCTTTATTAGCGGCTTCCATAATACCAGGACCGCCACCAGTAATAACACCATAACCCTCTTGAGTTAATTTAAACGCAATTTCTTCTGCTAGAATATAATATTTGTTATCAGGTTTAGTTCTTGCTGAACCAAAAATAGAAACACAAGGACCAATTTGTTGCATTTGTTCAAAGCCATTAACAAATTCGCTCATGATTTTAAAAATCTTCCAACTATCTGATGCCATTACTTCTCTTGATTCTCTTGCTGCAAAAGCTCTTCTTATTTTTTCTTCCTTATCTTGATTCATCATACTTATGTTTAAAAACAGTTTTTATTCACTAAAGTTAAACGTTTTTAATTTTAAAACTATTTAACTTATTTCATTTCTTTTTTCAAAAATGGTGCTGTAAATCCTTTTTTACTTTTTATTAATTCTTCGGGAGTGCCTGTAAATAGAATTTCTCCACCACCCTTTCCTCCTTCTAAACCAACATCGATAATATGATCAGCTACTTTAATCATATCCATATTATGCTCAATCACTAAAACAGTATTTCCATTATCAACTAACCTATTTAATACTCCCAATAATATTCTAATGTCTTCGAAATGTAATCCTGTAGTTGGTTCATCTAAAATATAAAGCGTATTACCAGTATCTCGTTTACTTAATTCAGTTGATAATTTTACACGTTGAGCTTCTCCTCCACTTAAAGTTGTAGCTTGTTGGCCGAGGGTAATATAGCCTAAACCAACAGCTTGCAAACTTTTAACTTGACGCAAAATAGTTGGAAGATTTTCAAAAAACTCACAAGCTTGGTCAATTGTCATATTTAATACATCACTGATCGACTTCCCTTTGTATCTAACTTCAATGGTTTCCCGGTTATAACGTTTTCCATTACAGGCATCACAATTCACATATACATCAGGCAAAAAATTCATTTCAATCGTCTTCACTCCTGCTCCACCACATGTTTCACAACGTCCGCCTTTTACATTAAATGAAAATCTTCCAGCTTTATAACCTCTAATTTTAGATTCGGTTAATTCTGCAAATAAATTTCTAATATCTGTAAATACACTGGTATAAGTGGCTGGATTACTGCGTGGCGTTCTACCTATGGGCGATTGATCAATATCTATTACTTTATCAATGTGTTCTAAACCTGTTATCGATTTATATGGTAATGGCCGTTTTTCTGATTTATAAAAATAATTACTTAAAATAGGATACAGTGTTTCGTTAATTAAACTTGATTTTCCACTACCACTAACACCTGTAATACAAATTAATTTTCCTAACGGAATATCGACTGAAACATTTTTTAAATTATGCCCAGTACAACCCTTTAAAACTAATTTTTTACCATTACCTTTTCTTCTTTCTTTTGGAACTTCAATCGATTTTTTTCCTGTGATGTAATCGGCGGTCATTGTATTAAACTTCAGCATTTCTTTTGGTGTTGCCGCAGCTACAACTCTTCCTCCATGGACACCAGCGCCAGGTCCTATGTCAATGACATAATCACTTTCAATAATCATGTCTTTATCATGTTCAACAACCAATACACTATTACCAACATCACGCAAATTTTTCAGAGCTTCGATTAAACGCATATTATCACGCTGATGCAAACCAATACTTGGTTCATCTAAAATATAAAGTACACCTACTAATTGTGAACCTATTTGGGTTGCTAAACGAATACGCTGAGCTTCGCCTCCACTCAAGGTTTTTGAAGAACGATTAAGCGTTACATAATCCAAACCAACTTCTAATAGAAATCCTATACGGGTTCTAATTTCTTTTAAGACTTCTTTAGCAATGGTATTTTGCGATTTAGATAATCGTTTTTCAATTCCTTTAAACCAATCATTTAAAATATTGATATCCATTTCAGATAATTCTGAAATATTTTTACCATCTATTTTAAAATAGAGCGCTTCTTTTTTTAAACGGGTTCCATCGCAAACCGAACAATTTATTTTATTTGTAAAACCTTCAACCCAACGTAACATGGCAGGAGAAGCATCTTCTTCCGCTTGTTTAGTTATATGAGTCGCAATACCATCAAAGGCAGTGCTATAACCGTTTTCACTTGTATCTGATTTCACTGTAAATAATTCTTCACTTCCATGCAGTAAAATATTAATCGCTTCTTCATCAATATCTTCAAAAGGAGTATCTAACGTAAAATTATATTTTAAACCAATCGCTTCAATTTGTTTAAAAACCCAAATACCTTTTGAAGGTCCAAGTGGTGCTATAGCACCTTTACGAATTGAAATACTTTGATTAGGTACAATTTTATTAATATCAACTTCAGACACAACACCCAAACCGTTACAATGAGGGCAAGCGCCATAGGGTGAATTAAAAGAAAATAAATTGGGTGCAGGTTCATCATACGAAATACCGCTTATAGGGCACATTAACATACGACTGTAAAATTGAACTTTACCAAAACCAAATGAAGATGTTTTCTTTTTTGCTTTAACATCATCTTCAACATGCTCTAAAACCATAATGGTTCCTTTACCATGCTTCATAGCTGTTTGAAGTGATTGATTAAGTCGTGTTTTTATGTCAGTATTAATCTCTAATCTATCAACAACAATTTCAATATCGTGGATTTTGTATCGATCAACTTGCATTTTTGGTGTAATGTCTACAATTGCACCATCTATGCGCACTTTATTAAATCCTTTCTTTCTAATATCTTCGAACAACTCTCTGTAATGACCTTTACGACCTTTTACAATGGGAGCTAGTAAATTAATTTTTTTTGAATTGTAAGTTTCTAAAATTAAAGCAATAATTTGATCATCGCTGTATCTTACCATTTTTTCGCCAGAAACATACGAAAAGGCTTCTCCTGAGCGGGCAAACAGTAAACGTAAGAAATCATAAATTTCTGTAATTGTGCCAACCGTAGAACGTGGATTTTTATTAACTGTTTTTTGTTCAATAGAAATAACAGGACTTAAGCCTGAAATTTTATCTACATCTGGGCGCTCCATATTACCCAAAAACTGGCGAGCATAACTTGAAAAACTTTCAATATAGCGTCTTTGTCCTTCCGCATAAATCGTATCAAAAGCTAAAGAAGATTTTCCACTTCCACTTAAGCCTGTTAACACAACCAGCTTATTGCGGGGAATTGTTAAAGAAATATCCTTTAAATTATGAGCTCTTGCTCCTATTACTTCAATATATTCCTCTTCCATTAATTACTACCCATTAAAAACGTTTTTATTAACTCATCAATATTCCCATTCAAAACTCCTTCAGCATCAGTAATTTTTAACTCAGAACGATGATCGTTTACCATTTTATATGGATGTAACACATAACTACGAATTTGAGATCCCCATTCAATTTTCATTTTACCATCTTCCACAGCATCACGTGCTTCGTTTTGTTTTCGCATTTCGATTTCATACAGTTGTGAACGTAACATTTGCATGGCCATAGTTCTATTTCCTAATTGAGAGCGATCTACTTGACAAACAACTACAATGCCAGATGGTTTATGAGTAATTTGAACTTTTGATTCCACTTTATTCACATTTTGTCCACCAGCGCCACCACTGCGTGAGGTATGAATTTCAATATCATTAGGGTGAATATTAATTTCAATCGTATCATCAACAACTGGATACACGTAAACAGAAGCAAATGAAGTGTGACGTTTGGCATTACTATCAAAAGGAGAAATACGGACCAAACGATGAACGCCATTTTCTCCTTTTAAATTACCGTATGCATAATCACCTTCAATTTCTAAAGAAACCGACTTAATACCTGCGACATCACCATTGTTTAAATCTAGTTCTTTAATTTTAAAACCATGTTTTTCTGCCCACATAATATACATGCGCATAAGCATGCTAGCCCAATCACAACTTTCGGTTCCGCCAGCTCCTGCGTTAATTTGAAGCACACAACTTAAATTATCATTTGGCTTATTGAGCATGTTTTTAAACTCAATATCTTCAATAATTTTTGCGGTAATGGCTTGTTGCTCATCTACATCTTTTTCAGTAGCATCACCCGATTTAAAAAATTCGTAAATGGTATCTAAATCATCTAAAGAAGCAGAAAAGGTATCATAAGAAGAAACCCACATTTTGCGGGACTTTACTTCTTTTAAAACGGCTTCGGCTTTTTTTGAATCTGTCCAAAAATTTGGATCTAAGGTTTTTTCTTCGAGTTCTTTTAACTCATGTTGTTTTTTATCGTAGTCAAAGAAATCCCTTCAGAGCGGTTTTTCGATCGTGAAGGGCTTTAAGTTGTTCTGCTGTAATCATGTAATAAAAGTAATATAAAAAATCGAAAAAATCTAAAAAATTAATTTCAATTCACTTAGCTCATTGATGGAATTGATATGCTTT
>CANLAV010000113.1 GCA_947487905.1 Bacteroidota bacterium | reverse complement strand
TGTGGCTGAAGGAACTCCAGAAACTGTTTCAAAAATAAAAGCAAGTTATACGGCTAACTATTTAAAGGAAAAATTAAAATGATTACACTTATAATTACTCTATTTATAATTGGTTATCTTTTTATTGCTTTTGAGCATAGTATAGCTATTAATAAATCTGGTAGCGCTCTCTTATTAGGTGTTTTATGCTGGAGTTCATATGCTCTATTATCTCATGATTCAGACATCACAACAGGATTAAGTCATCACTTGGCATCTATCTCTGAAATAATTTTCTTTTTATTAGGGGCCATGGCAATTGTTGAATTAATTGATGCTCATGATGGATTTGATATCATAACAGATGCTATTAAAACAAAAAACAAACGTAAACTTTTAATCATAATTTCAGTACTAGCATTTGTATTATCTGCAGTTTTGGATAATCTAACAACTGCCATCGTCATGGCAACCATTGTAAAAAAAATAATTCCAGAGAAAAATGATCGGTATTTTTTTATCGGCTTAATTATAATATCATGTAATGCTGGTGGTTGTTTCAGCCCTATTGGAGATGTAACTTCTACCATGTTATGGGTTAGCAATAAACTAACAGCGACACATATGATGAGTCGTTTATTTTTACCAAGCTTAGTGTCTATGTTAGTGCCTTTAGGAATTGGGTTACTTAAAATGAAAGGTGAAGTTGAAAGCATTGAAACAAAAAATGAAGAAAACACAATTTCAAAAAAAGAAAAAACACTCATTTTTACAATGGGAATTTCAGCTCTTTTATTTGTGCCCGTATTCAAAACATTAACTCACCTTCCACCCTACATGGGTATTCTCTTTGGTTTAGGTGTTTTATGGATCGTCACAGAACTCATTCATAAACGTAAAAGCAGTTTTGACAAAGAAAAGTTTTCAGTATCACATGCCATTTCAAAAACAGATGTTCCAAGTGTCTTATTTTTTTTAGGTATTTTACTAGCTGTAGCTTGCCTACAAGAAGTAAATATTTTAAATAATGCCGCCACTTATTTAAATGAAACTATTGGGAATCTAAAAATTATTTCAACCTGCATTGGATTACTTTCTGCGGTTGTTGATAATGTGCCATTACTTGCAGCTACTTTAGGAATGTATGACTTTCCAACTGACGATCAATTTTGGTTAATGATTTGTTATTGCACAGGAACAGGTGGCAGTTGTTTAATTATTGGTAGTGCAGCTGGAGTTGCAGTCATGGGAATTGAAAATATAAGTTTTAGCTGGTATTTAAAAAACATCTCGCTACTTGCTTTAACGGGCTATGTATCTGGATTTGTAATATTTTTGTTACAAAATCAGTTGTGGATTTAGAAACTAGACATAAAATTAAAAGAATAAATTTGCGCTTAAAATTATTTATAAAAAACATCAAAATACCAACGTGGAAAATTTTAATTCAATAGAAAACGACCAAACGATACATACAGTTTTACCAAAACCTATACTAGAAGAAAACAAAAAAAATTGGCTTAGAAAATCAGTTATCAGTTTAGTGATATATGCTTTTTTATTTTATACCATTTTTGATAAAAACATCTCTTATATGGCTGGATTATTAGTTGTTTTATTAATACATGAGCTCGGCCATTTTTTTGCCATGAAACTTTTTAATTACAATAATGTAAAACTATTTTTTATTCCTTTATTAGGTGCATATGTTTCTGGCAAAAAAACAGTTATCTCGCAACGACAAATGAGTATCGTTATATTAGCTGGGCCATTACCAGGAATAATAATCGGTTTTTGTTTATTCATAGTTACTATTTTTTATCCAAATGAGCAAATAGCCATGTTGGCCAATATCTTTCTATTTCTTAATCTATTTAATTTATTGCCATTTATACCATTAGATGGAGGTCGATTAATTGAAGTATTATTTTTAAAACAAAATCATAACATCCGAACTATTTTTACAATCATTTCAATATTAGGTTTAGCCATTTTTTCTTTAACCAGTCAAAATCTATTCTTTTTAATTATCCCTATTTCCATGGTATTTGAGCTTATTATGGAAATGAAAAATCAAAAAATCAGAAATTACCTTACAGCCGAAAACATAAACTATACTGTTACTTATAATGACCTAACGGATACTAATTATTGGTTAATTAGAGATTGCATATTATTATCATTTACCAAACGTTATGGTGGTGTTCAAGCCGGTGTTCATACTTATAGCATTATTGAAGCCAGCATAATTAATCATGTTTCAGCAGTCTTAAAAACACCTTTTTTAAAAGATGTGAAATGGTTAGAAAAAACAGCCATTATTCTAACTTATGTATTTTTTATGGTTATAATTCCAGCTATTTATGTTTTATTATTAATTAAATAATGAAATTATACATTGTCATTTTTGTTTTTATATGTTTTGGTAATAAAAGTTATTGTCAAACGGCAGACTTATCTATTTTAAAATCAATCAATAAAAATGAAATGCCTTGTTGGGATAAAACAATGCAAATCACATCTCATTCTATTTATCCTGCGTTGATGATAACTCCAGGTTCACTTTTTTTATCTGGATATATTCAAAACAATAAGCCAATGATGCGAAATGGTTTAAAAACAGGATTAGCGATAGGACTAAATATTGTTTTAACAACAAGCTTAAAATACTCGATAAATAGAACACGTCCATTTAAAAAATATCCCAATGATATTATTCAACGAACTGAGGTTGGACAATATTCATTTCCATCTGGACATACTTCGTCAGCTTTTGCCATGGCGACAGCAGTTACACTTTCCTCAAAAAAATGGTATGTAGCAGTTCCTAGTTATTTATATGCTTGTGGCGTTGGATACTCTCGAATGCGTTTAGGTGTTCACTTTCCAAGCGATGTATTAGGTGGTATGGTTTTAGGAATTAGTTCCTCATTACTAGTTTGGCAAATTGATAAATGGGTGAAAAACTAATTTTCTATTCATCTTGAAACTTATACCCTACTCCTCTTATTGATAAAAAATAAGTAGGTTGTTTCTGATTGGTTTCAAACATTTTTCTAAAATTTAAAATATAATTATCAATGGTTCGCGAAGAAGAATTTTCATCTTTAGCCCATAGTTTATTTAAAATTTCTTCTCTCGAAATAACTGTATTTTTATTTTCAATTAATAATTTCAACAACGCAATCTCACGTTTAGAAAGCGTTTCAGTGGTTTTATCTTGTTTTAAAACTAAATACGTAACAAAGTTAACTTCACAATTATTAAAAATATAAGAAGTTAATAAATCTGTTTTTTGATTCGAATGCTTTAAGACAATATTGATACGCAATAGTAATTCTTCTAAATCAAATGGCTTAGTAATGTAATCATCTGCACCTAACTTGAGGCCTTCAATTTTATCTTTAATATTGTTCTTTGCCGTTAAAAAAATGGTAGGAATTTTTATATGATGATTTAATAAAGATTGATAAAAATCAATTCCACTCATTTGAGGCATCATGATATCTAGTATAATTAAATCTGGTTTGAAATCTTGTATGATATTTAAAGCGTTAACTGGATTCGTTAAAGGATGAACATCAAAGTTTTCAAGCTGAAGATTTAATGTTAAGGTATCTAATAATGATTTTTCATCCTCAATTATTAAAATTTTAAATCTCATAGTTCTTTCAAATTTACCTCAAAATTTGAAATTTAAGAGGATATTTAATTATAATTTTGTATTTATGTAAAACTAAACTAAAACTATGAAAAAAAAAATTACCTATTTAGGGGTTTTTGTATTAACAGTATTTAATACCTTTACCCAACAATCAATCCTAACTGCTCAGAACGTTACATCTGAACCTACTGCAATTAAACGAAAATGCGCAACTCCAATTTTAGATGAATCGTTTGAAACTTGGATTGCAGATAAAATTCAAAAACAACAGCAATTTGCTAATGAAAAAAAAGCAGTTGTAGTCTATAACATTCCAGTAATTTTTCATATTATACATACAGGACAAGCTGTTGGAACTAATGCTAATGTTTCTGCTGCTCGAATAACGCAACAATTAAATACCCTTAACGCAGATTACCGAAAATTAAATACAGATTTAAATACCTATTTAACTCAGCCGTCTTTTGTGGCTATAGCCGCTGATTGCGAAATTAATTTCTGCTTAGCAAAAGTGAACCCAACAGGTGGGGTTTTAACTGAACCTGGTATTGATCGTTTTACTGTAGCTAGCAAAGGTTGGTCAACAAATCCGCCATATACAGCAAGTAGCAGCTATCTAGAGAATACAGTAAAAGCTGGGTCAATTTGGAATCCAGTAAAATATTTTAATGTTTGGATTACAGAATTAAATGGTGGTGTTTTAGGCTATGCGCAATTCCCTACAGTTACAGCTGGCACAACACCAATTGGTGATATTACAGGCTTTGGCGGTGCAGCTAATACAGACGGCGTAGTTGTTGATTACAAATACGTTGGGTTATCTGGAGCTACAGGTGGTGCGTATAATTTAGGTAGAACATTAACTCATGAAGCTGGTCATTGGTTAGGTTTACGTCACATTTGGGGTGATGATGGAAGTGCTTGTTCAGGATCTGATTATGCAGCAGATACACCAAATCAAGCTGGAGAAAACTATACCTGCCCAACAACAAATGGACTAGTAAGAACTGATGCATGTTCACCAACGAGTCCTGGCGTTTTATATCAAAATTACATGGATTATTCGGATGATCGCTGTATGGTTATGTTTACTTCAACTCAAAAAGCACGTATGCAATCCGTTATGGCTAACTGTATTCGTCGTAATTCATTAAATACATCTACTGTCTGCTCTATTCCAACTGGTATTGATGAATCGTCATCCATTTCTGAGGTTGAATTATTCCCAAATCCATCCAATGGAGAATTAAATATCATGGTTAGTTTAGTAACAAATGATGATTACAGTATAACTGTTATAAATACATTGGGACAGGTGATTAAACAACTTCATTTTAGTAATTCAAATGGCGGTAAATCAACTTTAGATTTATCTTCTAATAGTCAAGGCGTTTATTTTGTGACAGTAAAAACGAAATCAGGCTCTAAAACAAAACGAATTATTATTCAATAATCGTTTCTTAAATGTATTTTAAATAAAAAACTCCCAATTTAATTAATTGGGAGTTTTTTATCAATTGTATTTTTTTCTAATCAGCCAATAAAGCTCTTGAAATAACAATGCGTTGTACCTCGCTTGTTCCTTCATAAATTTGAGTAATCTTAGCATCACGCATCAATCTTTCAACATGGTACTCTTTTACATAACCATAGCCTCCATGAATTTGAACTGCTTCAGTTGTTACCCACATCGCCGTTTCAGAAGCAAAAACTTTAGCTTGAGCACTTTCTTTTTCACAAGGTAAATTTTGATCTTTTAACCAAGCTGCTTTATATATCAATAAACGAGCACATTCAATACGTGTTGCCATATCAGCTAATTTAAATTGAATAGCTTGATGTTGTGATATCAGTTTACCAAATGCTTTTCTTTCTTTGGAATAGGCTAATGACAATTCAAAAGCACCTTGTGCTATTCCTAAAGCTTGGGACGCAATCCCAATGCGGCCTCCACCTAATGTTTTCATTGCAAACTTAAAACCAAAACCGTCTTCTCCTATTCTATTTGCTTTAGGCACTTTTACTGAATCAAACATTAAAGAATGCGTATCGCTTCCTCTTATTCCCATTTTATTTTCTTTCGGACCAATGGTAAAACCTTCCATGCCGCGTTCAACAATAAGGCAGTTAATTCCTTTATGGCCTAATTCAACATTGGTTTGAGCCATAACTAAGTATACAGAAGCTGAACTTCCGTTCGTTATCCAATTCTTTGTACCAGTCAATTCATAATAATCACCTTTATCAATGGCTAAGGTTCTTTGTGAAGTAGCATCACTACCCGCTTCTGGCTCTGATAAACAAAATGCACCGATTAGTTCACCTTTTGCTAAAGGCACTAAATATTTTTGTTTTTGCTCTTCATTTCCAAAATGCTCTAATCCCCAACAAACTAAGGAGTTGTTTACGCTCATCACAACACTGCATGAAGCGTCAACTTTTGAAATCTCTTCAACAGCGATACTATAAGAAATAGCATCCATACCGCCGCCTCCATATTTTGGATCAACCATCATTCCCATGAATCCTAGTTCTCCTAACATTTTCATTTGCTCAGCAGGAAATTTTTGATTTTCATCACGATCAATTACTCCAGGCTTACATTGGTTTTGGGCAAAGTCCCTTGCTGCACTTTGAATCATTAATTGCTCTTCGGTAAGTTGAAATTGCATAGTATTTTTTTAAATAGTTTTTTATTAATAACAGTATTTTAATTAATTTGTTTTGATAATTTATAATTAAATAAATTATAAATGAATAACCTCTCCGTAAGCTGCGGCGGCTGCTTCCATGATAGCTTCACTCATGGTTGGATGCGGATGAATTGTTTTTATTAATTCATGCCCAGTTGTCTCTAATTTACGGATGGCTACAATTTCAGCAATCATTTCAGTGACGTTAGCTCCAATCATATGAGCTCCTAAAATTTCTCCGTATTTAGCATCAAAAATTAATTTTATAAATCCATCTTTTGCACCAGAGGCGCTTGCTTTACCTGATGCTGAGAATGGAAACTTTCCAACTTTTAATGTATAACCAGCTTCTTTAGCTTGTTTTTCAGTCATACCAACAGAAGCAACCTCTGGTTGGCAATACGTACAACCTGGAATATTTTTATAATCAATAGGTTCTGCATGAATGCCTGCAATTTTTTCAACACAAGTGATACCTTCTGCGCTTGCAACATGAGCTAGCGACTGACCTGGAACGCAATCTCCAATCGCATAATAACCTGGAACATTGGTTGCGTAATATTTATCTACAACTATTTTCCCTTTATCTTTAGCAATACCAACAGATTCCAAACCTAAGCCAGAAATATTTGCTTCAATTCCAACAGCAGATAAAACTATTTCTGCTTCTAAAACCATGTTACCAGTTTTCGTTTTTACGTTTACTTTGCTAATATCTCCTTTAGTATCAACACTTTCAACAGAAGCC
>CANLAV010000112.1 GCA_947487905.1 Bacteroidota bacterium | reverse complement strand
TAATTCCATTGTAAATTCTGGTATAACAACATCAAAATGAGTTTTATCAACTAACTTTTGCATTGAAAAAAAACCATTCATTTTTCCCATTTCAGTTTCAAAATCGCATCCACTATTATATTTAAATACACCCAATGGTTCAATGATTGGAGTTTCTCCAACAACGCCATCGCCTTTAACGACTCTCTTTTGTCCAAATCCATCAACGATATTCCAATGTCTTTTTAAAAGTTGAACCGAAAACTCTGTTTTATTTGAAATGGTTATTTCGTATACAAAAAAAAAGTGTCCATGCTTAGGAGATGATTGTGCTGCATAGTAATGGGTTTGCACTGAAATTTCTATACCATGTGTTACTGTCGAAATCATAAATTAAAGGTCTAAAAACATGATCGAATATAACCTTATTTAGTTAGGATTCAAAAACAAAGATTAATTTAAGTATCTGTTTATCAATATTTTAGAAATAAAAATATTTTCATATTGATTAAATAAAAAGATTTAATAATCGTATATTTGTACCCCAATTTTTAATCAAGGTATAAATTGGAATCAAAAAAATAAACTAACCCCTTCGATAGCCTTGATATATCGAATACAATTATTTAAAAAAATGGCAGATAAAAATGCACAAACAGGGAACGCAGATTTTGACTGGAGTTCAATTGGAAAGAAAAACGACGCGTATTCAGAATCTGAAAGAACGTCGTTAGATGAAATGTACGGAAAATCATTAAGCACGATTTCTGATGCTCAAGTTATTACAGGAACTGTAGTTTCTAAAAATGCTCGTGAAGTTGTTGTAAACATTGGTTACAAATCAGATGGAGTTGTTTCTTTATCAGAATTTCGTTACAATCCTGATTTAAAAATTGGTGATACTATTGAAGTGTTTATCGAAAAAGCGGAAGATGCAAATGGTCAATTAATCTTATCTCACAAACTAGCACGTGCCGGAAAATCTTGGGATAGAGTTAATGAGGCACTTACTAACGATGAAATTATTAAAGGTTTTGTTAAATGTAGAACTAAAGGTGGTTTAATTGTTGACGTATTTGGCGTTGAAGCATTTTTACCAGGCTCACAAATTGATGTTAAACCAATTCGTGATTATGATGTTTACGTTGGAAAAACAATGGAATTTAAAGTTGTTAAAATCAATAATGAATTCAAAAATGTAGTAGTTTCTCATAAAGCATTAATTGAGGCTGAAATTGAATCTCAAAAACGTGATATCATTTCTAAATTAGAAAAAGGACAAGTATTAGAAGGTATTGTTAAAAACATTACTACATACGGTGTGTTTATCGATTTAGGTGGTGTTGATGGTTTAATTCATATTACAGATTTATCATGGGGTCGTATTAATCATCCAGAAGAAATTGTAAAATTAGACGAAAAAATTAACGTTGTAATTTTAGATTTTGATGATGATAAAAAACGTATCGCTTTAGGTTTAAAACAATTATCAGCTCATCCTTGGGAAGCTTTAAGTGCAGATTTAAAAATCGGCGATAAAGTAACAGGTAAAGTTGTTGTTTTAGCTGATTACGGTGCTTTTGTTGAAATTGCGCAAGGTGTTGAAGGATTAATTCACGTTTCTGAAATGAGTTGGTCACAACATTTACGTTCGGCTCAAGAATTCTTAAAAGTAGGGCAAGAGGTTGACGCAGTTGTTTTAACTTTAGATAGAGAAGAGCGTAAAATGAGTTTAGGTGTTAAGCAGTTAACTCCTGATCCTTGGAATATGATTATTGATAAGTATGCTAAAGGAACAAAACACAGTGGTATTGTGCGTAACTTTACAAACTTTGGTGTGTTTGTTGAATTAGAAGAAGGCGTTGATGGGTTAGTTCATATCTCCGATTTATCTTGGAGCAAAAAAATTAAGCATCCATCAGAGTTTTGTAAAATTGGTGATAAATTAGATGTTACTGTTTTAGAAATAGATGGAGAAAATCGTCGTTTATCATTAGGTCATAAACAACTAGAAGATAATCCTTGGGATGTTTTTGAAACAGTATTTACTATTGATTCAGTTCATCAAGGAACAATTACTTCAATCAACGATAAAGGAGCTACTATCAACTTAACTTATGGCGTTGAAGGGTTCTGCCCATCTCGTCACTTAAATAAGGCTGATGGTACATCTGCTAAAGTTGAAGATGTAATGGATTTCAAAGTAATTGAATTCAGCAAAGAATCTAAGCGTATTGTTGTTTCTCATGCTCGTTTGCACGAAGAAGTGAAAGAAGAAGCTAAGAAAGTTGAAAAAGCAACTAAATCAGCTGAATCTGATGACACAAAAAAAGCAGTTAAAAAAATGAAAGATAACCAAGAGAAAACGACTTTAGGTGATATTTCAGCTTTATCTGACTTGAAAAATAAAATGGACGGTAAATAATCTGTCTAAAAAATAAAAGCTGAAACCACGCCATGGTTTTTAGTTTTTGAGTCCAAAACCCTTTCAGTTACTGAAAGGGTTTTTGGTTTTTATAAAGGGTACCTATAAAATAATTACATTTGCACTATGAGTAAATTTTTAATAATAGGATTAGGTAATATTGGTGATGAATACGCACACACTCGCCACAATATTGGTTTTGATGTATTGGATTTTTTAGCAAAAGAACATGATATAAAATTTAAATCTGATAGATTAGCGGATATAACAGAATTAAAATATAAAGGCAAACAACTTATTTTAATTAAACCTACAACTTATATGAATTTGAGCGGTAAGGCTATGAATTATTGGATGCAGGCGGAAAAAATTTCAATTGAAAATTGCTTAGTCATCGTGGATGAATTAGCACTGCCATTTGGCAAAATTCGAATTGGCCCAAAAGGTAGTGATGGCGGGCATAATGGACTAAAAAATATTCAAGAAATATTACAAACAACTAATTATCCTCGCATGCGTTTTGGAATTAGTAATGAATTTGGGAAAGGAAATCAAGTGAATTATGTGTTGGGGAAATGGAGTGAAGAAGAAACTAAATCATTAACCGAACGATTAAAAATTGCTAGTGATGCCATAAAAGCATTTGCGTTTATAGGCTTACAACGTTGTATGAATGATTTTAATAAAGCATAACTAAATCCCTAACTCCATATAGGATTTATATATTTTATTATAATCTGCAATACTTTTTAAAATAACTTCGCGTGCTTTGTCTCTTCCATAAGTTTCAGGAATTTCAACAATAGCAACACTTTCTCCCGGAATATTTTTGTAGGTCAAAAAATAATGTTTTAAACGATTTAATAATGATTCAGGTACATCACTAATATCTTTCCATTTATTATACATTTCATCCTTTGCCATTACGGCTATAATTTTATCGTCAGCCTCTCCTTTATCAATCATTCTAAATCCTCCAATTGGAATTGCTTCTAATAAAATATCTCCACTCGTAATATTTCTTTCTGTTAATACACATATATCTAGTGGGTCGCCATCGCCAATAATATCAGTACGATTAGTAACGTTGTTAGCTAATTTAGCAACTTCATCACCGCAAAAAGTTTGAGGAACAAATCCATAAAGTGCAGGAATTATATTTGAAAATTTTTGAGGTCTATCAACTTTTCTATAACCTGTTTTTTTATCAATTTCATATTTAACATGATCAGCAGGAACCATCTCAATAAATGAAGTAACGATCTCAGGAGCATTATCTCCATAAGAAATTCCATGCCAAGGATGTGCTTTGTAAAGTTGAACTTTTTCCATAACTAATTCTATTTTTTTAAGAATTTTCCTACCAACCAAATAAAGAATATTAGACCAGCCATTGAGCAGAGTAATATGACAATAAATTGATTGTTGGTAGGTAATTTATTTCGATTCTCTATTTTATTCGGATTGTTTTTTAATAATTTATGTAACCCTAAATTTGTTTGCAAATATTTTAACTCTTCATCATAGCTTATGCCTGTATTTACAGCAAAAAAATCTTCCTTTATGTTTTTAATATAAAGCCTACTTCTACTACAAAAATCAAGTTTTGCATTATCAATTTGATTATAATTTGAATAAATAATCCAATCATCTCCTTGTCTCAATTCTAACTTGCAAACATCATCATTATTAAAAATAACTTTAAAATTTTGAGAAATCATCCCTTTGTACAATTCAGTGATAGTGAAAATAGCTTCACTATTAGCGCCTTTCAGATTTAATTTATTTATTTGTCCAGAAAATATAATATCGTATTTATTAATTTCCACAGTGTTTAACTTTGTTAAAGGACATTGGCAAGCATAACAATTTTTTATAGTTACAAAAAAAAAGAAAATTAAAATAAATTGTTTCATGTTAAATCTTCATCGTTTTTATAAACTGTAATGTTGCTTCTAATTCTTGGTACATGACTTTATCATCAACAATAAATGGTATGATTTTTCTAAAATCATTTAATAGGGTTTCAATCATCATTGACGACTTTAAAGGCCTTCTAAATTCAATGGCCTGTGAGGCATTCAACAATTCGATGGCTAATAATTTTTCAACATTCTCAATCACTCTAAAACATTTGGTTGCAGCATTAGCACCCATGCTAACATGATCTTCTTGTCCATTACTAGAAACGATGCTATCAATGCTTGCTGGTGTACATAGTTGTTTATTTTGACTTACAATACTTGCTGCGGTATATTGAGGAATCATAAATCCAGAATTTAAACCTGGTTTAGCTACTAAAAAAGCTGGCAATGACCTAATTCCTGAAATCAATTGGTAAACACGTCTTTCAGAAATACTACCTAACTCTGCCATGGCGATAGAAAGGAAATCTAAAGAAATAGCTAAAGGTTGTCCATGAAAATTACCTCCCGAAATAATTTCATCATCTTCTGGAAAAACGGTTGGATTATCTGTTACAGAATTTATTTCTGTTTCAAAAACAGTATTTACATATTGAGTTGCATCTTTTGTGGCGCCATGAACTTGAGGAATACATCTAAATGAATAAGGATCTTGAACGTGCAATTTTTCTTGCGCTAAAATTTCACTTCCCTCTAAGTTTTTTAAAATAGCCCTTGCTGTTTCTAGCTGGCCTTTATGTGGGCGAATTAAATGAATATTATCTTTAAATGGTTCTAATCGTCCATCAAACGCATCTAATGAAATAGCTGCGATTAAATCGGAAAGTTTGTTTAGTTTTTGAGATTTAATCAAACACCAAACGCCATAAGCACCCATAAACTGAGTACCATTGAGTAAAGCTAAACCCTCTTTCGATTTTAAAGTGATGGGGCTTAAATTTAAACTTTTTAAAACATCTGAAGCCAAACATTTATTACCCTGGTAGTTTACTTCTCCCATACCTAACAAAGGCAAAGATAAATGTGCCAAGGGTGATAAATCTCCAGAAGCTCCTAAAGAACCCTGTTGGTATACAATTGGATAAATTTTATGATTATAAAAATCTACTAAGCGCTCAACCGTTAATAACTGAACCGCACTTTTTCCATATGATAAGGATTGTATTTTTAATAAAAGCATAATACGTACAATCTCTAAAGGAACCTCCTCTCCCATGCCACATGCATGAGACATCACTAAATTCACTTGTAATTGTTCTAATTCGTTATGCGGAATGATTACATTACACAATGAGCCAAAACCTGTATTAATCCCATAAATTGGGGTAATTTGAGATGACATTCGGTTATCCAAATAATCACGGCATGCTGTAATATCTTTTTTAACTTGATCAGACAATACGAGCTTTGCGTTCGTGTTTAAAATTGTTTGGATATCTTGTAAAGTAATTTGCTTATTGTTACTTATAGTATACATAGTTATTATAAATTAAAATTAGTTATTTAACGCTGTTCACTGGTTGCATTATCTTTATTAAGATTGTTCAAATTAAAAATAATGGGGTATTTTGTTTTATACCGAATTAACTTCCCATCTTTTATTCCTGCTTTCCATTTAGTGTTTTTTAAAACCCTTATTGCCTCATTGGTGCAAAGATGGTTAAATTCTTTTTCAACAACAATATTACTTAAGGTGCCATTCGGTTCCACAATAAAACTTAAAAGTACTGTGCCTTGTATATTCTGCCTTATTGCAATATCTGGATACTCCAAATTCGACAATACATATTCATTCAAAGCATCATCGCCCTTATAATACTGAGGGGAAACATCCGCGCGATCATAAATCACAAAACTAGTATCAAATAAATTAATCTCTTTTGGAATCATAAACCCCCTTATTTTACAGTACTTTTTATAGTTATTTGTATTAAAATTAAACACTAAAAAAGTTTTTGAATCAACCTTAATGTTTCCTATAGTGGCTGGTTGAAATAGGATGTATTTTGTTAATCGTTTAGCTTCTTCAATTAATTCAGTTGGATAATCATCCTTAACTTCAATATTTGATATTTTCCCATCTTTCAATACATCAAAATACAGTGTAATATTTGCACTTACATTTTTCTTAAGTAAAATTTCGGGATAAAGTAATTGCGATTGAAAAACAAATTCAAAATTATCGATTCCTCCACATGGTTTAGCAGGTATGTCAACAATACCTTGTGAAAACAACAATGAACTACCTAATAAAAGAAAAACAATCAGTTGCTTCATTATTTTTGTGCTATTAAAAAACGTTGTTTGCCACTCATATCAATAATAATTTCGACCGTTTTAAACAAATTTGAAGCATTGGCATAATTCATAACATCATTTGCATAAAAAGGATTTAATTCAAAAAATAAATACCCATTGTTCGATAGTGAATGTAAACATAAATCTATTATTTTTTTATAAAAAATTATAGGTTCATTATCTTCAACAAATAAAGCTAAATTCGGTTCAAAATTCAGAACTTTATCTTCCATGTGGACTGCTTCAGATTTCAAAATATACGGAGGATTACTAATAATGCAATCAAACTTTAAATTTAAAATATGATTGGCGTTTAATATATCAGTAATAAAAAAGTTAATGTCAACATTGTTTAATTTAGCATTAAAATTAGCAATTTCCAGAGCACTTTCTGATAAATCGAGACCATAAAAATCTGAATTTTCATACTGTTTCTTAAGAGTAATTGGGATACAACCTGAGCCAGTACCTATATCAACAAAACGTAAACACTGCGTTTTTTTAGTAATCGTTTTCGTAATTAAATAAACCAATTCTTCGGTTTCAGGACGAGGTATCAAAGTAGAACTATTAACCTTAAACTTAAGATCATAAAAATAGG
>CANLAV010000111.1 GCA_947487905.1 Bacteroidota bacterium | reverse complement strand
TACATGTAAAGGTTCTGGAGGTAAAAACGGTCAATTTGAAACCTGTAAATCTTGTAATGGACATGGTGTTCAAACACGAACGCAACAAACATTTTTAGGTGCTATGCAAACTCAAGTAACCTGCAGCACTTGCAACGGAGAAGGTAAAATAGTTAAAGATAAATGTAATACTTGTCATGGTGATGGTATTGTGCGTGAAGAAGAAATCATCTCCGTAAACATTCCTGCAGGAGTTGCGGAAGGCATGCAATTATCTGTAAGTGGGAAAGGAAATGCAGCTCCTCGTGGCGGAGTAAATGGAGATTTACTCGTTGTGATTGAAGAGGAAGAACATGAATTATTAAAACGAGATGGTAGCAATTTATTTTATGATAGCTATGTCAATTTTGTAGATGCTGCATTAGGTACAAGTATTGAAATACCAACAGTGGATGCTAAGGTTAAAATAAAAATTGAAGCTGGCACACAAAGTGGAAAAGTATTACGCTTAAAAGGCAAAGGATTACCTGACATTAATTCTTATGGTAATGGTGATTTGCTTGTTAATATTAATGTATGGACGCCACAAGCCGTTTCAATTGAAGAGAAAAAAATATTAGAAGGCTTAAGAGAATCTAAAAACTTTAAACCAAATCCAAATAGAAAAGAAAAAGGATTTTTTGATCGAATGAAAGAATATTTTGAATAAAAAAAAGGCTGTCGATTGATAGCCCTTTTATTATTAATATCCTAAGGCAGGCCCAAGCCATTTTTCAATAACTTCAAAAGGCATCTTTTTTCTTTTGGCGTAATCTTCAACCTGTTCTTTATTGATTTTTCCAATTCCAAAATAGGTGGATTGTGGATGCGAAAAATATAAACCGCTTACTGCAGCAGTTGGTATCATTGCCAAACTGTCCGTTAAAGCCATTCCAATGTTTTTTTCAACATCTAATAATTTCCAAATCGTTAATTTTTCTGTATGATCGGGCTGTGCTGGATAACCTGGTGCTGGACGAATACCATCGTATTCTTCTTTAATTAAATCTTCGTTCTTAAAATTTTCATTGTCAGCATAACCCCAAATTTCTTTACGAACTTTTTTATGCATCAATTCGGCAAAGGCTTCAGCTAACCTATCTGCTATAGCTTTCAACATGATTGCACTATAATCATCATGGTCAGATTCAAAACGAGCCACGTGCTCGTCGATACCAAAACCTGTTGATAGGGCAAATGTTCCAAGATAGTCGGTAGAATCGATAGACTCAAGGCTCTTGTTTTTAGGTTTAATAAAATCTGCCAAGGCAATATTATACTGTCCTGCTGGTTTTTTAGTTTGCTGACGAATACTATGAAATGTACAAACTGCATTTTTTTCGGTAGCATCTAAAATTTCAATATCATCGTCATTTACTGCGTTTGCTGGAAAAACTCCAATAACTGCTTTTGCTTTTAACCATTTTTCTGAAATCAATGTATTCAACATGCTTTGTGCATCATTAAATAATTTAGTTGCTTCCACTCCACGCTCTGGGTCATTTAAAATTTTTGGGTACGACCCTTTTAATTCCCAACTGTGGAAAAATGGTGTCCAGTCAATGTATCCAGTAATTTCATTTAAATCATAATCATCAAAAACTTTTATGCCAACAAAATTTGGTTGATGTATTTCTGTTTTTTTCCAATCAATTTGTAATTTATTTTCGCGTGCCTCCGCCATACTAATAAATTTGTTTTGCGACTGTGCATTTTTATTTTGTTCTCTCACGCGATCATAATCTTTATTAATATCGGTAATAAAAGCGTCTCGTAATTCATTTGAGATTAAACTGCTTGCTACTGGAACAGATTTACTAGCATCATTAACGTGTACAATTGGTCCTGAATAATTTTGAGCAATCTTTACCGCTGTATGAACTTTAGACGTTGTAGCTCCACCAATTAACAATGGTGTTTTAAAACCTAAACGTTCCATTTCTTTTGCTACATAGACCATCTCGTCTAATGATGGTGTAATTAATCCACTTAATCCAATAATATCAACGTTATGTTTTTTTGCTTCACTTAATATTTTATCGCATGAAACCATTACACCTAAATCAATGATTTCATAATTATTACAAGCTAGAACTACACCAACAATATTTTTTCCAATATCGTGTACATCACCTTTAACCGTTGCTAATAAAATTTTTCCTGCATTAGTTCTTCCATCACCAACGATCCCTGCTTTTGCATTGTCTTCTTTTTCTTTTAAAAGAAAAGGCTCTAAATAAGCCACCGCTTTTTTCATCACACGTGCACTTTTTACAACTTGTGGTAAAAACATTTTACCCGCTCCAAATAAATCTCCAACGATGTTCATACCATCCATTAAAGGACCTTCAATAACATGCAAAGGTCGTCCTAATTTCAAACGAGCTTCTTCAGTGTCAGCATCTATGTGTTCTACTAACCCTTTCACGAGAGCATAACTTAGGCGAGATTCAACAGTTCCTTTACGCCACTCTTCATCTTTTTCAGTCTTACCTTTTACAATTCCTTTTAATGATTCAGCATGATCCACTAAACGTTCTGTAGCATCGTCTCTTCGGTTTAATAAAACATCTTCAACTAATTCTAATAATGTTTTTTCGATATCATCATAAATAACCAACTGCGAAGGATTAACAATTCCCATATCCATTCCTGCTTTGACAGCATGAAATAAAAAGGCTGAATGAATGGCCTCACGCACATGGTCATTTCCTCTAAATGAAAAAGAAACATTACTTACTCCACCACTTACTTTGGCATGAGGTAAATTTTCTTTTATCCATTTTGTTGAATTAAAAAAGTCGAGCGCATTTAAACGATGCTCCTCCATACCTGTTGCAACAGGGAAAATATTAGGGTCGAAAATAATATCTTGAGCGGGAAAATGAACCTTATCAACTAATACATCATAGGCACGCTTACAAATTTCTTTTCTACGTTCAAATGTATCAGCCTGCCCTACTTCATCAAAAGCCATAATAATAACAGCTGCACCGTATTGTTTTATTTTATGGGCTTGTTCAATAAATTTTTCTTCACCTTCTTTTAAAGAAATTGAGTTAACGATTGCCTTACCCTGCACACATTTTAAACCAGCTTCAATCACACTCCATTTGCTAGAGTCGATCATAATTGGCACACGAGAAATATCTGGTTCAGATGCAATTAAATTTAAAAAAGTAGTCATAGCTTGTTCGCTGTCAAGCATACCTTCATCCATATTTACATCAATGACTTGAGCCCCGCCATCCACTTGATCTTTAGCAATTGTTAAGGCCTCCTCATAGTTACCTTCTTTAATTAAACGTAAAAACTTTTTTGAACCTGTTACATTTGTTCGTTCACCCACATTCATAAAGTTACTTTCTGGACGAAGTGTTAAAGGCTCTAAACCACTTAAATGCATTAAAGAATCAGGTAAAGGGCGTTTTCGAGGGTTAGCATTTTTTGCTAATTCAGCAATGCGTTTAATGTGTGCTGGGGTTGTTCCACAACATCCACCAACAATATTTATAAATCCAGCTTTTAAAAACTCTTCTATTTGATGTCCCATTTCGTGAGCATCTTGATCATATTCGCCAAATTGATTTGGTAATCCTGCGTTAGGATAAGCACTAACATAAAACGGTGCTTTATTAGAAAGTTCTTCTAAATACGGACGCATATCTTTTGCTCCTAAAGCACAATTTAAACCAACACTTAATAAATCAACATGAGAAACAGAATTTAAAAATGCTTCAGTGGTTTGACCTGATAATGTTCTTCCACTCGCATCGGTTATCGTTCCTGAAACCATCACCGGCATTTTACGATCAATGGATTCGCAATAATTTTGAATCGCAAATAAAGCAGCCTTTGCATTTAATGTATCAAAAATAGTTTCAATTAATAGCACATCTGCCCCACCATCTATTAAACCTCTCACTTGTTCGGTGTAAGCTTCAACTAACTCATCAAACGTTATTGCTCTATATCCTGGGTCGTTTACATTAGGAGATAATGATAAGGTTCGATTTGTTGGTCCCATAGCGCCGGCAACAAATTTTTGAACATCTGCAAACTCGGGAAAATCAGTATAAAATTCTTGAATAGCTTCCTTTGCAATTTTAGCAGATTCAAAGTTTAATTCATACACCAGAGATTCCATACCATAATCAGCCATCGCGATGGTAGTTCCACTAAACGTATTGGTTTCAATGATATCTGCGCCAGCTTTTAAATATTCTTTATGAATGGTTTTAATAATGTGTGGTTG
Organism: Bacteroidota bacterium; assembly: GCA_947487905.1. Classification (GTDB taxonomy): domain Bacteria; phylum Bacteroidota; class Bacteroidia; order B-17B0; family Aurantibacillaceae; genus UBA4416. The sequence continues at coordinate 3,006 of CANLAV010000111.1, read as the reverse complement.
AGTAACAGATAACAAATCATTATTGCCTTGCAAATCTTTTTCCCAATCAACAAAACGTTTACTTCTAAAATCTTTTTCAGTTAACTTGTATTGTTGAATAAGACTGCCCATCGCGCCGTCAATTACCAAAACTCTTTTTTCTAATTCTTGTTGTATTGTATTCATGTTTTTATAAAATAAAAAATCCCTTTTAGCATTTGCCGAAAGGGATTAGTTGGTATGTTTATTTAAAATTAACTAATGTGTTTCGACTTATTTTTCTCAGTTTAATGAGACGAATTCCCACCTTCTCATTAATAGTGTTTAGTTCTAAGTGTTTAGTTCTAAATATCATTAAAAACTAAGCACTAAACATTTACAACTATTAATTAGGGTTGGTAAAGCATCGTAGGGCGTATCCCTCCGCTTTTCTTAATAAGTGTGTTAAAGAACGAGATTCAAATTTAGTTAATTAAATATGAAATATAAAATGTTATTTATTAAATTTTTAAATTGTATTTTTTCTGTAATTTTAAGTTCAACTTGCATCGCTATGAAACATCTAATTTTTACCTTTTTATTACTTAACTTAACTTGTAAAGGCCAAACAAATAAACAAATTGAGTTAGTATTAAGTCACCTTCAAACTCAGCAAAAAGCTTGGAATGAGGGAAATATAGATGACTTTATGAGTTCATATTGGAACAATGATAGTTTAAAATTTATTGGAAGTAAAGGCATTACTTACGGGTGGCAAAAAACATTAGACAATTATAAACAATCATACCCAAATAAAGAGGCCATGGGAAAATTAAAATTTACGATTTTAGAAAACTCTCAAGTTGGCGAAAATTATATTTACATCATAGGAAAATGGGAACTGGAAAAAGAAAAGCCAGTAAGTGGTCATTTTACCTTACTTTGGAAAAAAATAAAAAATAAATGGGTCATAATTGCAGACCATACAAGTTAAGCCAATGGAACTAGGATTATACAAACATTACAAAGGTAATATATACCAAGTTATTGGGATTGCTAAACATTCTGAAACATTAGAAGAGATGGTTGTTTATAAAGCAATGTATCAAGAAGAACCTAATAACATATGGGTAAGACCAAAAGCAATGTTTCTAGGAAAAATTGAGATAAATGGAAACCTCATTGAGCGATTTTCAAAAATCTCATAAGACATGAAGCAATAAAAAATACTACAATTAATTTTGTAATACCACTAAAAAAAAAGACTTCTTTTTCAACTTAAAACATAAATCATGTTCTAAACATTATTTTGTACTCATTAGCATTATCTCTAATTTTGAAAAAAAACAGTATGAATTCTACAACTCAAATTCAAAAATCTAAAGTATCCAAAATAGCTGAAAACATTATTGGTTCAGAAATTATAAAACTTGCCGGAGAAGTAAATGAAAAAATAAAACAAGGTGAACATATCTACAATATGACTATTGGCGATTTTAATCCGCAGGAATTTCCAATTCCAACAGAATTAAAACAATATATTGTAGATGCTTACTTTGATAATCAAACTAATTATCCTCCTGCAGATGGTATGTTGGAATTACGAAATGCCGTCTCTAATTTATTAAAAGAAAGAGGTGAGTTAGATTATAAAAACGATGAAATTTTAATAGCAGGTGGCGCACGACCACTCATTTATAGTATTTTCAAAGCATTAGTAGACGCTGGTGATAAAGTTATTTTCGCCGTTCCATCTTGGAACAATAATCATTATTCTTATTTAAATTTTGCTGAATCCATTGTGATTGAAGCTAAGCCCGAACATAACTTTATGCCAAGAGCTTCGGATATTGAGCCCTTTATAAAGGAAGCTACTTTAGTCGCATTATGTTCGCCGCAAAATCCAACTGGAACTATATTTACAAAAGAAGGCTTATCAGAGATTTGCGATTTGATTATTGCTGAGAATAAACGCAGAGGACCTGATGAAAAACCTGTGTATTTAATGTACGATCAAATATATTGGGCCTTAACATTTGGTGATAATAAGCATTACAATCCTGTCAGTTTAAATCCTGAAATGAAACCATACACAGTATTTGTTGACGGCATTTCAAAATCATTATCCGCAACGGGTGTTAGAGTTGGTTGGAGTATGGGTCCAAAATTAATCATTGATAAAATGAAAGCCATTTTAACGCACGTTGGTGCTTGGGCTCCAAAAGCAGAGCAAGTAGCAACGGCAAAGTATTTAGCTGATTTAAAATTGTACGATGCTTTTATTGTTGAACAAAAAAAACAAATCATTGCACGTTTAGATGGCTTTTATAAAGGATTTCAACTATTAAAAAATGAAGGCTTTAAGGTAGATGCTATCACACCACAAGCCGCCATTTATCTCACCATTAAATTTGATTTACATAGTTTAAAAACAGCTGACGGAATTGAATTAAAAACAACTAAGGACATTACTAAGTATATTTTAGATGAAGCTAAATTAGCTGTTGTTCCATTTTATTGTTTTGGTGCAGACGATAATTCACCTTGGTATCGCATGTCTGTAGGAACATGTAAAGTATCAGATGTAGAACATGTAATAAATGGTTTAAGAAGCGCTTTAATAAAACTAAGCTAACAAGTCCATTTTCTTACTTATAACGCCTTCTTTTAAAGAATAGGTTGAAACTTTAAATTGCTTGATGTTTAATTCGTTTACAATAACATCAATTAATAACATCGATATAATAATCATATCAACTCGCATTTCAACGAGTCCTTTTAAGTTTTGCCGTTGATCTGTTGTTGATTTTTTAATCAGTTCACTTACAACTTTATAATTAACTAAATCAACATTATATTCAGTCTGTGAATCGTTTATTTGAATCGTATTAAACTGTTCAGCTATTAAATCTACAACAGAATCAAAGGCTCCAGATGAACCAATTAATTCAATGGGTTTATGTTTTTTTACAGCTAATAATAAAGGTGCTAATTCTTTTTTTAAATAATTCTTAATGTCTAATTCCTCCAATTCAGTCATTGGATTTG
>CANLAV010000110.1 GCA_947487905.1 Bacteroidota bacterium | reverse complement strand
TCTTTAAAATGTGCTTCTTTAATAAATTTAAACTTAGTTAAAACGGCAATAGAAGCCTCATTATTGATATCTAATAATGCTTCTAAGCTATGTAAATTAAGCGTATTAAAGGCATATTTTATTATTTCATGGAGTGCCTCACTAATTATCCCTTGGTTCCAATAAGCAGGTTGAAGCATATAACCAATTTCACCTCTATGGTTTTGTTTGTCAATTTTATGAATAGCAATTGAACCAATTATTTTTTGTTCAGTCTTGTGAAAAATCGACCAATCAATACCATTTCCTTCTAATATATTAGAGTGATTTAAATTAATTAGTTCGATTGATTCATCTATACTTTTATGCGTTGGTTTACCAATGTATTTCATACATTGTTCATTACTCCTTAATAGAAACTGATCTTGTGCATCTGTAATTTCAAATTTCTTTAATAGTAAACGATCAGTTTCAATAATTGGAAACGGATTAAAACTAATGTTAAGCATATTCTTTTTTTTCTAAAAATACTCAATTTTGATAGTAAATGGTAAAAATGTATTTTTACACAAATGAATAATGTTTTAAATTTTTTTTGGAAGTATAATTTACCACGTTGGTCTATATTGTTCATAGATTTGCTTATTTGTATTTTCTCTTTAACCTTAGCTTTTTTCTTGAGGTTTAATTTTAAATCCATTCCTCAAAGCGAATTAGATAATTTCCCAATCGCTTATTCGATTGTTATTGGCGTAAGACTTATCGCCTTCATTATTTCTAAAACATACAAAGGCGTTGTTAGGTATACAGGTTCAAGCGATGCCACACGTATTTTTGTAGTAGTTATTTTAAGTAGTTTGGTATTATATGGTATCAATATTTTTACAAGACAAATTTTATTAGGCCATTATATCATTCCGCATTCTGTGATTGTCATAGATGCTTTGGTAACCATTTTCATTATGATTAGCTCACGATTAGCAATCAAAGCTATTTATTTTGAAAGCAGAAATCCTGATAAAGAAAAAATCAATGTCATTATTTATGGTGCTGGAGAATCTGGTATTATTACCAAACGAACCCTCGACAGAGATGTGGCTGTTCGATATAAAGTTGTTGGATTTATTGATGATGACGAAAAAAAGAAAGGTAGAAGTTTAGAAGGTGTATTCGTATATTCTACATCCAAATTAACCGAACTTATCCATGAAAATCAAGTAGAATCAGTTATCATTAGTATACAAAATTTAGCTCCTACTGTCAAAAACAAAATCATTGATGAATGCATTCAACACAATGTAAAAGTGCTCAATGTACCTCCTGTTGCTAAATGGATTAATGGTGAATTAAGTTTCAATCAAATTAAAAGTATCAACATTGAAGAACTTCTCGAACGCGAACCTATTCAACTAAATACTGATGAAATTAATCATCAGTTAAATAATAAAATCATTTTAATTACTGGTGCTGCTGGTTCTATTGGAAGCGAACTAGCGAGGCAATGTTTGAAATTTAAACCAAAATTATTGCTCTTAGTAGATCAAGCTGAAAGTCCTTTACATGAATTAGATTTAGAATTTAAAGAAACCTTACAATCTCAACTGCATGAAGTAGTGATTGCTGATGTTCGAAACAAAGACAGACTTACTAATGTTTTTAAAACATTTAAACCTGAGATTGTATTTCATGCAGCGGCATACAAACATGTTCCAATGATGGAGGACAATCCTTCTGAATCAATCCTTACAAATGTATTAGGTACCAAAAACATGGCAGACTTATCATCAAATTTTAAGGTTGAAAAATTTGTGATGATATCCACCGACAAAGCAGTTAATCCAACCAATGTCATGGGTGCCTCAAAACGCATTGCCGAAATTTATATTCAATGTTTAGGTACAATATCAGCAACAAAATTTATTACAACTCGTTTTGGTAATGTATTAGGCTCTAATGGATCTGTTATTCCTCGTTTTAAAAAACAAATTGAATTGGGCGGACCAATAACTATTACGCACCCTGATATTACACGCTTTTTTATGACTATACCTGAATCATGTCAATTGGTATTAGAAGCTGGTTGCATGGGTAAAGGTGGAGAAATTTTCGTTTTTGATATGGGGCAATCGGTTAAAATCGTTGATTTAGCGCGTAAAATGATTAAACTTTCTGGCTTAACTGAAAACAAAGACATTAAAATTATATACACGGGATTACGTCCAGGCGAAAAATTATACGAAGAATTATTATCCAGTGGTGAAAATGCTTTACCTACTCATCATAAGCAAATATTGATTGGTAAAGTAAGAGCTTATCAATTTGATGATATCAATTCATTTATTAATGAATTAATATTACTCTTTAATACACAAAATAATGCGCTTATCGTTTCTAAAATGAAAGATATTGTTCCTGAATTCGTGAGTAATAACTCCGTTTTTCAATCACTAGATTAACTAATCCATTACCATGAAATATTTAAGTCACTGTTTATTAATTGTTACACTTTTTTCAAAAGCACAAACACCTCAAAAACAAACATCACTCAAGCAACCCAAATTAGTAATCGGCATTGTTGTAGATCAAATGCGCCAGGATTACATTTATCGCTATTGGAATAAATTTGGAAATGGTGGTTTTAAAAAATTAATTCAGGAAGGCTATTTTTATAAAAATGCACATTTTAATTATGTGCCAACCTACACAGGACCTGGACATGCTAGTATTTATTGTGGCACCAGTCCCGCAACGCATGGCATCATTGCCAACGATTGGTATGATAAAGAAACAAATGCCATTGTTTATTGCACGGATGATAAGGACGCTAAAACCATAGGATCGGATAGTAAAGCAGGATTGATGTCACCAAAAAAAATGTTAACCACAACTATTGGTGATGAATTAAAAATAAACTCAAACCAACGTTCAAAAGTATTTGCGATCTCATTAAAAGATAGAAGTTCCATTTTACCTGCTGGACATAGCGCTAATGCAGCCTTTTGGTTTGATGGCAGCGTTGGAAAATTTATTTCAAGTTCTCATTATATGAATGCATTACCAAAATGGCTTAATGAATTTAATGATTTGCAATTTGTAAAAAACTATTTATCAAAAGGATGGAATACATTATACCCATTAAAAACATATGTAGAAAGTATCAGTGATAATAATAATTACGAGCAAGCTCCTAATAAAAAAGACACCGCCATTTTTCCTTACTATTATAAAACACAATTAGAAAAAAATAATTTTGAAATTTTAAAAGCAACTCCTTATGGTAATAGCATTACCAAAGAGTTAGCACTAGCTTGTTTGAAATCTGAACAATTAGGTAAAAACAAAGAAACCGATATGTTATGCATTAGTTTTTCATCTACCGATTATGTTGGTCATTCTTATGGCCCACGCAGCGTAGAAATTGAAGATGTGTATTTACGATTAGATAAAGACTTAGAAGAGTTATTAAAATACATTGATGGCAACATTGGAAAAGAAAATGTAATTATTTTTTTAACCGCTGATCATGGTGCTTGTGATGTACCTGCCCATTTAATCGACATGAAAATTCCTGGTGGCTATATCAATGAAACGGAATTAACTACTAAGATTAAATCGTTTTGTTTTCATCAATTTGGTGATAGCTTAGTTAATGATATGATTAATCAGCAAGTATTTTTAAATGAAACTAAATTAACCACCTTAAATTTAAATAAATCTAAAGTTGAACATGATATTGCCAATTTCTTATTGACGATAAAAGGAGTGTCTGAAGCCTATCCTTCAGATGTTTTAAAATATGAAAATTTTACAGAGGGAAGTTTTAAATCACTGATCCAAAAAGGATATAATCACGTAAGAAGTGGAAGCGTTGCCTTTTCATACAATCCAGCTTGGATGGAATACCATTCAAAAGGAACAACGCATGGAGCGTCTTATAGCTACGATACGCATGTTCCCTTGTTATTTTATGGAATGAACATTAAACATGGTTCTACCGTTAATAAAGTAAACATCGTTGATATTGCTCCTACCATCTCTTCCATGTTACACATATCATTTCCAAATGGAACAACTGGAATACCGCTGAAAGAACTATTAGATAATTAAATACCTATAATGTCAAATCCAACGATAAACAAACATCTGAACAAATTGATTATTGTAGCTGCATTAGGCTACTTTGTAGATATTTATGACTTACTATTATTTGGCGTTGAACGAACAGATAGCTTAAATACGATATTACCGCTACAATTTCCTGGAATTTCACCAGAGACATTAAAAATTTTAAATGCCACGTATGGAAAACTCTTGTTGAATTGGCAAATGTTTGGGATGCTTGTTGGTGGTATTTTTTGGGGCATTTTAGGTGACAAAAAAGGAAGACTCTCTGTTCTGTTTGGTTCTATCTTAGTATACTCAATTGCCAATATTTTAAATGGAATGGTTGAAAATACTAATACTTACATGGTATTAAGATTCATTTCAGGATTTGGCTTGGCTGGAGAATTAGGTGCAGGTATTACGCTTGTCAGCGAAAGTATGAGTAAAGAAAAACGCGGATATGGCACTATGATCGTTGCAACCGTTGGCGTATTTGGAGCAGTCGTTGCTGGCTTTATGGGTGATTTTATAACGAATTGGAGACATTCATTTTATTTGGGTGGCGCGATGGGTCTTGCATTATTAGTATTACGCATTGGTGTTTTTGAATCAGGCATGTTTCATACAATTAAAACAGATACAACTATTAAAAAGGGAAATTTCCTTCAATTATTTTCAAGTAAAAAAAACACCATCAAATATTTATCTATCATTTTTATAACCGTTCCTGTGTGGTACGTTATGGGAACCTTAGTTTTATTTTCACCAGAGTTGAGCGAAAAATTAGGCTTAGCTCCTAAAGCCATTTCGGCTGGAAAAGCCATTATGTGGGCATATGCAGGTATAACGGTTGGGGATATTGCATCAGGATTAATTAGTCAGATTTTAAAATCAAGAAAAAAAACATTTGCTATATTTTTATCGTTAACTATTGTTGGCAACGTGTTATACTTTGTATATGGAGGTAATTCCGTATCCACATTTTACAGTATTGTTGGATTTATTGGCTTTGCTACTGGTTACTGGGCTGTTTTTATTAGCACGGCTTCTGAATTATTTGGAACCAATATCCGCGCAACAGCAACTACGACTGCTCCAAACTTTGTAAGAGGCTCAACTATTTTAATTTCATTATTATTAGATACAATCATTTCTGTATTTTGTGTTGACAAATTACAAGCTACTATTATTACAGGGAGTATTATTATAAGTCTTGGCTTTATAGCCCTATATTTTTTAGAAGAAACATTTCATAAAGATTTAAATTATGTGGAAGAATAAACCAACCGTTGTAATTGGAGCTTCTCCAAATGCAGATAGATATAGTTTTAAAGCTACTATTAGTTTGCAAAATCATAAACATACTGTTTACCCTATTGGCATAAAAAAAGGGACTATCAATGGTTTAGAAATTATAAATAGCAAACCAGCATTATTAGAAATAGATACCATTACATTATATATCGGTCCCGAAAATCAACCACAGTGGTACGATTACATCATAGCATTAAAACCAAAACGCCTAATTTTTAACCCAGGCACCGAAAACCCTGAATTAATTGCCATTGCCAAAACAAACGGTATTGAATCAGAAATAGCATGCACCTTAGTCTTATTATCCATTAATCAATATTAACATGGTTCAATTTAAAACAAAGTCATTTGATGCCTTATCAAATTTAGAATTGTATCACCTATTAAAACTACGTTCTGAAGTGTTTGTGGTTGAGCAAAACTGTGTGTATTTAGATATTGATGATTATGACATTGGTGCTTTGCATGTTTTAGGTTTTCAGGATGAAGAACTAGTTGCTTACGCAAGATTACTTCCAAAGGGTTATTATCATCAAGAAGCTGGCATTGGAAGGGTATTAACCCGATTAAATACAAGACATTTAGGATTTGGGAAATTACTAATGGAATTTGCTATTTCTGAAACATGCCTTCATTTTAATACAAACGAAATCGTTATTTCCGCACAACTGTATTTAGAAAAATTTTACACAGAACTAGGATTTAAAACAGAAGGAACTTCCTATTTAGAAGACGACATACCACATATTAAAATGAGATACTTAAACTAAAAAACAAAAAAAATCCTGATAAAATTTATCAGGATTTTTTTTACAAATAACTTATCTTTGATTAGAAACGCTCTATCTGAGAAAAGAAAAAATTAGACTCTATTTGTGCATTTTCATCACTATCAGAACCGTGAACTGCATTAGCAGCAATCGATTTAGCAAATAATTTACGAATAGTCCCTTCATCTGCTTTAGTAGGATCTGTTGCTCCAATGAGCGTGCGATATTCTGCTACAGCATTATCTTTTTGTAAAATAGCTGCAACAATTGGTCCACTACTCATGTAACTCACTAATTCTCCATAAAAAGGACGCTCTTTATGAACTTCATAAAATTTCCCAGCTGTTTCTACACTTAATTTCATGTATTTCATCGCTACAATTTTGAAACCAGATTGGTTAATTTTAGCCAAAATTGGTCCGATATTATTAGCCTCAACACCATCGGGCTTAATCATTGTGAAAGTAATATTTCCTGCCATTTTCTTTTTTTTAGAGTGCAAAGATACACTTTTTGTGGTTATTACAAACTCTATTTTTTATAGTTTAGAATCTATACTTATATCGAATACCCTTTTTTTCGATGACCCGAATTAACGACAACCAAATAATAATATTACTTTTACAGTTAAATATATACTATGCAAAAAGATTCGTTTTCTAAATTTAAAGCCCTATTAAAAAAATCAAATAACATCGTTATTGTCACGCATTATAATCCTGATGGCGATGCAATGGGCTCTTCATTAGCGCTATATAATTACTTAATTAAAACTAACAAGAATGTCACTGTTATTACACCAAATGAGTATCCGGAATTTTTGCATTGGTTACCAGGAAATAAAAAAGTGATTCAATTCAGTAAACAATCCAAAAAAGCAACGAACCTTATTCAAAAAAGTGATTTAATTTTTACGCTTGATTTTAATAATTATTCAAGGTTGGAAGGTTTAGGAGACGTATTAAAATTAGCTACTGCAAAAAAAATACTGATTGATCATCATCAACAACCTGATGATTATGCTTCACTTTATTATCACGATGTCGCTGCCTGCTCTACCTGTGAATTAGTATACGAATTCATATGTGGTTTGGGTGGTAAAAAACTAATCGATAAAACCATTGCGGCTTGTTTATATACGGGCATTATGACTGATACTGGTTCGTTTCGATTTGATAGCGTAACACCTCAAACTCATTTGATATTATCTCATTTGTTAGCAACAGGATTAAAACCGAGCGATATCCACACATCTATTTACGATACGTATAGCGAAAGCAGAGTCAAATT
>CANLAV010000109.1 GCA_947487905.1 Bacteroidota bacterium | reverse complement strand
TAGAAGGAATTATGTTTAATTTAATGTTATACATAATTCTAAAACATTGGTTTAGTAGTTTAGGTTTAACACTCCCTTATAAATAAGGGAGTGTTAAACTATAAACTTGTTTACTGGTTTAATTATATCGGTTTAAACTGCTTAAACTATTAAACTGCTAAAGCTCTAATTGAGGTTTAATGTTATTTGTATAAATAGGTTTTCCTTTTAAAACTTTAACTTTTAAAATATACCCTTTCATAACATAGTAAGTTATATATTGTTTTGCAATATTGTCCCCTATAAAAGCAATTTTTTCTTCTACTTTGATTTTTATAAGATTATATAAATCAGTATATGAATAATCGGTTTTATGTCTAAATAAATCTTCAATTATGGCAAAATGTATATTTTCTTCAACCTTTACTGGTGTAGGTTTTTGTTTCTTTTCAACCTTTTCTTTAATTGCTTTTACACTCTTTTCAATTACAAAATCTTCTAAAATATAAGGCAATCCTTTTTCATCAACTGAAAAGGCAAAAGGTTTAAATGATTTTTCCCTTGTATCGGTAGCTTCAACAATCGTTATATTTTCGTTGTCTTTACTTTTAGTTACTTGTATTATAGCGTCTGCTTTTCTTTGTGAAAATGTCCCTAAATGTCCAGTCAAAGTATTACTTGTTTTATTAAAATGCAAAACACATGAAATATGTATGTTATGTTTTTCGGTCCATTGCATTAATTTAAAAACTATATTTTGCGCTTGTTCAACATTTAAAATTAAATCAGTATCTAAATCAATGATTCCATCAATAGCAACATAATTTATATTTTCGGTTTCATTTAATACCTTTTCAATTAATTCTAATCTTTCTAAAGGGTTTAATGTCCTTAAAGAATACACTTGAAAATTATCTGTATTAAAGCTCTCAGATAAATTACATATACGTTTAGTTATTTGTTGGGTTTTATATTTGCTTTGCTCAGTATCAAATAAAATATTAACTCCTTTAGTTGCTGTTCTAAATATACTAAATTGCCCTTTTATTGAAGTAGCCATTAACATAGATAATAAAAATGTTTTCCTTGCTTTTGGTGGTCCAGTAACAATTGAAAAATTGCCTTTTGTAAACATGGCTATTTCTTCATTGTCATTTTTAATATACATTGAAATTGGTGGGGGTTGAAGCTTTTCATGTATATCAATTCTACAATTAATTATGTTTTCTTCAACCTTGCTTTTAGTGTTTATTTCAATGTTTTCAGTAAAGAAATCATTATCTTTGTTTTCGTCTATTAACAAAGAATTGTTTAAGGGTAAATTATTGTTTTCCATAGTTTACCCTTTATTTTTTTGGTTAAAAATATGGTTTACGTCGCTTTTAGCTCCCTTTTTAAGGGTTACATAGTGTGTTGCTTTTGTTTCAAGTTCTGAGTTACTCAATACCCTGTTTTGTTGTAAAAAGGTTTGAATATCTTTTATGTTGAAATATAGCATTTTGCCTTTTGGCTTAAAATGTGCAATTTGTCCAGTACTTGTAAGTTTATACAAATAACTTTTACTTAAGCCAGTATAATTGGCTACTTCATCAAAGGTTAATATTTCCTTTGTGCCAATAAGCATATTTTCAATAATACTTAATCGGTGTTCAATTGTTTCTAAATTCATTTTGTCAAAAAATTATTAATTAAAAAATTGACTTTGCGCAAAGCCTTGTTTGTTGTTAACAAAGGCAAAGGAATGAAGGAATAGAAAGGATTAAAATAGACTATCATTTACTGGTAAATGGTAGTCTATAATAAATCTTTTAAGGTTTTTAATAAAGGTTCTATTTTTTCAAAGTCTTTAGGTAAAGAGCCTTCATTGTACTTTTTAATATTAGAAAGTCCTTGTTTTATATTTTCAATTGGTTTGCCCTTTTCATCTACAAAATGATTTTTAATTAAAGTATCTCTTGCACTCTTTTTTTTGATAAATCCTTCATCTTTTAACCATTGTATTAAGTAACCTAATAATACATTGTCTCCAGTCCATACAATAGGCTCTATTTCTTTTTTTAGTGGTGTGATATCTTTAGCTACTTCAATTATTATTTCTTCTTTTTTATGTAGTTCATTTAGTTCAATAGTTAGTTTTTTTAAATACTTGGCGCAAATAACTCCTTCAACAATTGAGTATACAATTTCATCAATAATTTGATAACTTATAATTTTACTTTCACTTAAAAAATCATTATTTTCATAAACTGGTTTTACAATAAAGTTGAGATAATTATACAAAGGTTTATTTTCCCCACTACTAATATCATTATATATAAATGGAGCTATGCTATAATTTGAAAGATTTTCTAATTCTTCAATCCAATTTTCTAAGGCAATTTCCCAGTGTGGAGCAATTGATTTTTTTTGTATATATGTATCTTCAAATTTCTTTTCATATTCAAATTTCTTTGCAAATGTCATTATATCCGTATTTATGTCTATTCCCTTATTTAAAGTTTTCAAATAGTCATTTAAGAATATCAATGAATCATTGTGTTTTGTTTTATTGTCATTATACAATTTCGATATATCTATTTTTTCGTTATTCATTTTATTATATGTTTATAGTTGGTAAATTATCGGTTGCTTGTTTCTTTAAATCATTGGCAATGTGTGTGTATCGTTGGGTATATTTTAGGGTATTATGTCCTAAAAGTTTGCTTACAATTAATACATCGGTTTTGTAGTATATTAAGTTAGTAGCAAAGGAATGCCTTGCACAATGCCATGTTATATGTTTATCTATTTCAGCTTTTTCAAGCCAATTTCTTAAGGTTTTTAAAGCTCCAGTATGGCTGGGTAAATTAAATACAAAATCATTTTTACCCTCTTTAATTGGCAATAAGGATAAAGCCGTATTATTTAAAGTAACTTCAACTTTTACATCGGTTTTGGCTTGTACTTTACTTAATACATTAGTATCTAAATTTATATGTTTCCATTGTAAAGCTTTTACATCAACCCACCTTAAGCCAGTAACACAACTAAATAGAAAAGCGTTTTTTACTTCTTTGTTACTTATCTGGGTATTGGCTAAAACTTGTATTTCTTCAATCGTTAAAATGTCCTTTTTAAAGCTTTCATCTCGTTTTATAGTTACATCATTGGCTGGGCTTGAAAGTATTACTTTGTCCTTAACTGCTTTCTTTAGGACCTTCTTAAACCTTGCAAAATAACTACTTGCTCCTTCGCCAGTACACACATTTTGTAAATAGTCTGCAAAGTCTTGTACTATGTTTTCATTCAATTGCTTTAAAGTGGTAATGTTTAATTTTTCATCTTTCGCAAAGGCTAAAAACTTTTTATAAACTCCTTCAACATTCCTTTTATCTTTCTTATTGTAGTTTTCAATAAAATTTTCAAAATAGGCTTGTAATTCTATTTTATTGCCATGATTAGTCATTAAATTTTCTGAATTGGCTTGTAATTGAATAGAACGCTTATCTCTTATTTGATTTGCAAGTGCAAGTTTTTCTTTATTTGCCTTTCTATCAGTTGGATTGACAATTCTTAACAATTTGCATTCCTTCAAAAACTCAAAATGTCTTTTTCCTTCATGATAAATGTCTAAATACAATGAAGTAGTTAAATCTTTGTTTTCTCTCTTTCTTAATATTACACTCATTTCGTATTTGTTTTTATTTGCTTTTGTTTGACAAATGTACACAAAATCCAACATTGTAACTCCTAAAAGTAACAATAGAGTTACAAAAATTGAGAAACTAAGGGAAAAAGAAAACTAATCAAAAACAAAGAATGTAGGTTTTATAGGGTTTTCAGGGCATAAAAAAACCCCAAAAAATGGGGTTTAGTGCTCAGAACAGGAACACAATAAGTGCCTAATAGTATTGATTTTACTACATTTACTATTTATAAAGTAACAATAGAGTTACAAAAAATTTAAAAAAGTATAAAAAAGCACCTTAATTTATATATTAAGGCTCTTTTGATTTTTCGTAACTTTCAATAGTTTTAATTAAAATATCTGAAAATTTGAAAATATCATCTAAATTGAAAATTTCGTTCTTAGTTTCTTTTTTCATTTCATCAAAAGTTCCAATATACTTTTTATTGCCTTCTAAATAAAGTCTGCAAATTGACTTTCTATTATTATCATCTAATAAAATAGCAAAATAAGATTGAGCATCTCTGTGTGAGATTCTATTCACTTGAACAATTTGTCTTAAAATTGTTTTTACTATAACAAAACCTTCAAGTTCTTCATCTGTAGTATTAACTTTAGAAGTATTTTCTTCGTTCTGTTCATTAATCATTTGAACATTTTCAATAGATTCATTTTCTTCATTTGATATAGCTGTTTTGAACCTCTCGTTAATTAAATCATTAATATATTGATGAATTGATTTTTTAGTTAAGTTGGTAAACAAATCTAATACTTTAGATGTAACAGTACTTGGATAAACTTGTCTAGCAAAATATTTTACAAATTCTGAGCTTGGATTTGTTAATTCATTATGTAGTAAATGTTTTAGTTCAATTGTATATTTTAATTCACTTGCTGTGTTTACAATACTTTCAGCATCAAAAAATGCTTTATGAAATTTTTTAAGTTCTTCAATTTGATTATCTTTTATTTCAGTAATATTAAATTCTAAAAATGGTTTTTCATCCATTTTATTTGGTTCAACTAAATCTGAATAAAAACGATAAATTATACCATTTGTCAATAGACCAAATTTTGCCTTTGAAACATGGAAATAACGTAATAATTGCCCATCATGTAAATTTAAATTTTGTCTCCAATCTTTACATTCAATTAATATAGTTGGTAGTCCGTCTTTAAAAATAGCATAATCAATTTTCTCTCCTTTCTTAATTCCAATATCTGAAATAAATTCTGGAACGACTTCTAATGGGTTAAAAACATCATAACCTAAACTTTGAATGAACGGCATAATGAAGGCATTTTTTGTCGCTTCCTCTGTTAAAATTTGGTCCTTTAATTTTATTACTCTTTCTGAAATTAATTTAAGTTGGTCTTTTAAATCCATATTTATTATTTTATTTTTTTTACAAAAGTGATGTTTATTTTCTTACCAAACAACATACATATAACATATTTATATTTTACACCAATTAAAATGTTTTATTATCTATTTCAGCTTTTTCAGTATTATTTATTTCACTTGCTTTTTCATTTTGATAACTAATCCATATTTCAGCTTTACCATATTCATAACTTCTAATTTGAATACTTATCAATGGCGAATACCAACTACTTGACCAAGTACAATTACCTTTGTATAATGCTAGCATTTCATATCCATCGCCTTCATAATAAGGAGTTGTAAAATAATTATTGTTTATGGTGCTATCTCCATATTTATTAACTAATTTAGCCTTATAATTGTCAAAAGTAGCCTTTGCACTTGGCCAATTATAAGCATATGTTTCTATAATTAATTTCCAAACCAACTTTGTTTTTGGTGTTGATAAAATACTTATTTCTACATCATCTTCATTAGACAATTTACCTTTGTATCTTTTATTTGTTTTTGTTGGAGTATTAATTAATTTAAAACCTTTTGATATCAATTTGCTAATAACCTCTTTTTCTGTTTTACCCAAAGTGATACCATCAATAGTTTGACCAAACAACAGATTACTAAATAATATTAATAATACTAAAATTAATTTTGTCTTTTTCATTTAATTATATTTTATTTCCAAAGGTCAATATTATTATTTTACCCAACAATGTCAGATATGACATATTTACGTATTTTCCACCAATTTAGATGTGAATATTTCTTATTATTTTTTATTAAAAAGGATAAAATTCATAGGACCTTTTTTTAAATTCTGTATTAAAAGTTATATTTAAATAGGTTCTGTTTTTGTTCTGTTTTTTCGGTGTATTCTCGTTGTATTTTCACTGTTTTTTCACGTTATTTCACGTTATTTTCAAGTTTATAACTTTCAGCTCCTATACGTTCGCTATGGTTCGCAAATGTTCGCAATGGTCCTTAAATAAATATAATCTTTGCCAGTATGGAAAAAATAATTGTTTGCCTTCATTAGCATACAATGTAAAAAAGTGACTTTCTAAAAACTTTTGAATATCGTTTATAGTTATTGAAGGAGTTAAATTTATAGGACCTTTTGGAAAATCTACTTTTTCAAAATAATCAATTAGCAAAACTATATTTTCGATCCATTGGCTACAATCAATTTTAAAGCTTGTTTTTAGGCTTTCTTTTTCAGTTGATTCAATGTATTCAAAATCATTTATTGGCTTAAATTGGCTTACTTTAGCTTCATTGTCAATACATATTGAAGTATGATTAATGTTCAATTTATACTTTATAAAGTATTTATTCAAAATACCTTCAAAAATTACTTTAGCTTTTAAAAGGTCCTTATTTCTTACAAGTACTTCATCATGTACACTTAAAAAATAAATGCCATTGTTTGCCAAATTTTGCCAAATTTCAGTCATTATTTCAACCTCTTTTGATTGAAGTAAAAATGCTAAATTATTATGAAGCTTATCTTTTTTGGGGTTACATTCTAAAGGTTTACTTTTTAAATCATTAACCCAATTAACCCAATTTTCATTTCCAAAATATTCAATAAGTTTATTATCTGGTTTTCCAAAAGCTATTTTATAGAAATACTTTTTTGCGTCTGCTCTCGTTTCTAAATTGGCTTTATTTTGTAAATAGATATAAATATCTTCATTATATACTAAATCGGTAAATTTATTTGCTCCTATATTCTTTTTCAGTATTTCAGCCAATAACAAGGGTTGCATTGTGCCTACATCAATTGAAGCCGTTTTTTCATCTTTCAATAGTATTTCATCTCTATACTTTAAATCTAATATTGTTACTGGTGTGTGTACTCTTTTCCCAAAATAATCAACACTAAAAAATAAATCTATATTGATATGTTTATTTTTAAGAAATAACTTAAAATACTCAGTACAATTGGCATTTAAAGGCATTGAAACGGCTTTTAAATACTCCTTCATTGTATTGTGTATTGAAGTTTGATTGTTTAAATCTGGGGTTAATAAATCCATACTAATAGGACCTTTTAATAATGTCCTATATTTAAAATATTTGATTCCTTTACTACTTATTTGCTCCCTACGTTCAATAAATTGCTTTTCACTTAAAAAATCAATATCTATTATGTTTAATTTGAATTTATCTTGTATTGTTTTGAAAGGAATATTTATAAACTCCTTTTTTTCGCTTCCTTCTTTTAAATGATTCCAGTATTGTAAGGTCCTTACATAAATAATAAATATATTTTGAAATGAATTTATAGAAGGAATTATGTTTAATTTATTGTTATACATAATTCTAAAACATTGGTTTAGTAGTTTAGGTTTAACAACTCCCTTATAAATAAGGGCGTTGTTAAACTATAAACTTGTTTACTCGTTTAATTATATCGGTTTAAACTGCTTAAACTTAAACTGCTAATAATCTAATTGAGGTTGAATGTTATTTGTATAAATAAATTTTCCTTTTGAAGCTTCAACCTTTAAAATAAATCCTTTCATAACATAAAAACTTACATATTCT
>CANLAV010000108.1 GCA_947487905.1 Bacteroidota bacterium | reverse complement strand
TCCGCCAAAACTTTTAAAGAAAAAAATAACTTTTATTTAAATCCTAAAACTATCTCTTATTCAAATAACGGGGGTGCAAAAATAACACTTTTTTCTTTAATTGCTACTTTTTCTTGCTTTTTTTATTCAAAAAAAATTATTGTTCTATCCAGTAGATATAAGTCGTCTGATTGTCATTGACTGGATTTAAATAATGCATCGTCTTGTCTTTTAAAATGGTTTTAAATAAAAAACCAAAATACATTCCTAAATTTACATCCGATTGAAAAAACTATTTACATATATCTTTTTGATGATGAGTCCTTGTATGATTTCACAAGTAGACAAAAAATTATTTATAAAAAAAACGCAAGATCCTATACATATTGACGGCGTATTAGACGAGCCTATCTGGAAACAATGTGAAAAAATTACAGATTTCTGGCAAAATTTTCCATATGACACGTGTTTGGCGAAAACAAAAACGGATGTTTATATGACTTATAATGAAAAATCCATTTTTATAGCTGCGATTTGTCATGATTCACTACCTGGAAATTATATAATCCAATCACTTAAACGCGATTTTTCGTACCCGGTAAGTGATGCTTTTGTTGTTACAATAGATCCATTTTCGGATAAACAAAACGGTTTTAGTTTTGGCGTAAATCCATATGGAGTGCAACGTGAAGGTCTTATCTCAAATGGTGGAGGGCAAGGAGTAACAACTAATTGGGACAATAAATGGCATACTGAAGTAAAAAGAAATGTGGGTAACTGGACAGTTGAAATGGAAATTCATTTTAAATCAATAAGATACAAGCCAAACCTAACAACATGGAAAATAAATTTTGCAAGAAATGATTTGAAGCGAAATGAAAATTCAACTTGGAGTAAAGTGCCTCGTCAATTTAATATAGCAACATTAGCGTTTTCAGGGGATTTAGTTTGGGATAGTACACCTAAAAAAGCAGGTAGAAATATATCCATTATTCCTTACACGATTGGAAAAATAAGTAAAGATTTTGTAGCAAAAACAGACACGAAGTATGAAGGAAGTTTTGGCGGTGACGCTAAAATTGCGTTATCATCCTCAATGAATTTAGACATAACAGTAAATCCGGATTTTTCTCAAGTTGATGTCGATAGGCAAATTACAAATTTAACTCGTTTCAGTTTAGTATTCCCAGAGCAAAGACAATTTTTTATTGAGAATAGTGACTTGTTCGCAAGCTTTGGATTTAGACAAATGCGTCCGTTTTTTTCTAGGAGAATTGGCATCGGTAGTGCAAATCCCATTCCGATAATTGCAGGAGTTCGCTTAAGTGGTAAACCTAATAAAAACTGGAGAGTTGGCGTTATGAATGTTCAAACAGCCAAAACAAAGGATAATAATATCGATGTGTTTAGTCAAAATTATTTTGTTGGCGCAGTACAACGTAATGTATTTAAAAGATCTAACATAGCTATGATATTTGTTAATCGCCAACAATTTGATACAAGTCAATATTCTAAAACTAACTTCAATAGGGTAATAGGTTTAGACTATAATTTGGCAAGTGCAAATAATAAATGGAACGGAAAATTTTTCTTTCATCATTCGTTATCTAACAAAAACAATAATGAAGCGTATTCACATGCTTCTTGGTTGAATTATTCAAGCCAAAAAGTATCTTTCATGTGGAATCATGAATACATGAATAAAAACTATAATGCAGAAACAGGTTTCACACCGCGTATTTTTCAAACCGATGTAAGTAAAGGAATAACGACCAGAAACACCTATTGGAGATTAGAACCAAGTGCTCATTATTATTTTTATCCTAAAAATTCGATCATCAATAAAATGGGACCGGGCATATATATGGATTATTACGCCAATAGTAATTACACAACCACTGATGTGTTAGCACAAGCTGCCTATGATGTTAATTTAACCAGCACTGCTGCTTTTAGTGTTCAGTTTAACAATTATTACACAAAACTCATTTATCCAACTGATGTCACATTTTCTGGAAAAACGCCGATTGATGTTGCATCCTATCAATACCGTGAAATTGCTTTCAGTGTAAAAAGTAATCAACGTAAAACGTTAAATACAACCATTGGTGGAACATATGGAAGTTATTTTAACGGCTCTAAATTATCTTATAACGCAGATGTATTGTTTAGAAAACAACCATACGTCATTCTTGGATTAAGTTACACGCACAACGAAATCAGTATGCCGCATTTACCTAATAAAGTTGTTTTGGATTTAATAGGACCAAGAATAGAATTATCTTTCACTAGAAGTCTATTCTTTACAACCTTTTTGCAGTATAACAGTCAAATACAAAATTTTAATATCAATGCAAGGCTACAATACCGTTTTAATCCAATGAGTGATGTATTCATAGTATATTCTGACAATTATGTTTCGGATACATTTAAACAGAAAAATAAAGCAATCGTTTTGAAATTAATTTACTGGATAAATTAATTTTATAAAACCAAACAACACTAAAAATACAAAAATGAATAAACATGCGATTGTTATTGGTTCTGGAATTGGTGGCTTAGCTGCCTCAGTTCGATTAGCTTGCGAAGGATACACAGTAGATGTATTTGAAGCCAATGATTTTATTGGAGGGAAAATAAATAGTAAAACAATAAGTGGTTATCGATTTGACATGGGACCCTCTGTTTTTACAGGGCCTGAATACATCAAAGAATTATTTGATTTATGCGGTGAAGATTTTTCTGAGTTTAAATATCAAAAACTACATCATTCATTTCATTATTTTTATGATGATGGTTTGCAATTAAGTCTTTCGGCAGATAAAGAAAAATTAATTGATGAATTGTCTGAAAAACTAAACGAATCAAAATATGTATTAAAAAATTATTTAGAAAAAGCTGAATTAAATTATAACTTAATTTCTCCTTTATTTATAGAAAAATCACTCCATCGTTTTAAACATTTATTAAATAAAACATTATTAAAAGCGTTGATTTATATTCCAAAGTATAAGCTCAACAGCACAATGAATGGTGAAAATGCTACTACATTTAAAAACCCAAAAACTGTTCAGTTATTCAATAGATACGCAACATATAATGGAAGTAACCCTTATGAAGCGCCCGCTATGTTAAATATGATTCAGCATTTAGAAATGAATGTAGGTGTTTTTTTACCAGAAAAAGGAATGGTTCAAATTTCGGAAGCTGTTTATCATTTAGCTTTGAAAAAAGGTGTGAAATTTCATTTGAACGAAGCCATCACAAACATAATTATTGAGAATAAAAAAATAAAAGGTGTTTCTTCA
Organism: Bacteroidota bacterium; assembly: GCA_947487905.1. Taxonomy (GTDB): domain Bacteria; phylum Bacteroidota; class Bacteroidia; order B-17B0; family Aurantibacillaceae; genus UBA4416. Next base: position 4,294 of record CANLAV010000108.1, on the reverse strand, counting down.
AAAAAGGGCAACTATCTTGCTGATGTGGTTGTTAGCAACATGGATGTTTCTCTAACTTACGAAAAATTAATGCCTGAAATAAAACAACCTCTGAAGATTTTAAATCAAGAAAAATCAAGTTCTGCTATTGTTTTTTATTGGGGAATAAAAAAAGAATTTAAAGAATTAGGTTTACATAATATTTTATTTTCAGGTGATTCTGAAAAAGAATTTAATGCCATTTTTAAAACTAAAAAGCAATTTAACGATCCAACTATTTACATCAACATCACCTCAAAAGAAGTCAAATCAGACGCTCCGATGAATTGTGAAAATTGGTTTGTTATGATAAACTCAGCCATTAATACTGGTCAAAATTGGGATGAAGAACTAAAAAATATAAAACAACGTCTTGTCAAAAAAATAAATAAACTATTAAATACAACGATTGAAGATTATATTGAATGCGAAGAAATACTTCACCCAGGAATTATTGAAAAAAAATATTCTGGAAAATTTGGTTCAATATATGGTAATGCGTCAAATAATAAATACGCCGCTTTTTATAGACACCCAAATTACAGTAAAGAAATAAAAGGACTTTATTTTGCTGGTGTCACTGTTCATCCAGGTGGTGGCATTCCATTAGCCTTAAACTCTGCTAAAATAGCCGTTGAATGCTTACAGGAAGATATCAGAAAATAAAAAAACGATAATTGAACTAAATCAATTATCGTTTCTAAAAATTATTTTTTTAACTTATTTTTTAGCATCCTCTAAAAATTGTGCTAATCCTTTATCAGTTAAAGGATGATTTAATAAAGACATAATTGCACCTAATGGAGCAGTAATTACATCCGCACCAATTTGCGCGCATTGTATAATATGCATTGGATGGCGAACCGATGCTGCTAAAATTTGAGTTTCGTAAGCGTAGTTATCAAAAATAACACGAATCTCTTCAATTAAACGCATACCATCTGTACTCACATCATCTAAACGTCCAACAAATGGCGAAACATACGTTGCGCCTGCTTTAGCAGCTAATAATGCTTGTCCAGCAGAAAAAACCAACGTGCAATTTGTTTTAATTCCTTTATCGCTAAAATATTTGATTGCTTTGATACCATCTTTTATCATGGGTATTTTCACAACAATACGCTCATGTAAATCAGCCAAAATTTCACCCTCTTTAATCATTCCCTCAAAATCAGTTGCAATAACTTCTGCACTCACATCTCCAGTTGTAATGTTACAAATGTCAACATAATGTTTCAAAATATTATTTTGTCCTTTAATGCCTTCTTTGGCCATTAAACTAGGGTTTGTGGTTACGCCATCTAACACACCTAAATCTTGTGCTTCTTTAATTTGGTCTAAATTTGCAGTATCAATAAAAAATTTCATAGTTGTGGGTTTAATTTATTTTTTTGTAAATTTAGGCATAAGCAACTTACTACAAAGCAATGTTTGTATATTGTTTACATTTTTTAAAACTTAATAAAAAAATAAACGTCTTAGGGAACATAATCCTGATAAATTAAACTAACAACATGAGCTCTCCATCAACCATAAAATGTCCGAACTGCAAACACGAATTTCAATTAGGCGAAGCGATTTCATCTGAAATTGAAGCCTCTATCAAAGCGCGTTATATGGATCGTTTCCATAAAGATCAAAAACTAATGGCTGAAAAGGAAAAAGAATTTGAACTAAAAATTGAGCAGTTAAAAAAGCAAGAAGAACACCAAGAACAAATTATTGCTGATAAAATTAAACTTCAAAAAGCAATATTGGAGCAAGAAGCAATAAAAAAAGCCTCTTCAGAAATGCACATGCAAATGGAATTGCTAAATAAAGAGTTAACCGAAAAAGCCCATAAATTAAAGGAAAGTCAAGATAAAGAACTCGCATTTTTATTAAAAGAAAAAGAAATGCAAGCAAAAGAAGCTGAACTTGAAATTACGATACAAAAAAAATTACAAGCTGAAAGAGAACAGTTTTCGGAGACGATTAGAAAACAAGAACAAGAAAAAACATTGTTGAAAGATAAAGATTACCAATTAAAAATGCTTGAATTACAAAAGCAATTGGAGGATCAAAAAAAATTAACTGAAGAAATGGTGCGCAAGCAAGGGCAAGGATCAATGCAACTGCAAGGCGAAGTGCAAGAAATTGCTTTAGAAGATTTATTAAAAGCAACCTTTCCATTTGATGTCATTGAAGAAGTTGGAAAAGGAGTGCGTGGAGCTGATGCTATACAAACCGTAAGAAATAATTTAGGTAATGCCTGTGGTAAAATAATATATGAAAGTAAGAATACAAAAGCTTTTGGTGGCGATTGGATTGACAAATTAAAACATGATATGCGTCACACACAAGCTGACATTGCTGTGATTGTGACCGAAACCATGCCAAAAGACATGGATAGTTTTGGAATGAAAGACGGCGTGTGGGTATGTACATTTACGCAAATAAAATCGTTGGCATTTGTTTTAAGAGATAGTTTAATAAAAATAAACTCAGCCGTAGCAAGCCAAGAAAATAAAGGAGATAAAATGAGTATGCTTTATTCCTATTTAACAGGAACTGAATTTAGACAGCAAATAGAAGCTATTGTTGAAGGTTTTACCGAATTGCAGGATGGCATACAAAAAGAAAAAAATGCTATGCAAAAAATTTGGAAAGAGCGAGAAAAACAATTGGAAAAAGTGTTATTGAATACAACCAATTTTTACGGCTCCGTGAAAGGCATTGCTGGTAATGCCATTGGCGATATTAAACTATTAGAATTAGGCGATTAAACTTAAAATTCGCTATTTTTATTTAATATTTCCCAAGTATGATCGCCTAACATTTTTACTGTTCCTATGTAACTTAATGTTTCTGGCATTTTTCCCCAATCTTCAGGACCAATTAATAATAATTTAAACTTTTCTTCTTTTTTGTACAGATGATATATTTGGCTGATAATTGGCTCAAACGATAAATCAGCTTGGTAAATTTGTTCAGACATATCAACGCGGTCTTTCAAATCATTGGCTTGTTTGATTAACAACTCAACTTGTTTTTGTAATTGAGACATTTGTATATTCGTTTGCTCACGCATAGCTGTTAATGCACGTGATTTAATTTTGCCCGTATCCTCGGGTTTAATCACAACACCACCAACGTGATGAGAATACGGTAATAATCCAGGGTTTTCAGCAACCTTATCTTTATCTATCGGATTTACAAATTCCATGAGCAATTTAATTTAAATGATTCTCTAATATATCACTTACAACAGTTAATGTCAAATGTTGTTTAAAAATTGGACTTATTTTGACTAAAAAAGGGTAAATTAGGTTCTTTAAAATCAACCAAGCATTGCAAGGAAAAGAAGATATTTATTTCTATCTCAAAAAATATTGGGGATATGATACCTTTCGTCCACTGCAAGAAGATATTATTCTTTCGGCATTAAACAACACGGATACGTTAGCCTTATTACCCACAGGTGGAGGAAAATCATTATGTTTTCAAATACCAGGCTTAGCCCGTGGTGGAACCTGCTTAGTTATTTCTCCGCTCATTGCTTTAATGAACGACCAAGTAAATAACCTTAAAAATAAAGGGATTAGCGCCGTTGCCATTACATCGGCCATGAATTTTAAAGAGATTGAAGTGGCTCTCAATAATGCGGCACTCGGTCATGTTCAATTTTTATATGTATCTCCAGAGAGAATTGAAAATGAAACTTTCAGACAACAACTTTCTTATTTACCAATTAACTTAATTGCTGTTGATGAAGCACATTGTGTTTCTCAATGGGGATATGATTTTAGACCAAGCTATTTAAAAATAGCTGAACTCCGCACTTATTTTCCATCTATCAATATTATTGCGCTAACAGCAAGTGCTACAAAAGATGTGGTAGATGACATACAAGAAAAATTACATTTCAAAAATCAAAACGTTTATAGGCAATCCTTTGTAAGAAAGAACATTCGGTATGTTGTTCAGCTCGAAGAAAACAAATTCGAACGATTGCTTAAAATCATTCATAACATAGGTGGTTCGGGCATTGTATACGTTCGTAACAGAAAAAAAACAGAAGAAATTAGTAAATGGTTAGTTCAACAAAAAATTTCTTCGGGCTTTTACCACGCGGGATTAAAGCCAGCAGAGAGAGAAGTTCAACAACAAAAATGGATTGATAATCACATTCAAGTTATTGTAGCAACTAACGCTTTTGGAATGGGAATTGACAAGCCCGATGTAAGATTTGTAGTGCATGTTGATTTACCTGATAGTTTAGAAGCCTATTTTCAAG
>CANLAV010000107.1 GCA_947487905.1 Bacteroidota bacterium | reverse complement strand
TTTAATTACTTGGTTAGCATTAGCTGGACCAAATAAAGAACAAATTGTTCGCAATAAATTCATTAAAGATTCTGTCGAATTAGCTGAAAAATCAGCTCTTGAAGCTGAAAAATTACTAACTGAAGTTTCGATAACAAGAACTCAAGATTCCATTTCTCATGCTGTAGCTCAATTATCTGATTCAGCAAAATTAGCAATTGCTAGTCAGAAGTATAAAGATTTTTCTGTTTCTGCAAACGGAACAAAAGAAGTTGTGACCATGGAAAATGAGAACATCAAAGTATTTATTTCCACAAAAGGAGCTGTTGTTGAAAAAGTTGAATTAAAAAAGTATAATCGCTATGGACAGAAAACACCTTTGATTTTATTTGACAAAGATTCTACCTTTCAGCAAATTACATTTGATGCTTATTCAACCATGAAATTGAGCACGGACAGTTTCTATTTTAAAACATCAGAAAAGTCGATTGTTGTAAATGGTAAAGAAACTAAATCAATGACATTAAAGTTAGAAACATCTAATCCAGGCACCTACATGGAGTATGTTTATACCTTAAAGGGAAATGATTACATGCTTGATTATGATGTGAATTTTGTAGGCATGCAAACTATTATTTCTAACAAGGCAAATGGAGTAAAAATCCATTGGGCTCAAAGTATGCCAGCGCAAGAGAAAGATATTAAAAAAGAACGTGAAACGGCAACTGTTTATTATAACCAAGCGGTTGAAGGTGTAGATTACATCAATGCAAGAAAAAACGAGGAGGTTTTATTAAACGAACAAAACATTAAGTGGGTAAGTTTTAAGCAACATTTCTTCAATTCAACTTTAATTGCTGACACTGAATTTAGTAAAGAAGAAAGTTTCGTGAAAACGAATGAAAATCCTGAATCAATAGATATTGTAAAACGCATTGAAGCTCAGTTAACTATACCATTCAAACACACTGCGAATGAACGATTTGGAATGGCTTTTTATTTCGGACCAACGCACTATTATACATTAAAAAATTATAATTTGGATTTAGATCAAATGATTCCAACTGGATTTAGTGTGTTTAGTTACATTAATAAATGGATGGTTATTCCATTATTAAATAGTATGCCAACTATCAATACGGGTATAATGATTTTATTATTAACCTTAATTTTAAAAACTCTTTTATTTCCAATTGCCTATAAAACATACATGAGTAGCTCAAAGATGCGTGTTTTAAAGCCAGAGATTGATGCATTGAATGAGAAATTTAAAGACAATGCTGACCCAATGAAAAAACAGCAAGAATCTATGGCTTTATATAGAAGAGCTGGAGCAAATCCACTTTCGGGCTGTTTACCTATGTTATTACAATTCCCAATATTAATTGCTTTGTTTGCTTTTTTTCCTGCGTCAATTGAAATGCGTCAGAAAGCATTTTTATGGACGGATGATTTGTCGACTTATGATTCTGTTTACAATTTTGGTTTTAATGTATGGGGTTACGGAGATCATGTGAGTTTATTTGCCTTACTCATGTTTGTTTCAACAATTGTTTATACTTGGATGAACAGTAGCATGTTGCAACCACAACAAACACAAATGCCAGGCATGAAGTATATGATGTATTTAATGCCAGTGATTTTTTTAGCTGTTATGAATAGTTATGCAGCTGGTTTAAGTTGGTATTATTTTCTAGCCAATGTTATTACTTTTCTACAAACCTTTGCCATGAAAAAAATGGTTGATGATGGAAAAATAAGAGAGAAGCTTTTAGCAAATATGAAGAAGCCAGAAAAGAAATCTGGTTTTCAGGCAAAACTTGAGGAAATGGCGAAGCAAAGACAAATTCCAAATAAAAAGTAAAACAATAAAAAAGACCTTGAATTTCAAGGTCTTTTTTATTGTTATTCAATTAATAAAAAATAAAATTTATTTTTCGGCAACGTAATTTAATTTTGCCTTCTCAGCTTTAAACCAATCAATTAATAATTGTTTTTGAGCGTCTGTTAATTTTGCCTCAGGATGCATCCAGGTATATGTATTCATTGGCATTTCTCCTTCTTCAATCATCTCAACACATTCTTCTAATTTATGATCTTTTCGTTTTATGGTATATGTTTGCCAAATAGAGAAGTTTAAATGCTCCGAACCTTCATTAATGTGATGTTTTATCCACCAAGACAAAGGCGCAACATTCGTATACCAAGGATAGGTTGGTTGATTAGAGTGACAATCATAACACGCATTTTTTAAAACTGAAGAAACTTCAGGATTAGTTTGAGTAACGGCCATAAAATCAGTTTGTTCATTTACAGGAATGATTGCTTTATTAATTCTAAAAACTTGAATCAAACAAAAAATGACGAGTAATACCACGCTAATTCTCTTTAAGGTAAATTTTGCTTTCATAGTGTTTAATTTTTAAAGGAACATCATTAATTTAATAATCTAATAGTATTATGCTAAGTTAGTAAATCTATTTCTAAAATGGTTTTTTATTATATTTGAACTATGATAAAATTAATTATACCATCAGCTTTATTTTTTTTAAGCAGCTTAAGTGTAGTTGCACAACAAAAAAATGCAATAACGATTGCTTCATATAATTGCGAAAATTTTTTTGATACAAAGGATGATCCAAATACAAAGGATGAAGATTTTTTGCCTGAAGCACCGGCCAAATGGGATGAAACGAAGTATAATAACAAACTGCAAAAAGTCGCTCAAGTATTAGACTCAACAGTAGCTGGCGATGGATTGCCGGCTATCGCTGGATTGATAGAAGTTGAAAATAAAGAAGTGTTGGAAGATTTGGTTTCTAAAACGCAATTTAATAAAAAGAAATATGCTGTGCTTTGCACAACTGGTGCAGATGAAAGAAGCATTGATGTTGGATTAATTTACGATACGGATATTTTTTCATTAATTACTTCAGAAGAATTAAATGCCACCAATTCAGCATTAGGGGATTATAAAACGCGTAATATTTTAATGGCTAGCCTTAAGGCAAAAAATGGAGATTTGATTTATGTTTTTGTTAACCACTGGCCGAGCAGAAGAACTGGGGAAACCGAAAGTGAGCCACGCAGAATTTTCGCAGCCCAAGTTCTTAGAAACAAAATTGATGAACTACAAAAAATAGATGCTAAGGCAAAAATAGTTGTTATGGGAGACTTTAACGATCATCCTGACAATACTAGTGTTTTGAATACATTAAAAGCAAACGATGAACCTCAAACAAAATCTGATTTATATAACGCTTACTACACATTAGATAAAGAGAAACAAGGCACGCATTTTTACAATAATGAATGGCGTTGTTTAGATCAAATCATGGTTTCGCAAGGATTTATGAAATCAAAAAAAGGGTATCAGTTTAACACCAAAAATGCATTTATATTGAGAAAAGATTTTGTTTTATTTAAGAATAAAAAAACGGGCGAAGAAAGACCAAATAGAACATACGGTTCGGAAAACAAATATTACAACGGTTACAGCGATCATTTAGCAGTTTATATTACCTTAGATTAGATTTTTTTTACACGGTCGTTCGTGTTTAATAAACATTTTACTATTTTTATTTTAAACAATACACTATGAAATACGAAGCAATCAACAACAAACTATTTATAGACAATAGAGCAAATTACATTAAACATTTAAAACCAAATTCAGTGGCGTTATTTGTAAGTAACGATTTATTGCCAACCAATGCAGATGGTTCGTTTGGTTTTGTTCAAAACAGTGATTTGTTTTATTTATCAGGGATTGATCAAGAAGATTCCATCTTACTTATTTTTCCTGATGTAAAAGATGGAAAGCATAAAGAAGTTTTGTTTTTAAAAGAAACGAGCGAATTAATTGCTATTTGGGAAGGCGCTAAGCTTAATAAATCACAAGCAACAGCCGTAAGTGGCATTGATCATATTTATTGGATTTCTGAATTTGATAAAGTTTTTAAATCATTGGTTTTTCAAGCAGAACATATTTATTTAAATAGCAACGAGCATACGCGCCGTTATATTGATATGGAAACAGCAGAGATGCGATTTAATTCTAAAATCAAAGCACAATGTCCATTACACACCATTCAGCGTTCAGCGCCAATCATGCATCGCATACGTTCTGTGAAGCATCCAATCGAAATTGAATTGATGCAACACGCTTGTGATATTACAGAAAAAGGAGTGAGACGATTATTAAATTTTATAAAGACTGGTGTAACTGAATATGAAATTGAAGCGGAATTGATTCATGAATTTATAAGAAATAAAAGTAGAGGTTTTGCTTACGGGCCAATTATTGCAAGTGGTGCAAGTGCCTGTGTGTTGCATTATGTAGAAAACAATCGAGTGTGCAAAGACGGCGATGTTATTTTATTAGATGTAGCCGCTGAATATGCCAATTATGCAAGCGATTTAACACGTTGTTTGCCTGTAAACGGAAAATTCACTAAACGCCAAAAAGAAGTCTATAACGCAGTGTTACGCGTTATGAAATCTGCAACATCCATGTTGAAAGCTGGGAATACATTTGAAAAATACAATACTGCGGTAGGCGATTTAATGACAGAAGAATTATTGCAATTAGGATTATTGAAAACAGACGATGTCAAAAATCAAAATGCAAATTGGCCTGCTTATAAAAAATATTTTATGCATGGCACATCCCATTTTATTGGATTAGATGTGCATGATGTTGGTTTATTTTACGAGCCAATGCAAATTGGTAATGCGTTTACCGTTGAGCCCGGAATATACATTCCAGAAGAGGGGTTAGGTATTCGTTTAGAAAATAATATTGTTATTACCAAAGATGGAAATAATGATTTGATGAAAAATATCCCTCTAGAAGCGGATGAAATTGAATCGTTAATGAATTAGAACTAATTTATTTTTTCTTTTTTTCTTCATGCCATGTTTTGTATTCATTTTGCTGAGTTGGCTGATAAGCTGGCACTCGGCGAAGTGGCTCACATGGTTTTAAAGTGGCGTAACAATCTGCAGGAAGTTGTTGATACAAGGCTGTTCCTTTTGTTTTCCATTCGATCATCGCATCACTAACATCTTTAATCACTTTTGCAGGATTTCCAACCACAACTTTTCTATCTTCAATAATGGTTTCTCCTGGCACAAAACACAAGGCGCCAATGATGCAATTATCACCAATCACAACATTATCCATTACCACAGAATTCATTCCAATTAAACAATTTTCGCCAATCGTACCGCCATGTATAATAGCTCCATGACCAATATGCGCTCCTTTTTTTAATAACACAGTTGTTCCAGGAAACATGTGTATAGTGCAATTTTCTTGAACATTGCAACCATCTTCAATAATTATTTTTCCCCAATCGCCACGAATAGCTGCACCTGGGCCTATGTAAACGTTTTTACCAATAATCACATGTCCTGTTACAGTTGCGTTTGGATGTACAAAAGAAGATTTGTCGATGACTGGTTTATAACCATTGAATTCGAAAATGTTTGCCATAATTTATATTGTTTTATTAGAACTCGCTCTTTAAATGAAATTTAATTTCCGGAAATTTAGTTTGTGCCATTTCTAAAAGCCAGGCAGATTCAGCTAAAAACACCAAACGATTTTCTTTGTCGTAGGCAATGTGGTTTGCTTTGTCAATTAAAAATTCATCTAATTTTTTCTTGTCGTTGCATTCTATCCAAAGGGCTTTGTATAAACTGATAGAATCGTAACCACACGACGCGTTGTATTCACTTTTTAAACGATGTTGAATAACTTCAAACTGCAAGGCTCCAACTGTTCCAACCACTTTTCGTCCATCTGCTTTTTTCGTAAATAATTGTGCAACACCTTCATCTGTTAATTGCTCTAAACCCTTTTGTAATTGTTTAGTTTTCATTGGATCAAGGTTGGTAACGTATTTAAATAACTCAGGCGAGAAACTTGGAATGCCTCTAAAATTAAATTTCGGACCTTCAGTAAGCGTATCACCAATTTTAAAATTTCCAGCATCGTACAAACCAATCACATCGCCAGGAAATGATTCATCAATGATTGATTTTTGTTGAGCCATAAAGGCTGTTGGATTACTAAAACGCATGTCTTTATTTTCGCGCACATTATAGTAATATTTATTCCTTTCAAATTTTCCGGATACAATTCTTAAAAAAGCAATTCTATCTCTGTGCTTAGGATCTAAGTTAGCATGAATTTTAAAAATGAATCCACTAAATTTTGATGCATCAGATTTTATTTCACCAGCAACATCTGTATCTCTGCCTTGCGGTGTGGGTGCAATTTCAACAAAGCAATCTAATAATTCTTTGATACCAAAATTATTTACAGCACTTCCAAAAAACACAGGACTAATTTTAGCTTTCAAGTATTCTTCTTTATCAAAATCATCATACACACCATCAATTAATTCGATATCGGCGCGAAGTTGTTTAGCGTAATCTTCGGTAATGTATGTTTCAATTTTCGTGTCTTGAATATCTTCAATAACAATGTTTTCTTCAACTGTGGTTTTACTATCTCCTTGAAAAAGCGATAATTTTTTTTCGTATAGATTATAAACTCCCTTAAAGGTTTTACCAATGCCAATTGGCCAAGTTAATGGACGAACTTTGATTTTTAATTCTTTTTCAATTTCATCTAATAAATCAAATGCATTTTGACCTTCACGATCCATTTTGTTGACGAATACAATAACAGGGGTGTTTCGCATACGACACACTTCCAATAATTTTCGTGTTTGTGGTTCAACGCCCTTCACACAATCAATCACCATAATTACGCTATCTACTGCCGATAATGTTCTGTAAGTATCTTCAGCAAAATCTTCGTGACCAGGTGTATCTAAAATATTAACTTTAAAATTGCGGTAATCAAAGGCCATTACCGAAGTAGAAACAGAAATACCACGTTGCTTTTCAATTTCCATGAAATCGGACGTGGTTGCTTTTTTTATTTTATTCGACTTTACAGCACCTGCCGATTGTATAGCCCCACCAAACAATAATAATTTTTCTGTTAAGGTCGTTTTTCCCGCATCAGGATGGGCAATAATGGCAAATGTTTTCCGTCTGTTTAATTCTTCTAAAAAAGTCATTGAATCTATAATTTAAGGCTGTAAAGATAATAAAAATGACGCCTTTTCTGAAATTAGTTCACTTTTATAGAACTCCTTGTTTCTTATTTTTTATCGACTAACTTTTTGAAATTAAAAAATATTCTATCCATCACAGATATATGTTTTGTAATGATATCTGCTTTACCTTTCATTTGTTGTTTATATACTAAGGTTTTGTTATAAGATGTAATTAATCCATTTTGTAACTCTACATCAATGGCATAAGTATCTTTATTTGGCACTTCCGAAATAGTACTCACTTTGCCTTGCAGCATGCCATTTTCGTTGTAAGGATAATTATCTAACTTAATGTTGACGTGTTGGTCTATTGAGAGTTTACCTGTGTTTAAAATGGGTAAAATACATTTACCTATAAATTGTTGTTTTTGTGTTGGAATTACCGAAAATAATTCATCGCCTAGTTTGTATGTCGTCAAAGTAATTTGAACTTTTCACTAAGGAGTGTTCTTGTTAATTCAAAATTAATTTATTTTTCTGATATTTCAATTTAAATTTTTGATATTCTCTTAATCTGTTTTTAAAAGATT
>CANLAV010000106.1 GCA_947487905.1 Bacteroidota bacterium | reverse complement strand
GGGATTGAATTTTGAATTGCTTACACTGAATAAAAAAATGAGTGTAAAAAAAAATAAATCGTACTCATTCAATTTTAGGAATCTAATTCAAAATATTAAACCCTAATATGTTTGCAGGAGAACTAATCGAATGTTCCTATGTAACAGGAGCCTAAATTTGACAAAACCACTAAAATATAAGCATATGGTAAATGAAAACGCAAAATTTATTTAACTCACGCTCAAATCATCTAATAATAAGAAAGGTCAGCAAAAGTATGCTAAGTTATTTATAATCAATATGTTAAATACAATTTAATATGGAAGATGAATTTTCAAGATTAGCTTTTACGTTTAGAGAGATTCGAATTGTTAATCTAGCCAAAGAAGGTTTAACAAATAAAGAAATTTCAAAACTATTGCAAATAGAAGTGTCTACCGTCAAATGTCACCGCAGGAATATCATGAAAAAATTAGGGCTAAAAGGAAAGTCAGAATTTGTCAAGTATTTGCTTTTAAAAATACCCAATATTTAAAAATAGTCTTATCCATTGTGCATCCTACTACTAAATTACTACTAAACTACTACCTAGGTAGGATTGACACGTGTATTTAGAAACTCTAAGTTTACACCATGCTGCGCAGCACTGGTGTAACCCGAAAAACCAATGAAGAGTAGGGAATATTTAAATAAAACAACAAAATAATTATGAAAAATTTATTCATGAAAATTTCACTATTATTATTTCTTTTAATTGCGCCTGTTGTTCGAGGAGAATATGGTGATCGAACAGTTGATGGTGGCGAATTGGAAAATGTTACGATTACTTGCAAGAACACTAGTGCTGGAACGGCAACCATTAATTTAGGGTTTATCTCATTTACCTATCAACGATTCCATTTGATTTGTGACAACGGATATGAAGATTATTGGGATCAATTTTGGTGGTAATTAACTTTTATTAATATGAATATTCAAGCGCGGGAAATACAAGTTGGTTACTTAAAGAATCAAGTAGTTCTCTCTGTATCATCGGTGGTTATTGATGAAACAGACAAATTTGTACTTATCAAGGGAGATAATGGTTCTGGTAAAACAACATTAATTCGCGCATTGATTGATGCTATGCCTTATAGGTCAGGTCAAATTTTTGTTAACGGTCAATTATTAACTAAGCATAATCGGAATGAACACTTGAAAAACATGGGTTTTTGCCTTACGACTGGTTTGTCCTATTCCAATATGAGTTTAAGGCAGAATTTCAGGATCTATGATTTGATATACGATGCTCAGATCAGTTTATTCGACGATTTAGTTGAACGATTTCGTCTACAACAAATCATAGATCTTCCTATTTCGACACTATCCTTGGGAAAAAGAAAGTTGGCAGATATCGTTTTGGCTTTAAGTCATTCCCCAGCGTTGGTTTTTATGGATGAACCCACCGCAAATTTGGATGCAGAAACTATTAGCCTTTTATCAGATACGTTGGACTATTATTCATCCAATTTGAACATGCAATTTGTTATTGCAACGAACGAGGCTAATGTATTCTCAAATGTAGTTTCTAAAGAAATATTTATCCAGGATGGGAAAGCTTATTAGTTCAAAATCGGGAGGGTCCTTTTTCAGCATTTTACAGTTGATTCAGTTCATTATTTTGAGGCATAGGTTGCTCAGCAGACTAATTGCAATGATCCTTATTACAGCATTTGTGGTTTTTTTGTTTATAAATGACTTTTATTCAAATCGTCAGTTTTACTATTTATATAAGGATCATTCAAACTGTAGCATCGAATTATACTCAATAGGTAAAGTATTGAAAATTATTAATTGGGGGTTCTGGCTTTTGTTTTTAGCGAATATGATTACTTGGTTTCAAATTGATGAAATTGATCAAGAGCGTATTCAATTATTACCGCTCGATTTCAAGAAACTTACATTTTCGACATTTATTGTGCATTTAATTTTCTTTCTGATTGCCGCTGCCATATTTATGTTTGAAGTTTCAAAAGCATGGGATTATTTATTACTAGACTTTGAATGGGGTAAATCGCCATTTACGAAAAAACACATCTATCTTTCATTTATAATAAATAGTATTTATTGGAGCGTACTTAGTTGCGTTGTCATTATAATTAAAGCATATTTTGGAAGGTCTAATAAGATTTTATTTGCGGGTACCTTATTAATGGCTTTATGGTTGTCCTATAACATAGCACCTATTAATCTAGTAATCAGGGAATTGAGTAAACAATGCTAATTCATACGGGTATGATTCGATTGATTTTTCAAGAATTTCTGTTTCTAAAGAATCTAAAAGTTGTCGGCTTGATGTTGACTATTATGCTTTTATGCACATTGTTCATTTCTACTTTAATGAATTCAAAGCTTTATCATTTTGCATTTGATTCATTTGATAAGCAATACTTTTATGCGGTTTATTTTGATTTGAAGTTATTTTATGTGGTAACGAATGTTTTTATTCCAGCATTAATTATTTATTCATTTCAAGTTGAGTTATCCAATGGCATATTTGAAAAGTTACATGTATTGCCGGTTCATTTTAGCCAAAAGTATTACGCTAAGTTTATTGCCATTTGTATGATTTTAGCATCAATAAGCACAATATTTAGTTTTTTCTTAGTAGGAAAGATTTTTTTCTATTCTCATTTAGGGTTAGAAGGTTATAGAATACATATTGTTCTTTTTGGTTGGATTTATTTTGTCTCCTTGATTACACTGGTCTATTATCATTTATTAGTGTTTATTTTTTTTACTTTGAAGTCCATATGGATTTTAATCGTTTTCCATTTGGTGAATGTATTTATGCTGCCATTTGGCGAATTTTATTGGCTCCCAATTAATTGGGCTAATTATTCCATTGAATACCTATCTAGTCATTTTGCTAAGCCTTATTTCTTTCAAATTCATCCGCCTATACATTTCATCTATTTTCTTGTATTGATGTTGAGTACGATGTATATCGTCATAAAACGATTGAACCATGGGAAATAATCTTTTCAATTTATTCCGTAATTCTATTCAAACTGGTTTTGTCTTAGGGATTTTGATGATTATCCTGGAGATAATCATACAATATCTTTTCCCGATTTCTCTGCTATCAATAATTCTTGTCGTCTGCCTATTGGTGAGTTTACCTTTATTGGTCTATTTGAAGAAAATTAAGATTAATAGAAGCCGGCAAGCACTGTTTTTTTATTTTTCAAAGGTATATCAAGTGGGATTTTTGATCTTATTCGTTTTTAAGATCTATTTACACCAGTATGTCGATGTCAATTTAAAATATAAGATAGCATCAAATAAGGTTTCTGAAATGCGAAATAACCTCATTAAAGTAGAGGAAGAGCATGATGTTGTCATCGAAAACAAAGAAGAAAATATGAGTTTTATCTATGATGATGTGGTAAGTAACTATTCATTTGTAAGCCTATTAAAGAATTATTTAATTACAGTTTTTATTTTAATTGCTTTTAGTTTTTTCGGTGGTAAAATTCTACAAGCTAACGAATAAAAACCTGTGCCATTTTAAAACGACACCAAAAAATAAAAATTGACACGATGAAACCACTAAAATTTATTACACCAATTATCATTTTGACAAGTTTACTAGCTTGTAACCCTGAGCCAAGTGTGATTTTTAGCGAACCTCAGCCAACAAACACTGACAATTTATCAAAATTTCCAAACCGCTTGCAAGGACAATACTTAAGCCTTGCCGACAGTTCAGTATTGGAAATTAGTGACAAATTAATTCAGAGAATTTACGACTTTGACCTAAAAATTCATCCGTCCCAACTTGACAGCAACTCACGACTTTCGGGTGACACACTTATTAACTTAACGAACCATACGCGAGCATTTGCAAAACGTGACGGTGACAGCTTAGTAACTCACTTTCATTCCATTGACACATTATTTCTAATGAACTATGACAATGTTGTAAGAAAATTCAAAGGCTATTACTTTTTAAACAAACGCTACGACAAAGAAAGTTGGGAAGTAAAGAAAATTCAATTATCAAAAGGACAACTTGTCATAAGCACTATTTCGACAAAACAAGATATTGAAAATCTGATGACAATAACCGAATCACCGAAAGATACAGCTGAACTTTACAAGTTTGCAATAACAAAAAAACAGTTTAAAGAATTTCTAAAAAATGACGGATTTAGCGACAGCGAAAAATTCGTTAGACAGAAAAAAGGTAACCGCTAACAGGGGTTTGGCAAAAGTGGCGGTTGAGTGCTCCTTTGAGTGGGTTAAAACCAGTTCCTTGCGCTCGCCTTTTTGCCGCTTTTCTTACCATTGAATTTATAGACTCATTTTTGAGTTGTTTAGCTTTTGACATAAAAAACGCCCCCTACTATCCTCGAATTACGTCGTATGAATCTTCTTAGATTTAGATGCAAAGCAGCATGTGATACTCTGTGCGCAAAATTCAAATCTGGTTTCATATAGAAATTCCAAATTATTTTTTTTGCAAGATTTGAACTTTTTAGTGTAATTGTTCAACCCACTTTAGTTCTAAGTGAATCATAATTAGCATTGTTTTTCAAATTATCTACTTGAATGAGTAAAACATTCAGACGGGTGTACCTTAAGAGGGATTGAAATATGAATAGGTTGATCGGAATGAAAAAATGAGTGTAAAAAAAAATAATTCGTACTCATTCAATGTAGGAATCTAATTAAAATAATTAAACACGTGTATGTTTGCAGGAGAACATTATTGAATGTTCCTATGTAACAAGAGGTTAAATTTGACAACACCACTAAAATACAAGTATATGATAAAATATATCCTTGCCTTCGTTTTTACGTTTAGTTCGATTTTGGTATTTGGCCAAAATAAGATCATGAGGATCCGGTATGTGGAAAAAAATATTCTTCATGGATACCAATTTATAGATGATCTGGATTTATATGAGAATTACAGTAAGTTTTCAAGAAATATAAATCAATCACTTTTAGTGGCTTCTGAATTAGTGAAACCTTCCCTCTACTCAAAAAATCCATATACTTTAATTAAAGATTATAATAAGCGTGTTTTATTATTTAATGTAAAGTATGGAATCCTTCGAGACACATTAAATAAAATCAAGTGGAACATTATTCCAGGGACTAAAACAATAATAGGCTATAATTGTAAAATGGCTGAGGCCACTTTTAGAGGAAGAGAATACCAAGCTTATTTCTGCCCAGAGATCCCCATTTCTGATGGACCATTTAAATTCCAAGGCTTACCGGGGTTAATTTTAGAAATCTATTCTAAGGACAATTTCATAAAGTACACAGCTATGGAAATTGTATCTAACGAAACAGGAAAACTGGATGTAAAAAGCGTTTGGTTTGATAATAATATATCATTCCATGAATATGCTCAAAAAACTAAAAAAGAATTAGAACTAATGACAAAAAAAATAGAATCTCGTCTACCCCCAGAGGAGCAAGGAAAAATAAAATTCAGTTTCTCTGAAGAAGAAATTGAAGTTTTCTCTTTTTAGAACATTGCCAAGCCATAAAACACTTGAAAATTAGTGCTATAAGATACAACTGAATAATACTGTTTAAAACGTATCATTCACAGTAAATAAATATGGGTCAGTTAAAACAATTTTTTAAAAAATATGCCATTTGGACTTTTCTGGTTGGGGTATGTATTGGAGCATTAGTTGCGCACAATCAAATCCACAATTAATTTGAATTTGGGTTAGGGATAAATTTCAACCTAATTATAACGTCACCAACACCTTACTTAAAAACCATTCAATTTTGAAATAAGTCTACGCAAGGTTTTGAGGATTAATAGAAACACAGTTTAAACAAAAATAGATATGGTTATTATAATTACGTTGAGCATTATAGCACTGGCTATTGTTTTTATGGGTATTGTCACCGTCCAACAGGGGAATATAGCGGTGATATCCATGTTCGGGAAGTATAGCAGAATTTTGTATCCCGGCTTGAATTTTAAAATACCCCTTATTGAAAGTGTATTTAAGACCATTTCCATTCAGAATCGATCGATCGAGTTAGAGTTTCAGGCGATAACGATAGATCAGGCAAACGTGTATTTTAAATCGATGCTTCTCTATTCTGTTATTAATCAAGAGGAAAATACCATCATTAATGTGGCCTACAAGTTTATTGATGCCCAAAGCCTCATGCAAACCATCGTAAGAACAGTGGAGGGATCGATTCGTTCCTTTGTGGCAACTAAAAAGCAAAGCGAAATTTTAAGCTTAAGAAAAGAAATTGTGTCTTATGTGAAGGATCAAATCGACCAGGTAATGGAAGAGTGGGGTTATCACTTGCAAGATTTGCAATTAAACGACATCACGTTTGATGAAGTGATTTTAAAATCAATGAGTCAAGTGGTTGCTTCTAATAATTTGAAAGCTGCGGCGGAAAACGAAGGACAAGCTTTGTTAATCACCAAAACGAAGGCTGCCGAAGCGGAGGGTAATGCCATCAAAATTTCTGCAAGTGCAGAGAAAGAGGCCGCTAAATTAAGGGGGCAGGGTGTGGCTCTTTTCCGTCAAGAGGTTGCCAAAGGGATGTCCGATGCTGCGAGAGAAATGCAACAAGCAAATTTAGATACGTCTGTCATCTTATTTTCGATGTGGACGGAGGCTATCAAGCAATTTGGAGAACAGTCAAATGGGAATGTCATTTTCCTCGATGGCTCCCCAGATAATATGCAGAGAACGATGCAACAAATGATGAGTGTGAATAAGTTAGAGACAAAGAAGCGACAATAAATTGATTATAACTCGTACCCTCATGCAAGGGGAATAAACCAAACCTAAAATGAAAGAATTCGTGATTGACATTAAAAACCTAGTTGTTAAGCACTGGGGCAAACTTATCATTATTTGGTTATTAGCTACCATTATTTTGAATTTTGGAGATTTTATGGATGGATTCCATGAGGGCTATAATTCAGTAAAAAAAGAAAGAAGTGAAAAATAAATACCCTTCTTTTTCAATACTCATGTTCTTTCTAAACTCTCTATAATGGAGAGTTTAAATACACCTATTCAGCACTAGAAAATCTAGTGTTTAAATAAAAGTTTAGGTTTCCTTAATTCGACACTTCTGTAAGCTGCAAAACGTTGTGCGCAAGCTTACCTCAAATAAAATTATAATAATAAATAAATGAAAAAACTATTAGCATTAGTTGCAAGTGAAGACATCGAAGAAGCGGAAGTAATAAATATTACAAGCCAAATAGAGCTATATGGAATTTCTAGCGATCGATTTGATATTAAATCAAAAGAAGATTTAACAAATGCTTTATATAATGGGTCAAAGTATGATTATATATATTTAGCAACACATGGTTGTGATACAACATTTGGAAATGTATCTGATTCTTTAGTTGTTACATGGATTGAATTCGCAGCGATGATTTGTAAAAGTGAATGTAACAAAGACGGAACAATATTTCTTCATTCGTGTTGTCGTGGTGGTCTAAATCAAGTTGCATGGAAAATGTTTATTTGTTGTAATCAAATAGAATTTGTTTGTGGTCCAAGAAATAATATTTCACCACTTGATTTAATAACAGCATTTAATTTATTTCTTTTTCATGTTGAAGTACGGAAACTTGACCCAGTTGTAGCAGCAGACAAAGTTCGTTTAGCAATCGACGTAAGATTAGTATGTTATGACAGACTAGATACCGAAGTTGAACCAGCGTATTTAAACCACTGCAAATTAATTGAAAAAGAAGTTGAAGAAGCTTTCAGATCATAAAAGCCTGCTTGCAACAGCAGTTACAAAAGATGCAAGGATTTAGTGGAATTGCCGTTTCGCATTGAACTTTTTACTT
>CANLAV010000105.1 GCA_947487905.1 Bacteroidota bacterium | reverse complement strand
TTATTTTTCCATGTTCTTTACTCTCTTCTTCGTGGGATTTCATAAAATCAACCGCAAATACAGGATTGATAATGTATGCTACAAAAAGCGAAGCTAATAAGGAAATAATTAGTGTTACTGGTAAGAAGTACATAAACTTACCGATAATACCTTGCCAAAATACAAGAGGAATAAAAGGAGCTAGAGTTGTTATTGTTCCTGATAATACTGGCATAAATACTTCACCAACCGCTCTTTTAGCAGCTATTTTTATATCTAATTTTCCATTATCAAAAATACGGTGTGTGTTTTCTATCACTACAATAGCGTCGTCCACAACAATACCAAGAGCGAGAATGAAAGAAAATAAAACAATCATATTAAATGAGAATCCAATACTTGGCATGATTAAAAACGCGATAAACATTGATAAGGGAACAGATAAGGCAACGAATAACGCATTAGTTACACCCATAAAAAACATCAATACAATAGTCACTAAAATAAAACCAATAATAATGGTATTAATTAAATCAGTTAGTGATGATTTAGTTTTATTACTCTGGTCACCACTAATAGTAATATCAAGTCCTTGAGGGAACTCATTCTTTTTCATGTCAGAAATAATTTCTTCAATTTTATCTGCAGCATCAATTAGATTTTCACCAGAACGTTTTACTACATTTAATGTAATGACGTTTTTACCATTTGAGCTTGAGTAACTTTCTTTTTCTTTAAACCCATCAACAACCGTTGCAAAATCTTTTATAAATAATCGTGCTCCAGAGGCAGATGTAACAATAATGTCTTCAATTTCTTTAGGTGTTTTAAATTCACTTTTGATACTTAAAGTAGGTTTCATTCCATTTAAAGGAATTGTACCACCAGAAATCGTTAAATTTTCTTGACCAATGGCACGTTGAATATCAGTTAATGATAATTGAGCAGCTTGTAATTGATAAGCATCAATATTTACTTGAATTTCTCTATCAAGTGCACCAACTAATTTCACTTCGTTAATTTCTTTTAGCCCTTCAACTCTATCTTGTAAATCTTCAGCATATTTTTTTAATTGCTTTAAATCGTATTTTCCTGAAACATTGATATACATAATTGGAATTTCAGAGAATGCAATTTCTTTTATCATTGGCTCTCTAGTAAGCGTTGTAGGCATGTCACCACGGGCTTCATCCACAGCATCTTTTACTTTTTGTTTTGCTACCTCAACTTTTACATTGGTATGAAACTCAACTACGATAACAGAAACGTCTTGTAAAGAGGTACTATTAAATTTTTTAACTCCTGAAATACCTTTTAATCTTTTTTCAATTGGTTTTGTAATGGTATTTTCAATATTAGTTGGAGAGTTACCGCCATTAATTGTATTGATATAAATAGTTGGCACAGTAATGTCAGGAAAATTCTCTTTCGGTAAAGAGTTGTATGCCATAATTCCTGCAAGGCAAATAAAGATGGTAATTAAATAGACAGTCATTTTATTGTCTATTGCCCAACTTGATGGTTTAAATTCTTTTATTTTATCTAACATATGTTTATTTTTATGGTATAACCATTATTATTTTTATCATCCTAGGAAGGATTAAATTAAATTCAAATAGGATTTATTTTTTTAGGTTAATATGATCTCCTTCATTAATTAAATCATATCCTTCTGTTATCAATAAATCTCCTGCTTTCAATCCTTCTGAAATTTCTGCTAAGCCATTGTATTCGCGTGAAATTTTAATCGTATTTTTAATAACGATGCCATTTACAGCAAGAAGTACGAAATTTTCATTCGTGTTTTTTTGTATAAATTTAATAGGGACAATAATTTTAGGAGTAGCCGATTGGTAATCATTGATTTTTAATTTAGCAACCATATTTGGATGATAATCTTTTTTACTGTCGAGTAAAACTTCGATACCGAATGTTCTGGTTAAATTATTAATGGCACGAGCAGCATAATTTACTTTTGATGTAATTGAATCTTTCATATCAGGAAATAATATTTGAACTTCATTACCCGATTTTACTCTTGAAGAATAACTTTCAGCAACATCAGCCTTCACTTTTAAATTTGAAAAATTAATCACGTTAATAGCTGGTACCCCGGGTGCTATAGCTTGTCCAATCTTAATATTAACAGCATCAATGGTTCCATTTATTGGAGATATAATTCTACTCATGCGAATTTGTTCTTGCATGGTTGATACTTTCTTTTCAAGACTTTCTTTTGTGGTTTTACTTTGTAAATACTGAATTTCTGTTCCGATTTTCTGATCCCATAAGTTTTTTTGTTTTTGATAAACTTGAGTTGCTAATTCTAAGTTAGTTTGTAAATCAGAAATTTGTTGTGTTACAATACGTGTATCTGTTTCAGCTAACACCTGTCCTTTAATAACTTCATCACCAACATTTACATTAATTTTTGTAACAGTACCAGGCATTTCAGATGATAATGATACGTTTTCATCAGCATCAATTCTTCCCTGAACTTCAATGTATGTTTTAAACGTTTGAGGCATTAATGGCATTGCAACAATGTCAATCAACTTTATTTTAGTTGTATCTGATTTCGCTAACTCTTCTTCCAGGGCAGTAATTTTAGATTCTATGGCAGCCTTTTCTGTTCTTAGCTTTTCTAATTCAGCTTTTTTATCTGGTGCACTGCAAGCTATAGCGATAGAGGCAATTACGACGAATAAAATGGTATTTTTCATATGGTTGGTTTTGTTTTATTATTTTAAAATTTATTTAACTAATGTTCCTGTTGCTTTTTGAAAATCTATTTTTGATACAATCATATCATAAACAGCATTATAATAATTCGTTTGAGCTTCTTTTAATGCAGTTTGTGCATTTGTGATTTCGAGATTACTACCAACTCCTTGCTCATATTTTTTTTGAGACACATCAAATACATGTTGAGCCAATGTCATATTTCTTTTTTGTGTTTGTAAAGACGCATACGCATTAGTATAGGTAACTTCAGAAATACTTGCTTCAATTTCCGCAGCTAACTCGATGTTTTTTAAATTATTTTCACCTTTTTGAACTGCAATTTTTGCTTGTTGAATTCGGTTATGTCTTTGCAATCCATCAAAAATATTTAAGTTAACTGTTCCGCCAATTAATGAAATTTTAAACCATGATTGACTGCCGTCCGTGAAGTCAAATTTTTGACGTTGCGCATTAAATTGGTAAGAACCATAAGCTGCCATTGTAGGCAAGTAACCCAAACGCTGACGTTTTAAATCTAATTGATATAATCGTTGTTGACTTTGTAATAACTGATAATCCGCACGTTTACTGATATCCATTTTTCCTGAAAGTAAAGATGCCACATCATTATTTTCAAATGTAAGAGAGTCAGTTAAAACGATGGGTTCAGCAATTTTACATCCCATTTGAAATTTCAATAAATTTTCTGATAAACCAATTAGGCGATCTGTTTTTTCTTTTTCAACCACTAAATTATTGTACTGAACTTCTAATCTTTCCAAATCAATTTGCTCAACAAAACCTTCTTGGTTAAAGGCTTTTGTGTCATCAAATATTTTTTTTAGTTTAACTATATTCGCATCTAAAAGTTTGATACGTTCTTTGTTAACAACAACATTGTAGTAAGCTTTTGATACCGAAGAAACCAACTCTGTTTTACTTCTATTTACATTGATAGTAGAAAGATTTATTAATTCCTTAGCTGCTTTAACACCAACAATATAATCGCTACTAAAAATTAATTGAGAAGCGCTAAAGCCAGCGGTTGCATTATATTTCGTTCCAAATTTTACAGGAATAAAAGTACCTGCAGGAGCTCCAAAAAATTGACCAGGTAATAAAGAAGTAGGAATATCAATATAATCTTTTAAATCTACACTGCTGTTAATTTGAGGAAGACCAACACCAAGAACTTCTCTTTTTCTGTATTTAGAGTTTTGTATTTCCAATTCCGCATTAAGGTAGTTGGGACTATTTTTAAATGCATAATCGATAGCCTGTTTTAGACTATAATTAGACGAGCCAGCGTTTTGACCTTTTGCTGTTAGTAAAGCAAAGGTCATTGAAAACCCAATGGCGTAATTTTTAATTGTTTTAATATTCATATTTATTCTTCTTCTTTTATTTTTTTGTAATTATTAATGAGTTTATGACCTTTGATTGTACAAATCCCATAGACAAAAACATCGAGCAATAGTTCGTTAGATTTTGAAAAACTTAAATCCTCATACGAAAAGTAATTACCGAACATTAACATATCTATTTGTGCTAATCGATGTCTTGCTGCAAAATTTTCATTTATATCAGCACGATAAATACCTGCTTTTTTACCTTCTTTCACATTTCTAAGAATGTCTTTAAAAGCGCAGTTCTCTTTAAATTTTTGAAATGTTGCAAATGCATTTGGGTAATATTTTTGTAGATCAATAAAAAACATAGGATTAATATGTTGCATCATATCACTCATTTTTAAAGAAATGAGCATTAATTCGTGAATAGGGTCTATAGCTAAATCATTAATTTCTTTAAATAGTTTTTCTTGCTTCAGCATTTCTATTTCGCATAATTGATCAACTAGTTCATCTTTTTCTTTGTAAAACTGATAGATTGTTTTCTTAGACATGCCTAATTCCTTGGCTATATCATCCATGGTAACACGTTTTATTCCGTATTTAAAAAATAAATCGAGTGATATTTTTAATATTTTTTCTTGTGCTTCCATTTATTTTCGATTGCAAAACTAAATAAACTATTTTTGTTCTACAAGTTTCCGTTTAAAATTTAACAATTATTTTGCATTTGTTAAATTGTAAAATTTCTGTACTTATGTTTTGGTCGTTTAAAAAAAGTGTTTTATCTTTGAAAAATATATGTTAGCTAAAAAAATATTTATTTCTATTTCCTTTCTTTGCTTTCTTTTTTATTCGAAAGCACAAGTAGATACAGCATTTTGGTTCGCTGCACCTGATTTTTCTCAAGGTTTAGGAGATCGTCCCATCTATTTATACATCAATACGTATAATCAACCTTCTACGGTTACCTTATCTCAGCCTGCAGATTTAACTTTTTTACCTATTATTAAAGTAATTCCAGCAAATTCTATTGATTCAATTAATTTAACTCCTTTTATTAGTAATATTGAAAATAATGTTCCAAACGCTATTTTAAATAAAGGCCTTTATGTTTCATCTACTCAAAAAATTTCTGTCTTATACTCAATAAACGCTAACTTTAATAAAGAATTTTTTTCTTTTAAAGGATCGAAAGCGTTAGGTAAAGATTTTTATGTGCCTATGCAAGAATTTTGGAACCAATTGCCGGCCACAACTCCAAAATCATATTCCTCCTTCGAAATTGTTGCTACACAAAACACAACTACTGTTTTAATTACTCCGAAAACAAACATTATTGGCCATCTCGCTAACGTTACATTTACGATATTACTTCAGCGTGGACAAACCTTTTCTTGTCAAGACACTTCCAGAAGCGCATCTACAAGCCTAGCTGGTTCAATTGTTTCATCAAATAATCCAATTGCAATTTCTATTCAATCAAGCGGATTAAGTCAATTTGGTTGTAGAAGCAGTGTAGGGGATCAAATTACTAATTCTAGTTTTATAGGTACTGATTATATTATTAATAAAGGAGCTGGAAGTGTTGATAAAGTTTTTATTTTGGCTACTCAAAATGGAACTCAACTTACCATTAATGATGGTACAACAACACTTACGCCATTTTTAAATTTTAGTCAAACTCATGTTTATTCTGTAACTAATTCAATTGCTTATATTAAATCGAAGAGGAGTTTGAAGCTGCTCATCAAAAAAATAGACGTACAGCTTTTAAAGTAATTAAAGAAGATCCACTTAAAAATTTGCTTAAAAATTAAATTTGCTTAAAAATTAAATAATATCGCATTTATTGAAAATTAATATGATTAAATTTAGAGATTAAAATGATCTCAAACTTTTCATATTCAGAAAATACTAATTATTCAGTTAAGCGTTTTTTAATTGTTTATTTTCTTTTTTTCTCCATTTTAAATAATCATTCTCAGAATAAATTAAAATCAATTGAAACAAAATCAGAAAAGTATATAAAAGTAAATCATGCAAATCGTTTACTCTTTGACAAAGAATCTGGTATTGAAGCTCAGCGATTAATTGGTTCAGTAGAATGCGAACACGAAGGTTCAAAAATGTATTGTGATAGCGCGTATTTATATAACAATAAAAAACTTGAAGCATTCGGACATATTTTAATCACAAAAGGAGATAGTGTTTTTGTGTATGGAGATTCATTAAAATATGATGCTAATACTAAACTTGCAAATTTAAAAGGTCGTGTTCGTTGTATTGAAAAAGATATGACGCTCACTACTGGTATTTTGGTATATGATTTATCAACATCTATTGCAAGTTATTATAATGGTGGCACTATCGTTAATAAGGATAATACATTAATCAGTAAAAATGGACATTATTATTCTGCATCAAAAGAATTATCGTTTCATTATGATGTTGTTTTAACAAATTCAAACGTTAAAATGAAATCTGATACTCTGAGATATAACACCTTGAGTAAAATAGCTTATTTTTTTGGCCCAACCATTATTACCAGTAAAGAGAATTATATTTATTGTGAAAATGGTTGGTATGATACTAAAAAGGAAGTGGCGAGATTCAGTAAGCACGCCATGATTAACACCAAAAGCCAAAAGTTATTTGGCGATAGCCTTTTTTACAATCGAAAAACGGGGTATGGTCGAGCAATGCGTCATGTTAAAATTATTGACACAAGCAACACCTCTGTTATCATGGGCGATTTCGCGGAACATTATGAGTTGACGAAAAAATCTATTGTTACTGGTCACGCAGTGTATTCAAAAAAAATCGAGAAGGACACATTATTTTTATCAGCAGATACCTTATTTTATAACAAGACAGACAGTTTACATGCCAATGTAAAGGCTTATCAGCATGTTAAAATTTTTAAATCAGATTTACAAGGAATATGTGATTCATTAAATTATTCGATGCACGATTCTATGTTAATGCTTTATAATTCACCTGTTTTATGGGCCTCACACTCTCAAATTACAGCAAAGCAAATCAACGTTATTATTTCTGAATTCGGGCTTAAATCATTTCAATTAAATACTAATGCTCTTGTGATCCAACAATCAGATAGTTTGGATGAAGAAAAATTTAATCAAGTTTCTGGGAAAAATATGGAAGGTTTTTTTGAAAGAGATACCATTCGGAAAATAAATATCAAGGGCAATGCGGAAATTATTTATTATGTAAAACAAAAAAATAGTTACACTGGAGTCAATAAAACTCTTTGTCAATCAATTACTATGTGGTTTGATGGTAATGGTTTGTCAAAAATGACTTTTAAAAATAAACCTGAATCAATCATCTATCCTTTAAAAGAAATAGTTGATGTAGACATGAGACTTAAAAACTTTATATGGCTTGAGCATAAAAGACCAAAAAACAAAATAGAAATTTTGAATAAATAAGAAAAAATTTTAACATAAAATTTGGTATTTATAAGTTAAATATTTAAATTTGTCTTATAAATTTATGCTTTTGTCTAAAAAAATATTATCTGATGTTTTCAATATATCTATTCATAAGAATAGATATTACCTTGTTGAAATATTAGACAAAAAGGAGTTTTCTTTAAGCGATTTAAAACAACTCATTTCGGCACAACTTGAAATGGGCTCAAGAAAACTTCCAACTATGTTTTTATTTGGCAAATATTCGACGGCTGATATTGAAACATTAAAACACATGGCTAAGGTTTATAATTGTCCATATTCAACTGCTGATGCCTTTGTTATCAATTCTATTTCTCAAAAAATTATTTGTAATTTTTATATAAAGATTGTTGCACCCGAAAGATCTACTAGT
>CANLAV010000104.1 GCA_947487905.1 Bacteroidota bacterium | reverse complement strand
TTCAAATGAATGGAATTCTCCTTTACTACTTAATTCATCTAACCTTCTTTGTGTTCTCGTATCTTCATCTGCAGTCATAAACAATTTAAGTTCAGCGTCTGGAAAAACGTGCGATCCAATATCCCTTCCATCCATAATGACACCTTTATTTTTTCCCATTTCACGTTGAAGCATAACCATTTTAATTCGTACTTCCTTAATAGAACTAATGGCACTTACATGATTCGCGACTTCCATAGTTCTTATGTCTTTCTCTACATGTTCTTCATTCAAAAAAACTTCAGATGATTTCGTTTCTGTATTATAAACAAATGATAAGCTTATGTTTGGGAGTGCTTCAATTAATGCTTCCATGTTAATTACAGATTGATTAATGATATCATTTCTCAAGCAATATAACGTTACCGCTCTATACATGGCTCCTGTATCAATATAATGATAATGAAGTTTTTGAGCTAGAGATTTTGCTAAAGTGCTTTTTCCACAGGATGAATATCCATCTATTGCAATTGTAATTTTCGACATAATTAATTGTAAAAGTACAAATTTATTAAAGTCAAACAATCATATTACAAGTCCTTTTGTTTCATTTTTTTAATTAATTTCGAATTGAATTATTTAATTAAATCCAACATTGAGATTCTATATTGCATTGATATTTTTTTTATTTGGTTTTAATAGACTGTCTCTAGCTTCTGATTCCATCTCTGTTTTTAAAAAACGAAAAATCGTTTTCTCTTCAGTTATCATTTCTTCTGGCGCCTCTTCATTAGTATACCTTAATAAAGAATGGTATCAAAAATACGCGACAACTCATTTCCATACTTTTGATGATCACAAAGAGTGGCTACAAATAGATAAATGTGGCCATAGCTATTCAACGTATCAAGCAACGAGGTTATTATTGGAATCTTCTAAATGGTCTGGTTTTACCAAAAAACAACAATTTGTAGTGAGTGGAATGTCTAGTTTGTCTTATATGACAACTATAGAAATCATGGATGGATATAGTTCTGGTTGGGGTTTTAGTTGGAGTGATATGATCGCTAATGGTTTTGGTATTGGAATGGCGATGGCTCAAAAAGCATTATGGAACGATCAAAGAATTCAATTGAAATTTATGTATTATCCATCCCTATTTTCAAAATATAATCAACGTCTACTTGGAAATAATTTAAGAGAGAATATTTTAAAAGATTATAATGGACAAACCTATTGGTTGAGTATCAATCCTTCTTCTTTTATTGGTAATCAAAAACATTTTCCTAAATGGTTGAATGTTGCTATTGGCTATGGTGCGAACGGCATGGTAAATGCCCAAAATAATTCAGTCCTTACGTATGATCAATTAGGGAATCAACTAGTATTTAATCGTTATAGGCAATTTTACTTTTCTTTCGATGCAGATTTAACGAGAATTAAAACAAAATCAAAAGTTTTAAAAACCTTATTTACGTTTATAAATTGTATTAAAATACCGTTTCCAAATGTAGAATTTAGCGAGAAAAAAATTACATTTAACCCTTATTAATAGTTGTATTATGGAATTATTTAGCATCAACACAGGACATTTTAAATTGGATGGTGGCGCCATGTTTGGCGTTGTACCAAAAAGTATTTGGCATCGATTAAATCCAGCAGATGATAATAATATGTGTAGTTGGGCTATGCGTTGTCTATTAGTGAAAGATGGTAATCGACTCATCTTGATAGATAACGGAATGGGTAATAAACAAAATGATAAATTTTTTGGTTTTTATTTTTTACATGGAAATGACACTTTAGATTTATCATTAGCTAAGTATGGTTTCTGTAAAGACGATATTACGGATGTATTTTTAACACATTTACATTTTGATCATTGCGGTGGAAGTATAGAATATAATGATGATCGAACAAAACTAAAGCCAGCTTTTAAGAATGCAAATTATTGGTGTGCCGAAAAACATTGGGATTGGGCTGTTAATCCTAATCCTCGGGAGAAAGCTAGCTTCTTGTCTGAGAATATTTTACCTATTCAAGAAAGTGGACAATTAAAATTTATTGATACTTCAAAAGAATTCTTGACTGATTTTAATATGTATGAAGCAAATGGTCATACAGAAGCTATGGTTTTACCACTTATTAAATATAAAGATACAACGATTGCTTTTATGGCTGATTTAATACCATCAACTGCCCATTTGCCGTTACCTTATGTTATGGGCTACGATGTTAGACCATTAAATACTATGAAAGAAAAAGATTATATTCTAAATGAAGCAGTTAAGAATAATTGGACTCTATTTTTTGAACACGATCCACAAATTGAATGTTGCAGTGTTATCCAAACGGAAAAGGGTATCAGAGCAAATCAATTATTTAATTTGAATGAACTTTAGTTTTAAAAAAAAGGCTGCTTATTTAAGCAGCCTTTTTTTTACTGAATAATTAATTTCTTTGTTAGTGTAGCATCATTTATTTTTATATTTACAAAGTATATACCTTGAGATAAATGCCCATTTTTATTGATGGTTTGCTTAACTTCTTGATTGGTTATTTCTAAATTATCTATCACTTCTAAAATTCTGCCATACAAATCTGTAATTGAAATTTCAGCGTTCTCATTATGATATAGATTGAATTTTATCTCAGATGATTTATCTGTTGGATTAGGGTACATTGATAGATTTATATTACTTTCTAATTCATTTAAACCTACAATTCCAGATAAATTAATTTGATCAATGTATATATTATTTGAACTTCCAACTGCTGCATCACTTTTAAAATAAAAACGAAACTTAACACTTTGTTTCAAGTTTGGATTAGGATTTGTTGCTGCTAATAGTGAGGCAGAAATACTATGCTGTTTCCATTGCGAAGTTGTTGGATTAAAAGGTGTAGCACTTACACCTCCCGAATTATTGGCCATCGTAGACGCACTTGGATAACCAATAACATTTTGCCAAGAACCGCCACAATCGGTGCTGACTTGTAATTTAAATGTGTCTGCTTGCGCAGTTGTCTTTTTTGCGTATGCATAATAAAACGAAAAACTTAAACCTGTTGTATTGTAGCAGTTATAAACTGGTGTTTCAAAAATGTCCAAATGCCCAGCTGTATTACCTTGACTCGCATTGTTTAGAAAAATACTTTTCGGACTCCCTAGTGCGCCATTAGAATTATTTTGTGCCCATGCTATGGAACCAGAATTGTTGTTTTTAATAGTAACGTCCCATGGTAAACTCGTAGCTTCAAAATTTTCTGTAATTGGTGCTGTGTATGGGCTCCAAGCATTTAAAATAGAAACGTAAGCGTTTTTGTTTATGGTATTGGTTCCGTAGGGATTTGAAGCTGTTAACGATACAGAATATGTTCCTGGTGTGTTATATGTTACCACTTGAACGGATGAAGTAGATGTAGAAGGTGAGCCGCCTTCAAAAGTCCATGATGGAGAACCCGATGCTCCATATTGACTTAAATCTGTATAAGTAATTGAATTGCCTGAGCAATTTGCTGTTTTATTTGACATTAAATTAGCCACTGGCGTGCAGGTTGTAGTTGATGTAATTCCAGTAAATGCTAAGTTTGTAGCGCTCCATAAATTACTTCTTCCTGCAGATGCCGATGTGATAGCGCTTCTCATTTTTACAACTTGAAGTTGGGTAAACATTTTTGGACATGAAGAGTAATCCATAAAGTTTTCCATGTTTTCGGTAGTTGAACAACCTGTAAATGGACCTGCATTTGAACCTGGGCATGTACTAAAATAACCTTTTGTGATTGGAGTATCAGATACTCCATCATCTCCACAGGTAACACCAGGATTATTAGTTGAACCAAATACATGAGTTAAGTTCAACCAATGACCAATTTCATGGCTCAAAGAGCGCGCTTCTGTTCCAGATGCTAGAAAATCATAACGATATACAATGGCATCTGCACTAACACCTGGAGAACTTCCAGGTAAGTAGGTGTAACCAACAATAAAACCTCCTGTTGGCGGACATGGTGATGTTGCACTTGAGATACATTTTACAATGTAAATATTTAAATATTTATTTGATGCCCAACGGTTTGTTCCATTTCCTGAATAAGCGTATGCCGAAACATTCGTTTGACTCCAATTTGTATTAGCATCGTAATGACGAATAATTCCATTTGTGCAGTTTCCATTCGGATCTTTTTTTGCTAACTGAAAGGTAATTTCTGCATCCACATAAAGCGACGAAAAGGAAGGGTTTATGGTTCCAATGTCTGACCCTAATTTTCTGTAATCTTTATTTATTTGCAACATGGCAGTATTAATATCTGCATCGCTCACATTTTCTACACCGCCTTGGTGTAAGATATGAAATACAACAGGAACCGTATAAACAGTTGCTGCAGTTTTACCAGTTTGAGAAGTTGAAATGGCATTTTTATATTCTAATTCCATTTCTGATTGAATTAAATTATATTTTGTTCTTAAGTTTGGATCATTAATAAACGCTTCTTCCATGGCTTCATAAGTATTGCATGGAATTGGAAAAAGTTTAGCAGTGTTTTGAGCGATAGAGATTGTAAATAATGATAATGCTAGGATCGATAAAAAAGTCTGTTTCATGAATTTAATTATTTTATTTTTCTTATTTTATTTTTTGATTTGATCTCTTTGATTTAAAGCCATCATTTGTTTCATGGTTTTATCCATTCCTTCAACACTGCCATCTAAAAAGATAATATTTCCATTTCCTTGTTCTGCAAAGTTTTTAACGGCCTCAGTCCACATACTGAATAGTATGAGTGATGTATCAAGATTTGATTCTTGCATTTTTTTTGCAGCTTCTGCCATTCCATGAGCAATTTCTTCTCTAAACAAAGCAATACCTTGTCCTCTCATTTGTGCAGCTTCTTTTTCTGCTGTTGCAGAAATTTTAATAAAATTACCTTCTGCTTCTGCCGCTTTAGTTCTGGTAATTAATAATGCTTGACCTTCATTTTCGGCAGCAGCTTTTAAATTATTACTAGCTACAACTTTGGCCATTGATCGCATCACTTCCTCATCAAATGTAATGTCATTTAGTTGTAAGTCAAGTAAATGATATCCCCATTCTTCAAGCATCACATCAAGTTGTTCTTTTACTGCCTCTACAATATCTCTTCTTAAAGATAATACTTCAGATTGTTTTTTTGTTGCTACAAAGGCTCTTACCGATCCTTCAATGGAACGGACCAAAGCTTGCATTAAGTTTTTTTCATCAACAAATTTAAAAGCTACATTTTTTATCGACTCTTCATTTTGATTAATAACGGCATACAAAAGCATAGCCGTAAAATTAACATTGGCTTGATCAATTGTTACAGCTTGAAATCCTAATTCTACACTTCTGTTTTGAATGGATATTTTTTTATATACCTTTTCAATAAATGGAATTTTCATGCTTAAACCTGGACTAAGAATACGTTTATATTTTCCAAATACAGTTATAACAGCTACCGTTCCTTGCTGAACCGTTACAAAAGAGAGCAGAATTAAGATTAATCCTAAAACAATAATAAAAATGAAAAATGGCATAATAGGTTGTATTTTAAATTAGTTTTGTAAATTTAGTAAACCAATACAATAATCAAACTAAAATTACATGAATGGTATCAATAAAATATATTTTACCCTTGTATTTTTTCTTTTTTCGTGCCAATTTTTCGGACAAACCGATACGTCTAAAATTATTGGACCCGAAATAGCCATTTATAAAAAGGCTTGTAAATTGATTGATTCATTGGAGTATAAAAAAGCGATTACACTGCTAAAATCAGTTATTAAGATTGACCCATTTCATTATAATGCCTACAATAAAATGGGCCTTGCAAAAATCAAAACAAATGATTTTAAAGGCGCAGAAAAAAGTATCAAGCAAGCCATCCGAATTTTGCCTGATAATGTAGAAAGTTATAAAATGTTGGTTGATTTATTTTTTGAAGAAAAACGCTTTTCAGAATCAAAATTATATTTAGATTCTGCGATGACTCTAGAAATAAATGACCCCGAACTTTATTATTTTCAGGCAAAACTCATGTACGTTGGTAAAAGTTATAAGCCGGCTTTAGATGCTTGTTTGAAAGCAATTGATTTAAATCCATATTACATGGACGCTTTTTTTTTGAGAGGAGAAATTCGGTTTGCTATGAAAGAGTATAATTATGCAATTAAAGAAATTACAGATGGAATAAGTTTTGAAAGTGCTGATTTTATTCACTATCAATCCTATAAAACAAGAGCCCTAGCTCGTTTTCTTGTCCATGATTACCAAAATGCTATAAATGATTGGAATGTATATTTGGAGGCTTTTCCAGAGGATGAAGCAGGCCTTATTTCTAGAGGTGCTAATAAAATTGAAGTAGGTGATCATACAGGTGCCATTATTGATTTTGATGAAGCCATTAATTTGAATGCAAATAATCCAGTAAGTTATAATTACAGAGGAGTTGCAAAGGGAGAAAATAAACAATTCGTTGAAGCCATAAAAGATTTTAACACCTCTATTAAGTTAAAATTTGACTATGGGGCTGCTTATGTAAATAGGGCAGCCGTTAAATTTGCCAGTAAAGACAAACGAGGAGCATGTGAAGATTTAAATAAAGCAGATTCTTTAGGCGATGAATTAGCCGTTAGTTTAATCGAAACATATTGTACTCATTAGTTTGGTTATTAAATGTATTAATCTCCGTATATTTAAAAACTTATTTTTTCGTTAATATAAAATACCATGAAAACAGCTGTATTTAGAAAAGCAAACTTTAATTCTGCCCACCGTTTGTATAATAGAAATTGGACAGATGACAAGAATGACGGAGTTTTTGGACTATGTAATAATCCAAATTTTCATGGACATAATTACGATCTAATTGTAAAATTAACAGGGGATATTGATGCTGAAACGGGTTATGTTTTCGATATGAAAATATTAAACGACATCATTAAGGAAGAAATTATAGAACGCTTTGATCATAAAAATTTAAATTTAGATACGGTAGAATTCAAAGATTTAAATCCAACGGCTGAAAATATTGCTAAAGTTATTTATGATATTTTAAGAGTTAAAATTGCATACGCCTTTGAACTAGAAATTACTCTTTATGAAACGCCACGTAATTACGTTGTTTACCCCGCATAAATTTTATAATGCATTGTTAGCTTAATCAACATAATTGTTTTATTTTAGAATATTATTTTTTTATTTATAATGTGCCGATTTTTTTTATTTTTACTACTATCCTTTTCTTTAGGGCTTTTCTCACAGCGAGGGAAAAACGGTTCGGTTATAATTTCAGTGGCAAATTCAATTGTAAATTCATATACACCATTAACCTCAAATGCAATTGCAGGAACTAAAACAATAACCGTTCAAAGTTCTTTATCATACAGTGTTGGCGATTTAATATTTATTATTCAAATGCAAGGAGCATCTGTTTATGCAGGTAAAGATTCTATTTATCCTGATTTGACAAGTTCAATACCAACCAACACCACGTTTGGAGCAATTACTAATTATAATAATTGTGGTAATAATGAATATCATCAAATTTCATCTATTCCAAATGCTACGTCTATTGTATTAGACTGTGGTTTAAAATATAATTATGACTATTTATCGAAAGTACAGGTTATTAAGGTGCCACGTTATTTGGATTTAACTTTGAATGGCTCTGGTTCTATTACTTGTCCAACTTGGAATGGATCAATAGGTGGCATTGCGATGATTGAAACAAAAAACAATTGCATATTAAATAGTACTCCATCTTTTAGTGTAACAGGAAAAGGCTTTAGAGGTGGAGGTTTTGAAAATGCTACAAATTTTGGTGGAAATAAATATGGTTCGATAAAGGCAAACGAAGGAGCTTATAAGGGCGAGTCCATTGCCGGTGATACAACACGTTATAAAGTTTATTCAGCTGTTTTTGGAAGAGGAGCAATTGCCAATGGTGGCGGCGGAGCTTGTGTTCATAATGGCGGTGGCGGCGGTGGCGCCAACGGTGGTAATGTTTTATCTTATGATGGTTACGGAAATCCAGTTTCTGGATACACAACGGCATGGAATTTAGAGAGCCCTAG
>CANLAV010000103.1 GCA_947487905.1 Bacteroidota bacterium | reverse complement strand
TGTTCTTCAACTTGATTAAACCATGAATGGTTTATATTGAGTTGATCACCTAAAATTAAACGAAGTGTTTTTTGATTATTTTTTCCCATTAGTATTTCGACATCTATCGCTACAGTATTTTACATCCAACCAATTTTTTTTCCATTTTTTTCTCCACACAAATGGCTTATTGCAAACAGGACAAATTTTTGACGGTAAATTTTGTTTTTTGACTCCCTTCATATCCAATTAACAAATTGTCAATACAATAGTTTAATGATTAGTCTATTTAAATGCAAATTATTTTAAACAATAGGTATCTAAAACTGTTTAAAAATGAGATTGAAAGAGGTACTAAAAATAGTAGAAGTAAAAAATTTAGTAAAAAACTATGGTGGTTTTTGTGCTGTTAAAGACGTTTCCTTTGACGTGTATCAAAATGATGTGTTTGGATTCTTAGGGCCAAATGGTGCTGGAAAAAGTACAACGATTCGAACACTTTTATCATTAATTAGTCCTTCAAGCGGTACTATTAATCTTTTCGGAAAATCATTAAATGAAAATAGAAATTATATCTTGTCTAAAATAGGTTGTATTGTAGAAAAGCCAGATTTCTATAAATACCTATCTGCAGAAAAAAATTTAGAACTATTTGCACGCATCTCTGGAAAAGAAATTACTAAATCTAAAGTTAGTGAACTCATCGATTTTGTAGGATTAACAGGCAGAGCTAAAGACAAGGTGAGTGGATTTTCTCATGGTATGAAACAACGTTTAGGAATTGCACAAACCTTATTACACAATCCAGAATTAATTATTTTGGACGAACCAACAACAGGTTTAGATCCACAAGGAATTATTGACATAAGGAATTTAATTCTACAACTTAAAAACGAAAAAAATAAAACAGTTATCATTTCATCGCATATACTATCGGAAATAGAATTAATTGCGAACAGAATGATTATTATCAATAATGGCAAAACTATTGTGCAAGGCCAAGTATCTGAACTGCTCAATAGTCAAGAAATTATAGTGTTATTTAAAATAGATTTGATTGATAAAGCCTTGTCTATTTTAAAATCTTCAATCTTTTCTGCATGCGAAACAACTGTGGAGGATTCTCAACTGTTCATTCACACTTCAATAGAATCAATTTCAATCATCAATAAATTATTTTGTGATAACGATATCAAAGTAAGTTCGATTGAAACAAAGAGAAAGCTAGAAGATTATTTTTTAAGACTAATAAATTCATAATGTTGTTTAAAAGTACCTATAACGAATTACTAAAAATTGCTTATAAACCTCGCAGCTATATCGGGTTAGGAGGCATCATTATAATTATTGCTATTATTCTTTTTGCTATGAAAGTGGATGGCAATTTTTATATTTCACTTATAACTGGTCAATTTGAACAATCTCTCCTATTTGAAGGTACCATTTTAAATGGAAATTTAATAGCCTATATCATTATTCAAATGCTTATCATTCATGTACCTTTATTGATTGCATTTGTAACTGGAGACTTAGTATCTGGCGAATCAGCCATGGGAACCATTAGATTATTACTAACGAAACCAGTTTCACGAAATACAATTTTATTCTCAAAATTTTTAGCAAGCTGTATTTACACTTTGATTGTAATATTATGTTTGGTAATTATGTCTTTTGTATTAAGTAAATTTTTATTTGATTCTGGTGATTTAATGGTTTTAAAATCAGACGGACTGATTGTATTTCAGGAAGGAGATATTAGTTGGCGTTTTTTTTATGGATTTGCTATTGCTTTTTTATCATTAGTAACGGTTGCTACATTGGCATTAACTTTATCCTGCTTTTCCGAAAATTCGATAGGTCCAATCGTAACGACAATGGGAATAATTCTATTATTTACAATCATTGGTTCAATGGATGTTCCAATTTTTGATACGATTAGACCTTTATTATTTACAACTCACATGGCAGCATGGCGTTATTTTTTTGATGATCCATTAAATACAGAAAGTATAGTTTATTCTACATCGATTCTATTAGCTCACATTCTCGTATTGCTTTCCATTGCATTTTATAAATTCAATAAAAAAGACATTTTATCATAATGCCACATTTTAAAACAAATTCATTTTTACTTTTAATCGTTTTATTGACTTTTAATGTTTCAAGTCAAAACCCTCGTGAACTTCTTCACCAGGTTCAAAATAAATTAAATAGAGCCAATAATTATAAAGTTGACATCAAAATAAAAGTTGATTTACCATTTATTAATATGATGCCAATCAATACAAAATTATATTTCAAACAAAAAAACAAATTAAAAATTGACACTAAAAGTATCGCCGTATTACCTAAACAAGGTTTTTTACAACTAATTACGCTGTTAAATGATTCAACGAATTATACTGCCATCCTTCAATCCAATGAAACCGTCAATAATATCAAAACTAGTTTAATAAATTTGATTCCAAACAATGATACGAGTGATGTTATATTAGCCAAGTTGTGGGTTGATGCAACTAACCTAGTAATTACGAAAACTCAAGTGACCACAAAATCAAGTGGAACCATCAAATCAGAATATTCCTATGGAACACAACTTGCCTATGGTTTACCAGATATAATAAGATTTACAGTTGATATTAAAAAATTTAAAATACCGAAAGCGTTAGCTGCAGATATAAATACATCCAAAACAAAAAAAGTTGAAAAAAAATCTGGAGAGATAACAGTAACTTTTAAAAATTACGAAATTAATAAAGGTATTTCTAATTCTGTTTTTGATAAAGTAAGGTAAATTAAAAACGAACACGTTTCCAATCTATACTAACATCAGAACCTTCCGCTAGCATAACTGAATGGGGGTTTGTTGAATTAAGGACTTCAAAATTTTCTCCATAAAATTCACTAAAATTACAATCCACTTGGTAATTTTGAATGTCATATATTTCCCAGCTAGGATGATTAACTTTATATTCAATACTTTGCTGTCCATCTAATTTAGTAAAACCAAAATAATGCTCAAAAATAAATGATTCAATACTACCTGGTTTCATTTTATATGAAGTTGCGCTAGCTGATACTTTAATTCCAAACCACTTTTTATTAATAAACCAATTATATTCAATTCTTTTTTCGTCCTTATTAATTTGCCATTCATGTTTTGTAGGAACTGATGTATAATGTTCTTTATACAATTTATTGGCAACATAGGCAACAGTTTTGTTAGGCACAGTTTCATTAATAAAAACAACACCACGTCGTATTGAATTCCCAACTTTCCTAATGACATAAAAACGCAAATTGACTTCTTCAAACGTTCCTAAAAATGGAATGGGAATATTAAAAATTTTAGAATCTTTAAATAAAAACCCAACTAAACTTATGTATGTTTTTCCTTGAAAATAGTCAAGTTCAACGCCATTAGGTAAATAAGGCAATAAATAGCTTGGATCAATTTCATAGTTAACCATGATTAAATTTTGCCATTTAGCAGTTAAAAATGTTTTCACTTAATTTAAAAAACAAATAGTGAACGTTAATACACTCGCAAAACTTACCCACAATAAATATGGAATATTAATATAAGCTGCCCATTTATTCGTTTTATAAAATACTATAATCATATATAAAATCGAAAACCACATCAATACAATTTCTATGCATGCTAAACCCAATTGATGAAATTCAAAAAATATAAAACTCCATAAAAAATTTAAAATGAGTTGTAGACTGAATACAACTATTATTTTTTTCTTATCAAATTCTTTGGCTTTGTTCAAAACAATAAACAATGAAATTCCCATCAAAATATAAAGTGTAGTCCATACAGGACCAAATAAATAATTTGGAGGGTTAAATGATGGCTTTATAAGGGTTACATACCAAGTGGCAATATTTGTAGTTGTAAAATAACCTGAAACTCCACCAACGATAAGCGGTATTAAAATACAAAATAAAATTTTAAAAGTTTTTTTCACGCGCTATTTTTTTTAATATGTGATTTGATATTCTTAACATGCTTTGCTAAGATACGCTTTCCTTCTTGCTTCACTGCGTCTTGCTTTCTATAACTCCAAACGATATCACTGGCATATTTTCTAGTCTCATCAACATCAACAATTGGACTAGGATAATTTTCACCCAACTTACATTGATACATTTCTTGTTCGATTAAAGATAACTTCCAAGGTTCGTGTATCATATGTGAAGGTATGTTTTTTAATTCAGGAATCCATTGTTTAATAAATTCGCCATCGCTATCGTGTTCTTCCGAATTTTTTATTGGATTATAAATTCTAATTGTATTAATGCCGGTTGTGCCCGATTGCATTTGTAATTGAGGGTAGTGAATTCCGGGTTCGTAATCTAAAAACATTCGCGCTAAAAAATGTAATTCGCGCCAATCTTGCCATAAATTAAAAACAAAAAAAGAAACAACCATCGCTCGCATTCTAAAATTAATATAACCAGTTGACACAAGGCATCTCATACAAGCGTCTACAATAGGTACACCCGTTTGACCTTTTTGCCAAGCTAAAATATAAACTTCATTTTTAGGTTTAATTAAACAATTATAAGCTCGATTTATATTTTCAATTTCATACCGACATTCATCTTCAAACTTTTGAATAAAATGGCAATGCCAATGAAGTCGAGAAACAAAATTAGTTAGTGCTCTTTTATGATTGCTTGTATTATAGTGCTGCTTAGTATATCTGTAAACCATTCGCATACTAATGTTACCGTAAGCTAGATAAGGAGACATTCTACTACAACTCTTTCGACTTAAAAGAGGTTTTGAAATGTGTTTGCTATAATTTACATAACGTGTTTTAATAAAGCTGTCTAAATATCGCCATGCTAAAGTTTCACCTCCCTGTTGAAAATTTTTATTTGGAAGGATAATTTCGCTAGGCAATGATGTTCCTTTTATTTCAAAATATAATTCATCCTGTATTTTCAATAAGTTCCAATTAGTTTCATCCACTAACTTAGGATTGTCATTCATTCTGCTCTCCCAGAGATGTTCCCAATTTTGTCGACTTTCTAATTTTCTAACTATGCCATTCGTTTGATACTCTTTCCATTCTATGGAATTATTTTTAAAAACTTTTTTTATGGATTTATCTCGCTGGTAGGTTAGCGTATTTCCAATTTCTTGATGCGAGTAAACAGTTGAAATAGTATAGTTTTTTATCAATTCGGAAAATACATAATCTGCTTCATGATGGAATATATAAACCTTAGAATTCAACTCCATTAATTTATCATTCATATCTTGAATGGATTGATAGATAAATCGCCAATGCCTCACATCACTATCATGAAAAGACATGACAGAAGGTTCGAAAATATAAATTAATAAAAGCGGGAGAGACGATTGTTGGGCGTAAAATAATGGTTCGTGATCTGTGAATCTTAAATCACGTTTAAACCATACAATATTTATCGATTGTTTCAATACTATTTCTCAATCAACTCAGATGGAATCGTATCTGGTTTAGCATATGTTAAGCGAGATAATCGGTTTGTTGAATGATAACTGTCTAATCCAGAAGTTGTGATAGTTTGAGCCTTCTCAACATCAATAACACCGTCGAGGGTTAAACAATTTTCAGGAACAAATACTTCTATCACTTTACCAATAATTAAAATAGTACCGTTAATTTTTAAATCATGTCGCTCAGCAAACTGTAAACCAAACTTAATGTGGCTTTCTTTAACATAAGGTGATTTTATTTTACTATGAAATTCAGGCGTTAAACCAACGGCATCAAATTCAGATATGTCTCTGGGATAACGCGCTGAAGTTTGATGTGCTTTTTTATAAATTTCTTTATTGATGTGATTTATGGTATAGCAATTTGTTTCTAATAGATTTTCTAATGTATGTCTATTAACGGAATTAGGTCGAATGATCATACCAATCAAAGCAGGATTCGCCCCAATATGAATGACTGAATTAAAAATTGACAAATTAGTTTGACCTAAATTATTTATAGTTCCTACAAGTGACACACTTTTAAATCCACTTAATGAATTAATAAATGCTGCGCGACTGCGTTGTTCCATCATAACGATGTCTTGTCCCGAAAAGTGTCGTATCATATTCATTATTTTAATGTTGAAATTCCGCCATCAACGTGCATGGTTTGCCCTGTTATCCAACTTGCTTTTTCCGACAATAAAAATTCCGTCGCATTGGCAATATCGGTATCATTTCCAATTCTTTTCAAAGGATGTCTATTAGCACTAGCCTCTAACTTTTCTGGAGTATTAATTAATCGTTCAGCAAGAGGTGTATTTGTTAAAGATGGCGCAATACAGTTTACTCTTATTTTTGGTGCAAACTCAGCAGCTAACGCTTTTGTTAAACCTTCAATAGCCCCTTTACTCGCAGCCACACTCGAATGAAAAGCCATACCTGTATTAACAGCAACTGTGCTATACAAAACAATGGATGCAGTCTGTGATTGAACTAAATTAGGATAGTAAAACTGAATACATTTGATAGCAGACAACACATTCAATTCAAAGTCAGCTAAAAAATCTTGTTTCTTTAAAGCACGAAATGATTTTAAATTAATTGAACCCGGACAAAATACAATACCATCAATAGGTTCTGAAATTTTCGGTAAATCATCGTCCGACAAAATATCATGTTTATAAAAATGACTATAAGGTGCTTCAGGAACAGCTCTTGAAATAGAAATAACAGTTTCGTTTTTTTGCATTAAACTTTCAGCCAATGCTTTCCCTATTCCTGAAGATGCTCCAATAATTAATGTTGTTTTCATTTAAAGATAAACACCTTAATCGTAAAATTGTTTTATAATTCTACTCAAAAAAATTATACTAATTTTTTTGCAGCAATCAATGTGTTTTTTAAAAGGGATGCAATAGTCATTGGTCCTACTCCACCAGGAACTGGAGTTATGTAAGACGCTTTTTCAGAAACCTCAGCAAAACTGACATCACCCACTAATTTAAAACCTTTAGTTAACGATGTGTCATCAACACGATTAATACCTACATCAATAATAACCGCACCTTGCTTTACCATATCTGCAGTTAAAAAATTTGGTTTACCAATGGCGGCAATAATAATATCAGCATTCAATGTATGCTCTTTTAAGTTTTTAGTATGACTATGACAAAGCGTTACAGTGCAGTTTCCAACTGTTGTGTTTTTAGACATCAAAATACTCATTGGAGAACCAACAATATTACTTCTTCCAATTACGACACAATGCTTACCATCAGTAGGGATGTCATAACGTTCTAATAACTGAATAATTCCAAACGGTGTAGCACTGATGTATGTGGGTAAATTTAAAACTAAGCGCCCCACATTAACAGGATGAAATCCATCGACATCTTTATTAGGATGAATGGCTTCAATCATTTTTTGTTCAGATATATGACGAGGCAATGGAAGTTGAATGATATAGCCATCAATATCATCGTTATTATTTAATTCTTCTATTTTAGCTAATAAGGTTTGTTCAGTAACAGAAGATTCAAATCTTACTAAAGTTGATTTAAACCCAACGTTATCGCAAGCCTTTACTTTACTGCTTACATAGGTTTGAGACGCGGGGTCATCACCAACCAAAATTGCTGCTAAATGAGGTTGTTTCATTCCAATAGCAATTAATTCTTTGACTTCAACAGCTATTTCAGATTGAAGTTCTAGTGATATTTTTTTTCCGTCAATTAAAATCATAGAATTACATTTTAGGCATTCCGCCTGGCATTTGTTTCATTAATTGAGCCATTTTATTTTTATCACCCATCATGCGCATCATTTTACGAGTGTCTTCAAATTGCTTCAATAATTTATTCACTTCAGTAATCGTTTGTCCACTTCCCTTCGAAATACGCAAACGACGAGAACCATTTAATAATTCAGGATTACTTCTTTCTTTCGGTGTCATTGAACCTATAATGGCTTCAATCCCTTTAAATGCATCTTCTTTAATCTCAGTATCTTTCAAACTTTTTCCGACACCTGGAATCATTCCAACTAAATCTTTAATGTTTCCCATTTTTTTAATTTGCTGTAATTGTCCTAAAAAGTCGTTAAAGTCAAATTGATTTTTAGCAATTTTTTTGGATAATTTCCTTGCTTCTTCTTCGTTAAATTGTTCTT
>CANLAV010000102.1 GCA_947487905.1 Bacteroidota bacterium | reverse complement strand
CATTTGGTGAAAAATGCTTTTTCAACATCGGCCATAAATAGCTGTTCGTCATCAGTATTAAAAATTGAAATACCGATAGAAGATCCTTGATTAGCTGGTTTTATAACCATCGGAAATCCAATTTCTGTTTTCGCTTTTTCCCAAAGGCCTTTTGTATTTCCTTGAATCCAATCAGTTCTATCAATGGTAAAATACTTAGGACTTTTAAATCCTGCATTGACCATTAATTTTTTTTGTACACTTTTATCAATGCCAATAGCACTTGGTAAAATACCACTACCTGAATATGGAATTTGTAAATACTCTAAAACACCCTGTATTCGCCCATCTTCACCATAAGGACCATGCAGTGCTAAGAAAGCAAAGTCAATTAAGGTTGATAATTTATTAAGTTCAATTTTTGTTCCAATCTGAGATATTAAATTATCTTGTTCCTGTGTGCTTAATTCACCAAGGTTTTCAGCATAATATTGAAAGTCAGTATTTGAATTAGGAATATATTCTACAGCAGGATAAAAATCTCTGATAGTTCCTTTGTAAACAAAATTCCAGTTTAATAAAACGATGTTTCCAAAGGAGTCGACAAATAATGGAATGGCTTCAAATAATGATTTGTTGAGGTTGTCGTAAACAGTGCGACCTCCTGCAAAAGATATTTCGCGTTCTTTTGAACGACCACCAAATAAAATTCCAATTTTGATTTTAGACATAATGTATTTAAATGCTTATTATAATAACCCTGTTTTTTATAAAACAGAGTAAGCTTAAAGTTAATATAGATAAATTTATGTTAGGTTTATTTGAGAATTAACTATGAACTAGTCGTTGTTAAAATCAATGCACAGTATTTAAAATTTTCAGAGTCCATTTTCTCTTAAAAATAAAGGACTTATCATTGGGATTAATAATAATGTTGTATTTTAGCATTTAGTTTAATTTATAAGAAAAATGAGTATCAAGAATAATGTATTACTAGTTTGTTTTGGATTATTATCTGTTTCACTATTTGCTCAAGCTCCAGGAGGAGTTACAGCAGGCTTA
Organism: Bacteroidota bacterium; assembly: GCA_947487905.1. Lineage (GTDB taxonomy): Bacteria > Bacteroidota > Bacteroidia > B-17B0 > Aurantibacillaceae > UBA4416. The sequence goes on along the minus strand of CANLAV010000102.1, from coordinate 7,284 downwards.
ACAAGTTGGTTCAAAATTGACAACGCTGCTTCTGTTGTTGGAAGTCCAATATCAGTTTGGGGTGGAAGTGGAAGTACATCTAGTTTTAGTATTTCTCAAACGGTTGCATCAAAACGACCTATCTTAAATTCTGGTGCAATTAATTATAAAAGCTTTAGCTACATGCCTTACGCTGGGTTTGTTGGTGCGAGTCAAACTTTCCTTAGCAATTTGACATTACCATTTGATTTAGTTGGCGCTCTAGGTTCATTTATTTACATAGGAGATGGAACTGTTGGTACCGCTATTTCATATCGTTTTGGTTCAACCATTCGTTACCAATTTAAACCTAATTTTAGGGTTCAAACAACCAATAATGGTTTTTCAGGTTACACATTTGACTTTACACCTTCTACCCAGTACTCGGTTTCAGCTGCCAGAGAATTGACATGTATTGGTGCTGGCATAAATCAAAAAATGCGCTACAATTCCGCATTAACGACTACTTGTTCTTTTTGTAATAATTCAATTTATAATCCATCTGTTTTAGCAGGGTATTATTTAGGTGCTAATCCACCAAATGCAGAGTACTGCAGTAATAATATTCCTGAGGTTATTACATACTCTACAGCTGTTTCTCCTTCGGATATGGATAAAATTGAATCGTATTTATCAATTAAATATGGCATTACACGCGGTGGGAATTTAGGAACATCTACAATTTATAATTACGTGGCGTCTGATGGCACTGTTATTTTTAATAAACTATTAAATACAGGTTATAATAATAACATTGCAGGCATAGGAAGAGATGATGCCTCTGCTTTAAATAAAAAACAATCAATCAGCGTCAATTTAAATGAAATTTTAACTGTTGGAAACGGTACGATTGCCTCAGAAAATAGTACAAATAGTTCTTCATTTACAGTTAATAAAGAATTTTTAGTGTGGGGGAATAATGCATTGTCAGCAACTTTTACAAGTACAAATGTTCCAGAAGGATTAGTCAATAGATTGGATCGAGTTTGGAAAGCACAAAGTACTAGCTTCGTTGAAAATACAACCATTGGTTTTGAACAAAGCTTATTGCCAGTCGGAACATCTTCTACATCTTTAGCCTTGTTGATTGATGATGATGGCGATTTTTCTAATGCAAAGGCATTTCCGCTAACATCAGCCACTGGAACTCGATTTGAATTTGCAGGACAAAATTTTGATTCATTTTCAAAAATGTATTTTACATTAGCCGTTTGCTCAACCTTTACGCCCGTTTTTTCTCCAACAGTAGTTTGTCAAAATGAACCATTAATTTTAAATCTTGTTTCACCTACTTTCACGACTTCTAATTTAGCTTATAATTGGTCTGGACCATCAAGCTTTACTAGTAGCGTGTCTTCACCTACTATTTCAAGTGTAAGTCTCTCAGGTAATGGAACATACACATTGGGTTTATCTGTTAATGGGTGTTATTATAATTATACTGCACAGCCAATTGTAGTCGATACGGCCATTAACTTAACCGTTTCTGGTAACTTAGTTTGTTCAGGGAAAACCGCTACACTAGTTGCAAATGGAGCATCAAATTATACTTGGACACCAACAGGTTTAAACACTAATAGTATTCTTGTTGCCCCAAACACAACAACTGTATTTAGCTTAACAACTACTAAAAATAGCTGTTCTACCAGCACGGTTATCACTATTATAGTAACGCCAACACCAACATTGACGGTTAATAATCCTGTTATTTGTCAAGGTGATACGGCAACTTTAAATGTGAGTGGTGCAGCTTCGTATGTTTGGTTACCCGCTAATATTACAGGCAACACATATACAACATCCCCAACTAGTTCTCAAATTATTTTAGTGACAGGTTCTAATGGACCATGCAGCAGTGCATCATCTTGTACCATTCAAGTAAATCCTCTTCCAACAGACGATTTTATATTTGACTTATCGCAAGCCGAATGTAATGCTAAATTGACGTTTAATTTAGTGTCGGGAGGAATTCCTGCCTATACCTATACATTAGCTTTTGGTGACGGTTCAAATTCTGTCATTACAAATAGTATTGACCATCAATATCAAACAGGTGTTTATCAAACAACTCTTACCATTTCGCAAAACGATTGTATAAATTATGTAATTAAACCAATTATAATAAATGCATTAGATTCTACTGTGATCATACCAAACAGCTTTTCTCCAAATAATGATAAGATCAATGATTCTTATTTTATTAAAGCTAATTGTATAACGGAATTTGAATTACTTATTTTCAATAGATGGGGAAAATTAGTTTTTAAAACCAATGATATTCTCGAAAAATGGATTGGAACCATTGATAAAGACAATGTTCCAGATGGAGTATATTCTTATATTTTAAATTATAAAAAAGTAAATCAACCAGCTTCTACAAAGAAAACGGGACACATTACAATTTTTAGGTAATCAATGAGGAAACTAAAAACATTCTCCTAGTGTGAAATAAAAACCTTTGTTGTATTTGTCGGAGTAGCCATAATCTATTCGAAGATTTAATTTATCTTTTTCTAATATAGAAATTCTTAATCCTCCCCCAAAACTATGTTTTATGGATGAAGGTTGAATCGTATGAATGGATTGGTAAATGTTTCCAATTCCGAGAAATGCAACCGCACTTAATTTCCAAATAAGAAATGCGCGGTATTCAGCTATAAATGACACCATTGATTTATCTTTAAATCGACCTTGATAAAATCCTCGTAAATTTGTTGCGCCACCTAATGTTGCAAATGATCTAAATGGCGTATCTCCAATTGTTGAATGATTGTAAAGTTGAAAAGCTAAAATTTGGTTTTTAGAAATTGATTTAAAAAATCGTCCTTCTAAAATGACTTTATTAAAACTTAAATCCGATGCTATTCCTTTGTTGTAGCTTGTAGCTTGTGCTTGTAAAAACATCCCTTTTGTTGGCCAAAATGTAAAGTTACGGGTATCGTAGCTAGTAGTTATACCGAAACCTAAAACATGGTAAGGTGTTTTGCCAAATAAGCTTGTTTGATTTAATAAACTGGTTGGTTCATATTTTAATTGTAATACATTTTGATAATCAGCCATTAATCCAAAAAACAAATGCTTTCCTAATTTTTTTTTAATATGAATGGATGAATTAAATTGTTCAAAGACGTATTTTTCTTCATTTGAATTCTCCGTGTTACTTCCGATTCCCCAAAAAACATCAGGAAAATAACTATGGTTACTTTGAAAATATAAAATGTAATTTTCTTTTGGAAAATAAATAGTTGCATCAATAGCTTGTATATTTTGTTCTTTTTGAGAAAAAATAGCTAACCCTTGAATGACTGATGTACGCGTTAATGTATCGTATTTGCTTGAGGTTTTAAACGTTAAAGAACTTGATAATCCGAATGCCCAACCAGTTTCAGGAGTTCTGAACAATACAGGTATAACTAAGTAATTTACACGTTTGCTTGTATCGATTGTAAATTGAGCCATTAATGTGTTACATAATATCGAAAAGAATATTAGGTATTTTATACAATTCAGTTTCATGACTTCATTTTATACTTTTGAAGCTAAGTAATGATAAAACTCTAAGGTTACTAAAGCATCTAATTCACAATATTTAATTAATTGTTCCTCTATTTCTTGTGCCTCAAACATTGTTTTTTCTACTGATAAACTTTCATAGCTATACATCGCTGTAATTCCAGACTGAATAGGTAATGCATTGAAATCAAATTCTGTATTTATAATTGGAGCAATACTTTTTAGAGTGAAATTTCCTTGCATTTTTGGATGGTAATAATTCGCTTTTTGAATGAGCTCTGCAACATCGACAATTTTTTGTTTTAGTACGTTAATTTCACTTCTATAATTAGGAAATAATTCGGCTAATTGGTTTAATACCGATTCCTCTAATGATTTATCATACATTAAAATGGTATTAAATGATTTTGTTTTATCTAAAATAGTTTCTAAAAAAGCAAGTCTATTGTCATTTTCAATTGGTTTAAAATAACTGTACGTTTCATTTAATCCCTTGTTTTTATATACCATCGAAAATAAAAATGGAATTTGTTGGAATGGTTTTGTTCCCTCATAAAAGGGTAGAGCAGGCATCCATACTTCGATATCTAAACTGCATATAGGTTCTTGGATAATTGAAACAAAGGTTTTTATTTCTAGGATATTAATTTGTTCAGTTTGTTTTTTTACTGCTTCTATTTGAACTTGAATTTCTTTTTTATTTAAAAATTCATTCTCATTTATGGCAGGTAATTCTTCAATGGTCTTTATGTTATTGTTGTATAATTCAAACAAAGTTGGTTTGGATAATTTTCCTAAAGTAAATATTGAATTTTCGATGGATGTGTTTTTCCAGCAAGAACCTAAAAAATCACATGTATAAGGATGAAAGCAATGTGTTCCTATTTTTATATCAGGAATTTTACCTTGTTCTAATGTAAATTTTGCAGCCTGTGTTTTGTGCAAAAAATAATCGGTATTCTTTACCGCATCATTTATAATGGATGTCTTTTTAAATAAGGATTGTATGTCTAATTTCTTGTCTAAAGTATATTTAGGATTAAGCGTTAATAAATTAAAATCAACTAAGTTTGGCAAACAGTTCTTAATCACGTAGTATTGGAAGCATGCATCTTTTACATAAGTTTCTGTTATTTTTAAGGAGCTTTTAACTTCATAGGCGATCCATTGATTATTTTCTTTATGAAGTATGTCAACCATAACCAATAATCCATCATTAATAAAAGTGGCTTCATAAATAGTTGTTTCACCGCTATCAATTAGTTCTTTTGTTTTTTTTGCAAATAGTAATTGGTCTCTTTTTTCATCGATGGTAACATCCATGCCATTTGGAAATAATTGTTGCGCAAATACTCCAATATCATTACCACGTTTAAAAATAAGTTGTTTCTCTTTGGATAAATTATCTCTTAAGTAAGGATGTTTTTTATACAAATAAAAATGCTTTAAACATTGTTCTGATTTAATAAATGCTGATTTGCTTATAGGACTACTCATTGTGTTTTCTCAATACTTTGCCAAAGTAAATTAGCGGATTTGTCCCATGAAAAATGAGTTTTTCTCAAGTTTCCTTTTTCAATGAGTTGGTTTTGTAATAATGGATCATGAAATAAACGAATCATAGCTTTTGAAATGTCTGATGTTTCAAACGGATTTATCAATAAAGCTGCATCCCCAACAATTTCGGGCATGGAAGTTGTGTTGCTACAAATAATTGGAGTCGAACATTGCATAGCTTCTATCAAGGGGATACCAAATCCTTCAAAATAAGGAACAAATGTTAATGCAAATGCACTTGCCATCATGGTTTCTAAAATATCTTGCGGCTGTCTCCCAGCAAAAATAATATCTGTTTTATAATCTGATTTTTCAATTGTTTTGATGACATCACCTTCACTCTTGTAGACTGCACCAACTAGTAATAGTTTAAAATCACTTTGTGTTTGTTTTTTAAATTCATCGAATGCTGAAACTAATCTGTTTAAATTTTTACGAGGACTTTGTGATCCCACAAATAAAAAGTAAGGTTTCCCATTTGTGAATTGATTTCTAACAGTTTGTTTTTCGGATTCGCTGATTGTTTTAAATCCTTCGTTAATGCCATTGTAAACAACATCAATTTTAGTTTCATCGATATGGTAATTTTTACAAATATCTATTTTACTATATTCAGATACAGTAGCTATACGTGCTGCTAAATTAGCATACTTTGGAAAGTAATGATTGTAATATTTGCTCGTTAATGGTTTTAAATCTTTTGGATTATGAAAAAAATTAATATCGTGAATTACGGGTAATTGTTTACATTTTGCTTCTAATGATAAAAAACCATCGGGAGACAAAAATAAATCGGGTTTTAATTTATTTAGTAAATTTTTCACTGAATAATTAAACCACATGTAATATAAAAATGGATGTCGAGCTTGCGGTCCTATAACCAATGGCGTGATGTTATCTGAAAAGATAAATTCATCATCATAATCTCTGTCAAACAAAAAAACAAAATGAACATTTGGATTATTTTTAGTAATCCGTTTCAACGTTTGGTTAGTAAACCAACCAATTCCATCTAATTTATTTGATAATAATAAGCGTGTATTTACAACAATTTGCAAGCCTCAATTTTTTTGCAATGTAAGTGTATTTGCCATTAAATGAAAATGCTTTTGCTCTGTTTTTATAAACAACTTTTTTTACATTTGCTAAAATGACTAAATATGGGCACCGAAACAAATACAGTAATAGATTATTTAAAAAATGTTCAAGTAGAACGAGCTATACATTTTAATAAACTAAGGGATGTAATTGTAAAGCATATTCCTAAAGGATTTGAAGAATGTATATCTTACAATATGATTGGTTATGTGGTGCCGCACAGTATATATTCGTCAGGCTATCATTGCAATCCAAAATTACCTTTACCATTTATTTCAATTGCTTCTCAGAAGAACTTTATCGCTTTACATCACCTAGGTATTTATGCAAATCCAGAACTTTTAAATTGGTTTGTAGAAGAATATCCTAAGCATTCTAATACAAAATTAGATATGGGAAAAGGTTGTATTCGTTTTAAAAAGGCAGAAGATATTCCTTTTAAATTAATAGAAGAACTCGTAAAGAAAATGACAGTAAAAGACTGGATTTCTAGATACGAGGAGCTTTATAAAAAAGTAAAAAAATAAATTTATATGGCATCAAAATCAATCACCACTTTTTCTGTTAGCGGGTGAGCTTGGCACGTTAAAATAAAGCCTTCTTCAACCTCTGCGTCTGTTAGTGCAAAATTATTATCCATTTTTACTTTTCCTTCAATTACTTTTGCTCTGCAGGTGCAACAAACAGCTCCTTTACAGCTGAAGGGAGCATCTACACCAGCTTCAATGGCTGCATCTAAAATGGTTAATCCTTTTGTGTTTAGTTTCATGTGCGTTTCATAACCATATTGCATAACGGTTAAGTCACAATTTACAGGTGCTCCAGTTTCATTATTAGTGCTTTCAGCTTTTGAAACGGCGTCCGCCACAGCACTAAAATATTCAATATGGATTTTTTCTTTGTTAATTTGTAAACTTTCTAAGGCTTGTTTAATGTTTTCCATTAATGGACCAGGTCCACAAATAAAGTATTCGTCAGCAGTAGTTAAATTATATGTTGAATTAATTTCTTTTACTTTATCTAGTGTCAATAATCCTCTTTCTAAATCTGTAACCGTACCTTTTGGATTATCAAATGTACTCACAAGGGTAAATCTGT
>CANLAV010000101.1 GCA_947487905.1 Bacteroidota bacterium | reverse complement strand
TTCAATCATTTCTCGTTCTCAATTAGGCTGTTTCAAGTGAGTGGTTTCTTCTAAAGCATGACGCATAACTTAATTATAGGTCTGATTTTTTTATCTTTATTTACCAAATTTTAGTATATAAAGATGTTTTTTTCATCTTTACATCTTTATCAAATATATTCAAATTATCATAAACTATCATCTGGCGACACAATTTTTTGAAGACTTTTAATGGCGTTGTTGAAGATTTTAAAAACAACCTTTAGTAATGGAATTAAATCGACTTTATTGTTTCGACTAGTATTTAATAAATATGTTTTTGATAGCAACAATACGAGCTAGAAAAATAATTAGGATTAAAGTAAAATCTGCGTTAAGGATTGAAGTGGAAATCCTTTTTGTGAGGAACGAACAAAAAGATTGCAACGAAAAGCCTGGCCGAAGGCAACGCCCAAAAAACTTTTAGTAATTTAAATAAACTGATTTTATTACTATGACTAATATTTTATTTATTGGAGATAAAACCAACAAAGGCAATGATTAATCGTTTTTAGTAAATTTTGTAACAAGTGTTTGACGATCACTTTGCATATGAATGAAATATATGCCACTATTAAGATCTGAAACAAAAACAGATTTTGAGTTTAACTCTTGTTCTGAAATTGTTTTAACTAATTTACCATCCAATGAATAAATGTTGCCTTGTTTAAATAATTCTTCTGATGTAATGTAAAGTAGGTCAGTTGTTGGGTTAGGAAACACAGATAATAATGAGACTTTATTAATCTCGTTTACGCCTGTTGTAGTATTTGCTGTATAAGTAACAGAAGATGTCTTAATAACGTCGCCAGTTTTTGTCATATTATTATTTGCATAGTTAAACGCACCATAAAAAGTAACTGTAGGGGCCGTTGTTGGTGCTATCCATTGAAATGTCCAAACAGCATTTGCACCTGTTTTTTTTGTTGTATGTTTAATATATTTAGTTGATACTGAAGAACCTGCTCCTGCAATCCAACTACCAAGACCAGTGCTTGACAAAGCTGTTTGTGGTGTTAACTCAAATCCATAAGCGGCAGCACCTGACATGGTTACGGTAAAATTATAAGTTGTGCCGCCAACATATCCGCTGCTTGGTATATCAGAAAAAATAACATTTGTTGTGGCCGTTGAAGCAACTGCATGGCAATAGCCAGAGCCACAATCTTGTCCTCCATTATCCATGGGAGCACCAGCATTACCGTCGTTAGGTAAAGACGCGTTCGCATCTGTTGTTGTCATGGTTGAAACAAAAGCTAAAGTGCAAACTGTTAGCATAGAAGAGAGAAGTAGAATTTTTTTCATAATGGTCTGTGGTATTATAGTATCAAATTTTGTTCAAGATAATGAATGATTATTTATGTTTAAAATAATTCACTCAATTAAATACAAATTTAGCTCATTTTTAGGATTCTGGAATCGGATTTGTCTAAAAAATTCAGCGTTAAGGATTGAAGTGGAAATCCTTTTTGTGAGGAACGAACAAAAAGATTGTAACGAAAATCCTGGCCGAAGGCAACGCCCAAATACATTTTATTTACTTAAACTGATTTTATTGCTTTGACTATTTTTAATTTAAATGTTGGTAATAACACAAACATAGGCTTGATAATTTAACCAATAAAATTTTCTAGTTATGGTTCTTTATTGATTTTGTTAAATGAGTAGTTCAAACTAAGAAAGATAAAATGAAGTTTGATAAAATTATATCGAATTGTTCCGTTTGCTCCACCTTCAAGTAGTCTATACCCAATGTTACCTTGAAGATTTTTGGAAAAACTATATCTTCCAGATAATGAAAGGTCAATTGCTCTGCCTTTACTAGCTGCTAAACCTTCTCCAAAGAAATCAATACCCATTTTTTTAGATATATCCCAATTGGCTTGCAGGTTGATAAGAGGAACGAAACCAACACTAAAATATTCACTTGAAAGTTCTCTATTCTTCAATGAAAATCCTGCGTCTCTAATTTTTAAAGACAAACCTAAACCAAATTTAAAATTGTCTTTACTTATTACTCTTCGATTATAGGTAAAACGATAGGAATTAAACTTGTAAACAGCTTCAATGGGTATGTTAGCTTTAAAGTTTTTTCCATCAAATAGTATATCCTTTTCTATTGTTCCAGTTTCTACAACTTTTAAGGGAGCATAAAGAAATGAAAAATGATTTTTTTTATTTAATAAATAACCAACCCGCAATCTCAAAAATGGACTTACTGGAGTTTGAAAATCATTTTTCAGAGAAAATAATGTTCCATTATTGCCGCTACGAATATCATTAATTGCTGTGAAGAATGCTCCTGTTTCAAGATTAACGAAAGTCTGAGCAATGCTTGTAAAATTGTAATTTAAACAAATAAAAAGAATCCAATATCTAGACTGGAAAACAAACTTAGAAATCAAGTGATACATATAGAGTTCTTGTTTTTATAAAGCGTTTTGTTTCATGTTTTAAAATTTGTTTATACCCGCTATAAATTGCCAAGTATTATGCCAAAATTTGGGTTATAACCGCCATAAATTTGCAAATAGTGTCTTTAGTAAATTTAACTATTTTTTATAAATTAATGCTATTGTTAGCGTTTTCACCACCAACTTTAATTTAATTTATTTAAACTGACTTTATATTTTTGACTAATATTTATTTAATACGTTGGTGATAAGACCTATGTCAACTAGAAAAATAAATATGATAGAAGTAAAATCTGCGTTAAGGATTGAAGTGAAAATCCTTTTTGTGAGGAACGAACAAAAAGATTGTAACGAAAAGCCTGGCCGAAGGCAACGCCCAAAAAACAAAAATATTAAGCTAACCTTAATGCTTTGATTGGTTGAATTGCCATACTTTGAGTCACATTTTCAATATGAGCATGGATGGATGTTTTAGGTTCCTCTGATTTATTTTGAAATTTATTAACCCCAACTAAAATGAGTTTCCCATCATTGAAATCATTGATTAATTGCTGAGCGTCAGATTTTATAATCGTTTGAATGTAATTTAATTTTAATGAATTAATCAAACCACCTTTTTCTTCAATGTCTTTAAAAATATCCCAAGCCTTTTCGCAAAGTGTTTTCGTAATCGTTTCAATAAAATAAGAACCAGCTGCAATGTCAGATACTTTATTTAAATAGCTCTCGTCTTTTAAAATTAATTGCTGATTGCGAGCCATTCTACTACTAAAATCGTTATCTGGATTAATATGAAAATCAAATGGAAATACCACAATACTGTTTGCACAACCAATACTTGCACTCATTGTTTCAGTTGTAGAACGCAATAAATTGTTGTACATATCCATTTGCGTTTTATTAATTAATGTTGTTTGCGCGTGAATATGAATTTCAGGGTTACAATCATATTGCTTCAAAAGAAAATGTGTTAGGTTTCTTAATGCGCGAACTTTACTAATTTCCATAAAAAAATCTCCACCGATGGCCGCAGTAATGTGTAAGGAATGAAGTTCTTTTAATTTATTTAAAGCTGTTAATTCTGTTAAGTATTCGTTAATATGCGCAATTGAAAACGCAAGCTGATTTAAAATAGTAGCACCAGATTCGTTATAAATGCTTGTGTTGATGGATAGTTTACCATTAAAGTGTTGAACATTTATTTTGCCTTTCACTGTTTCATCGATGTCAATAAAACAATGTTTCTCGTAATTTTTGCTTTTTAAAAATTGAATGAGGTCTTCTTCGCATTCAATCGAGATTTCAAATAATGAGTAAATGTATTCGAATAAAATGCCATCGCATAGTTTTTCAAAATTGGTTTTTTTAGAAATTTTAAAAACTAAACCAGATGCTCCATTTTGCAAAGCGTTTAAGGCTTTTGCATTGGCAATAGCTTCATCATCTACTTGTATGTATTCGCAAATACTCCAATCGATATTAATGGCATTGGGTTCGTTGGTTAATTGAACATCTTCGCTTGTGTAAAACGGTTTAACGTCAATTCCGCTATTCGTTTTCCAGATAAGCGTATTAAAATCAATTCCTTTTAAATCTTTTATTATTTGTTCTTTCCAAGCTTGAGCGTTGGTTGAAGTAAAATCAGAAAATAATTTTTCCATAAAAAGTAGGGCGATTAAAACGTTTGAGCAATTTCTCTTTTAATAAAATTAATAGCCAATTCGGTTGGTAATTTAGCGTTAAGGTTAGCTGTAATATTTAAGATCATGATCGCTAATTCATTGCTTGGTGCATCTGCCGAAACTTTTGAAGAAGATATATTGATAGTTTTAATGATTTCTTCTTTAGCTGTTTTTACTAATTCCCAAGCGTCGTTAGATAAATAAATTTGTTGCGATAAATTATGTTCAAATTCTGTTTTTACAGTGACAACTAAATCATGGTGTAATTGACGAGCACTCATATTATTTTGGTTAACTCTAATAACTAAGCTGTTGGGGTTAATGCGTTCTAAAAAAATAACAATTCGCTCGTAAGCTTGAATTTTAAGTGGCGTAATGGAAGCAGAAATCGACTTTTTTAATTCGTGTTCACGACGTTTTTGTTCATTGTCTAAAAATCGTTTAACTAAAAAATAGGCCGCTGCAAATACAGCACCAGCAGGAATAATAATTTTTAATAAGTCAATAAAAGCCGTCATTATGGTAGATTAAAATGTTTATTGTTTTTAAATGGAATTAATTCTCAACCGAATATAAATCATATTCTTTATAAAGATACGGATTGCTATGAAAATTAAAAACTTATAACACAAAACAATGTTTAACCTCCTGCTTTTTTTACCTTGTAATTAGATTTAGTCAGTAATTCTAATAATTTATCTCTGTTATCGCCTTGTATCAATATGTTTCCGTCTTTTGAATTACCACCAACTCCACATTTTTGTTTTAATAATTTAGTTAAATCATTTAAATCCTGTTCGGTTCCAATAAAGCCACTAACGCGTGTTACTAATTTTCCTCCACCAATTCTATCTAAAAAAAGTTTGAGATTTTGTTGCTGTGGTGGCAATGACTCTTGAACATTATCATCGGTGTTTTCGTAACTAAAATTTGGGTTAGTGGAGTAAACCACATTTACTCTTGATTTATCTTTTTTACTCATTTTTTCCTAAATATGAAATAACTCGTTATGCTTCCTAAAAACAGGCTGAATAAGGCTACTAAAATAACTAATTTACTCGTATTAGTTTCTTTTTCTATTTCTGAAATAGAATCTTCGTTTGACAATAAATCTGTATTCTCTCTTTCAATGGTAATTAAACTATCTTTAAGTAACTGATGTTTTTTTAAATAATGAATCGCTGAATCGTATTCATGCTGATATTCAAACCATTCTGATTTAATACTGTATAGGTTTACAAGTTCGTCATAAATTTCGTAACGTTTACAATAACTTTCTGCCATAACAATATAATAAAATGCTTCATTAATTTCTTTTTGCTTATTTAAAACATTGGCAATATTAATATAACTATTTGCTAAATCTACTTCATCATCGATTAAAATGCGCATTTTTAAAGCTTCTTGTAAATAGAATAGGGCGGTATCGAGTTTGTTTTGACTGGTTAAAGCGATTCCAATATTATTATTACAAACAGCAATTAAATCGTAATTATTTAATTCATTAGCATAAAATAAGGCCTGTTTTAAATTGGAAACAGCAGCATCATTTTGTTTGAGTGTATGTTTTAAAGCAGCAATATTGATTAAACAACGGGTTATTTCTTTTGTATTTCCTAGTGAATTGTTTATTTGAATAGCTTCCAAATAGCTAGATTCAGCCTGTTTAAAATAATTAATATCACTATATATGTTTCCTAAATTAGATAAATTAATCGCACAACCTTTTTTGTTTCCAATTTGTTTGTTGAGGGTTAAAGCTTTTTTTTGATATTGTATAGCCTTTAAATAATGTGTTTTTTTATAATGTAAAACACCTAGCAAGTTATAGGCTTTTGCTAAATGTTTTTGATTTTCGCTTTTTATGGCTTTCTTGTAACAAGCATTAGCAAATATCCAGGCATTATCAGGATCTGAATTACGAAGTTCAAAACCCTGAGTATACAACTGATTAACACTTTCTGTATCATTTTCAATACTATTTAATTGAAATAAAAGAGAATCAGAGGTTTGAGCTTTAGAAATAAAATGGCACAAAAAAAATAGTATAAAGACTTTCATATTCATTAAAGGTAAATATAAATTGTTTTTACTTAATTTGCATTAAAATTTTTACGATTATGATGCATTATAAAATTTATTTAAAAAATCCTCAGTCACATTATATTTATATTGACTTAACCATTTCAAATATTAATACACCTTTTATTGAACTGCATTTGCCCACTTGGCGTCCAGGAAGGTACGAACTTGGTAATTTCGCGAAAAACATTAAGCGAGTTGATGCTTTTGATCATTCAAAAAAACTACTCAACTACCATAAAACAAATAATCATACCTGGCATATTAATACGAATGGTTGTAACGAAATAACGGTTACCTATAGCTATCACACATTTGAGATAAATGCTGGTAATTGTTTTGCTGATGAAAATCAAATTTATATCAATCCTGTTCATATGTGCATGTATGAAGAAAGTAGAAAACTACTTCCACATGTTATTGATTTAGATGTACCTGATTCTTATCAAATTATTACAACACTTCAAAAAAATAACAAAACATTAACCGCCATTAATTTTGATGAATTGGCTGATAGTCCAATATTAGCCAGCGAATCAATACAATCAGATTTTTATGAATTAAACGGCATTAAATATTGGTTACATTTTAATGGTGAGTGTAAACCAAATTTTGAACGCATTAAAACTGATTTTTATAAATTTACTCAAACACAATTATCCTTTTGGGGAAGCATTCCTGTATCAGAATATCATTTTATTTTTCAAATAGTACCTTATAAATTTTATCATGGTGTTGAACATCAAAAAAGTACAGTTATTGCAATTGGTCCGGGCTATAATTTAAATTCTGGAGCTACATACGAAAGCGTTTTAGGTGTTTCCTGTCACGAATTATTTCATACTTGGAATATTAAGTACATCAGGCCAATTGAAATGTTACCTTACGATTTCTCTAAAGAAAATCACGCACGCACTGGTTTTGTTTACGAGGGTTTTACAACCTATTACGGCGATTTGTTATTATTAACTAGCGGCGTATTTACAAATGAACAATATTTTGAAACCTTAGAAGAACGCTTAGATAAACATTTTCATAATTATGGTCGATTTAATTTATCTGTTGCCGCGTCTAGTTATGATACTTGGTTAGATGGATATGTCCCAGGAACGCCCTATCGTAAAACATCCATTTACGACGAAGGAAATTTAATTGCATTGATGTTAGATGTTTTGATTTTCAAGCATTCCAATCAAACTAAAGGTTTGAAAGATGTTTGTCAAGTACTTTATAATCAATTTGGTAAATTGAATAAAGGATATCAAGAATCTGAAATTATTTCTCTTTGTGAAGCTATGGCTGGAGTTTCATTAGGCTCATTTTTTGAAAACTATGTCTTTGGAACTGAAGATTATGAAACGCAATTAATTGAATGCTTTAATTATTTATCAATTGAATTTACAAAACAATCTAGTCTTTATATTTCAGAAGATCTATTTGGATTTAAAACAATTGATTTCGGTTTAAATCGAAAAATAACTCTGATAGCACCTTTTTCTCCTGCATGGAAATCAGGTTTAAGTATTGGCGATGAAATTATGGCAGTAAATGGTTATACCCTGAAAAACGATTTTAATGATTGGATGAATTATTATAAACATTCAGACATTGAAATAACCGTATCATCAGCACAAAGATTAAAAACCGTTAAACTCTTAAAAAACGTTAAGGGTGCAACTTATTTTTCAAATTACAAATTAAAAAACGCTGAAAATAGAAGTGTTTTTAATGCTTGGTTAGCTATAAATAGTTAGATGTTGTTTCTAACAAAATAGTTATATTAGCAACATCTTACATGGCAAAAAATTTAGTAATTATACCAACTTACAACGAAATCGAAAACATTGAAAAAATGATTCGTACTGTTTTTGTTTTGCCAAGGTTAATTGAAATTTTAATTGTAGACGATGGTTCGCCAGATGGAACGGCCGCTAAAGTAAAAGAGCTTCAGAAAGAATATTCAACTCAATTACATATCGAAGAACGAAAAGGTAAATTGGGTTTAGGGACAGCGTATATCCATGGATTTAAATGGGCTTTAAAAAATAATTACGATTTTATTTTTGAAATGGATTGCGATTTTAGTCACAATCCTAAAGATTTAATGAGACTATTAGAGGCTTGTGAAAATGGCGCAGATGTAGCTGTTGGTTCACGCTATTGCAACGGAGGACAAATTAGTAATTGGCCCGTTGGACGAATATTAATGAGTTATTTCGCTTCTGTTTATGTTCGTTTTATTTTGTGGTTACCAGTTAAAGACACCACTGC
>CANLAV010000100.1 GCA_947487905.1 Bacteroidota bacterium | reverse complement strand
TACCAGTAGGGCTATCTTGTTGTTTAATATATATAATCCCTTCTGGGCCTCTATCTCCTGTTAAACCTGTTAATCCTCTATTATTAGTATATTGAACAAATATTGGTGAAGCTGGATTAGTCACATTAAATACCATTAAACCACCAACTCGTTCCATACTTACAAATGCATAAACTTTACCTGCAATAATTGCAGTAATAACTCCTTCTGGTTCTGGCCCCTTATCATCACTTCTGTCTTTTTTTGTAATGTTTGTATTACTGGAGTTAAACATAGCTCCGTAAGTTAAATCATTTGCTGTAATTTGTTCTAAATCATCTCCACTGTCGTAAACTAAATTTCCGGTTGTAGCATTCCAAATTGAAAATGAACGACCACCAAATGTATAGATTTCATCAAAATCACCATCACCATCTGTATCACCTAATTTATTGGTACATTTTAATCTTCCTAAGTTTGCGTTTGATTTCATAACGGATGCATATGGGAAAGCAGTTGGGTCTAAAGAGTATGTTGCTGCACCAATGGTTGTTTCTTCATTATTAGCTGCTCCATAATCTGCTCTTGCATCTCCTTCATTAGCGGTGATTAAATAGTCAGTTCCACCTACAGTAAAACGAGAAAGACCATCAGGAAGGTACATTCCTTTAATTGGCCAATTGGCAATGTTTACATTAGAACCTATATTTGTAGCATCTATTGCATTTGCCAGTGTATTATGATTTTTAAATCCTAACGCTTTTATGGCAGTTATAGAGTTTGTTGTAAGATTAACATATGCAAATGCATTATTTTCTTGCAATACTACATAGGCAATAGAATCATTTTCAGATATTGTGATGTATTCAGGTTCCATATCTTGAGCTACCGTTGCGCTTGGGCCATAAATTCTTACGCCACTTGCTTTTAATGTAGCAAGTTGACTGTTGAATGCCGTAAATAAGGCCGTTGTAACATTAGTGCTAGTTAAGGCAGCTATTCCTCCAGATATATTAATGATACTAACTGAACCTTCTGGGTCGACTGTGTAGGTCGTATTTGGTTGCCCTTCATTAGCCGTTAATACGCGTGTTCCTGAATGGTTAAATGTAATCATATCAGGTAAGGCTCCTACCGTTACACTATTTTGATATACGCCACTTGTATTAAAAAATACAACGGAACCATTTAATTCAGGAACTGTATTTTCAATAGCACATGCTACAATGCCATTTTTTACAGCCACACTATTGATATTTCCATAAGTTGAAATATCAATAGAACTAATTAAAGACATCGCTGATGGATTTGAAAAGTTGATAATATCTAATTTTCTACCAATTGAATTGGCAACAAATAATCGTTGAGTAATAGGATCGTGTGCTACTATTTCTGCTGAGTTAGTTGCAAATGCTCCATTAGAGAAACTAGAAATAAAACTCATATTAATTTCTGAATTACCAACAGGAGTGCTATTTTCATTATCTCTAATGTGAATGGTTTGTTGGTCAATTGATCCTATTGTTGCATTTACGGGGTTTTGTAATTTAATTACAAAATATTCAGCAGCTTCAGCTAATAAATCATCGGTAATTGAAATAGTTACTGGTAATGATCCTGTTGAGCTAGGAGGAAAGTTAACTGTATACGTAGTATATGAATAATCACTACCATTGGTTGCAGTTCCAAATGGTATAACAACTACTTCAACTGATGAAGCTAGCGTGTTGGAACTCACTATATTAATACTTGCTGTTACAGTTCCAACGGATTCTAACACATTTTGATTATCAACAGAAAAAGCCAAGCCAGCTGGAAGGGCTGAAGTAGATAATATGACAGAAGATGTACCATCTGTTAATGCCCCAGTAGCCCATGTTCTTGCTGTAGCATAGGAATTAGTTACCGTATTATAAGCACCTGTTGCAATTAAATTTAATGCACCCGGATCGGTAGCAAAAAAACTTGAGTTCAATAGTTTTCCTCCAACATATAAATCATTTATAGGTAATTGGTAACCATCTAAAGTTGTTGTGGCTGTTCCTATACTTGTCCCATAAAATAAAGCATCTACAGGAACTGTAGAACTTGTTAATGTACTTATGTCTGCACTAAATACGGCAATTCCATCTGCATTACTGCCACCATTACCAAAAACACCACCTGATGCAAATGTTCCAAATCCATCTCCATTTGCTGTACCTGTGTGAATTGCTCTTATTTTTACACCCAATGGTGCCATAGAACTACCACCAACATATACCACATCACCAGCATTTACGATACCAGTATTAATATTAAAACCGTAAGTTAAAACGCCTCCTGATATCCATCCAGTTGATGCCGCAGTACCATTATTACAAACCACCACACTATAAGGTGTAATAGAAAAATTAATGTATTTGGACACTCTAAACTCTGCATATTCAAATGGAGAATCAGTACCTGCTGGATTTACATGTACTTCACTAATTATTAAACCTGGGTTTTGTGCTTTTACAATGTTAATAATAATTGAGAATGCTACTACTAAAAAACGAGTTTGTTTTTTGAAAAGTTGATTTGGTTGTTTCATTATATGTGTTTTAAGATTTCTTACAAAAGTCTGTAACTTTTATATCAGAATCTTTAACACAAAATGAATTAATGGTTAAGTAAAATTATTGAGTGATAATATAAAATGAACATTAGAAAAATAACCTTTATTTTTTTGTTAATTGTTTAAACACATCTTCTAGTTTTTGTTCCTCCTTATTGATAGTTAAAATACTAATATCATGTGTCACAGCGTAATTAAAAATAGATTTTCGTACATCCGTATCAATGTTTGAAATGATTTTCCATGTATTTCTTTCTATTAAAATAGCATCTTCTATGCCTTCAATGTTTTTAATTTGAGAATCTAAAACCTCTTTGTCAAACTCAACCGTAATAATTTGCTTGGTTGTATTTTTTTGTAAAGATTGCGTTTGTTCGTTGGCAACAATTTCTCCTTTATTAATAATAATAACCCGATCACACATAGCTTCAACCTCTTGCATAATGTGTGTACTCAACATCACTGTTTTTTCTTTACCTAACTTTTTAATAAGTTCACGTATTTCTTCTAACTGGTTTGGATCTAAGCCTGTTGTAGGTTCATCCATAATTAACACTTTAGGGTCGTGTATGATGGCTTGAGCTAAACCAACACGCTGACGATAACCCTTTGATAAGGCTCCAATTTTTTTATTTTGTTCAATCTGCAAACCTGTAGTTTCTATCATTTCCTTCACGCGCTCTTTAACGTTTTTTACGTTATAGAGATTACCAATGAATTCTAAAAACTCTTTTACATACATATCCAAATACAAGGGGTTATGCTCTGGTAAATAACCAATTTGTTTTCTTACTTCAATACTTTGTTTGTTTGTATCAAAACCGCAAACCGTTGCAGTCCCTTCTTTTGCTGGAATGTAGCAAGTCAATATTTTCATCATGGTACTTTTTCCAGCACCATTTGGTCCTAAAAAACCAACAATTTCATTTTTACCAATTTCGAATGATACGTTATTTAAGGCTTTTTGAGAGCCATATAATTTGGATATGTTATTTACAATAATCGACATGCAGTAAAAATAGAGTTTATTTCAATTCAAATTTAATGATTTTATGAGCCTTTTTAAATATTATATAATAAATTTGCTGCATGCAAGGTTTAGTAATGAAATCTACAGGTAGTTGGTATTTAGTGAAAACTGATAACGGTTCTATTATTGAATGTAGATTAAAAGGGAAATTAAGATTAGAAGATCGTAAAACAACAAATCCTGTTGCAGTTGGAGATATAGTTAAATTGCAAAGAGATGAAGATGGGAGTAATCAAATTGTAACCATTCTTCCTCGAAAAAATTACATCATTCGTAAATCAATTAATTTATCAAAGCAAGCTCATATTATTGCCAGTAATCTAGATCAAGCCATTCTAGTCGCCACATTAGTTGCTCCTCGTACTTCATTAGGTTTTATTGATCGTTTTTTGGTAACAGCCGAAGCTTATGGCATTAATGCTAAAATTGTTTTTAATAAATGCGATGTGTTAGATGATGAAATGATTGAACTTCAAAATGATATTATTAAATTATATACAGATATTGGATATCAATGTTATTCAATTAGTTCTTTTAATAATGAGGATGTTGAAATGATTAAAGATTTATTAAAAGATAAAACAACGCTTTTATCTGGACATAGTGGAGTAGGTAAAACTACTTTGATTAATGCCATTGATAGTAAATTGGATTTAAGAACGGGCGATATTTCTGCTGCTCATCTTAAAGGTATGCATACAACTACGTTTGCCGAATTATTTCCTTTATCATTTGGAGGAAACATAATTGATTCGCCTGGCATAAAAGAATTGGGATTAGTTGAAATGAAGAAAGAAGAGATTGGACATTATTTTCCTGAAATAAGAGCTTTAATAAATGAATGTAAATTCAATAATTGCATTCATGTTAATTAGCCACATTGTTCTATTTTAAAGGCTGTTGAAGAAGGTCGTATTTCTGAAGAACGTTATCAAAGTTATTTAGGAATTTTAAATGGTGAAGAAATGGATTGGAAAGAATGGGAAATTAGATAAAACAAAAAAACACTTACAATTCGTAAGTGTTTTTTTGTTTTAATTAAATAATAAATCACGTTCCTGACAGCATGGTGTAAGATACATTTTCTGGATGTTCTTCTGGCTTCACACTTAATACTGGTACTTTAGAATGGTGTATGGTTTGTAATGCATAATTACCTATAAAGAATCCGCTTAATTCTGCATCTTGGTCTGTCATAATTGAAATTAAATCACCTCCAACTTTCTCGCAGTATTTCACCGTTTCAATTGCTCTGTTTTTTACATTTTCGTATAATTCTGTTTTACAAACAATACCAGCTTTTGTGGCTGCTGTTTCAACTTGATGTAACATCACTTCCATGGCTGGTTTTTTACTTCCTTCATCACTAGTTAGTAATCCAACTGCAAAAATTTGTGCTGTAAATTGCTTTGCTAATTCTATGGTTAATGTTACTTTATGTCTGGAGTGTTCTGACGTATCAATGGGTAAAATGATTTTATGATAACCTAAATTCTGAGCATATTGACTCATTGTTAAAACCGGGCAAGGACTTTTTGTTATTACTTTCAATGCATTACTTCCAATCGTTAAATCTTCCCAAGCACTGTAACCATGCGTTCCCATGACGATTAAATCTGCCTTTATTTCTTTAGCAAAATGAACTATTTCAGTTGTTGGATTTCCGGAATTCACAACAGTTGTAACATTAACACCATATTCTTTTCGTATATCATTTGCTAAATCTTCTAATTTTGTTTCAACAGCATGAGAGGCTTTTTCAATGTTATCTAAAGATATGCTAGGTTCAAATACATTAAATTTTTCCCAGTGTTTGGTGATAATATGCACTAAATAAACCTCACCTTTCGTAAATTGAGCCAAAAAAGCACCATGTTTAATAGCTAGTAAAGAAGTTTCTGAAAAATCAGTTGTGATTATTATTTTTTGTGTTTTTAAATGAATCATAAATATAGTTTTAGTAAAGAGTCAATTTTTATAGTTGTAAAATTAAAAAAAATTAATGAGTAACGCGTTCTATTTCTTTTGAATCGTGTTTATGTTTAAATAGTAAGGCAAACAAAACGGTTATAATTGCAGAATATATGGCAAAGCTTGTCCAAATCCCCTGCCAATCAAGTGATTTGTCGGTATTGGTGAAGTAAGATTGAATAATAAATCCGCTGCTCAAACTTCCAATAACAGCACCAAATCCATTTACCATCATCATAAATAAACCTTGTACACTAGCACGAATGGTTGGATCGCTTTGAGTTTCAACAAATAAAGATCCCGAAATATTGAAAAAGTCAAAAGCCATTCCGTAAATAATACAAGATGCGATAATCATCCACAATCCATCATTAGGATTTCCGTAGGCAAATAACCCAAATCGTAAAACCCACGCTAACATACTAAATAGCATCACTTGTTTGATTCCAAATCGCTTTAAGAAAAATGGTATGGTTAAAATAAACAGTGTTTCTGAAATTTGAGAAATAGACATGATGATTTGTGAATATTTCACTACAAAGGAATCTTTATATAAATCGTTTTTTGCAAAATCTAACAAATAAGTATCACCATAGGCATTTGTAAGTTGTAACGAGGCACCTAAAAACATAGCGAAAATAAAAAACATCGCCATCTTTGAATCTTTAAATAATTTAAAGGCATTTAATCCTAAGCTTGCCATAAAACCTTTTGCCTTAATTGTTTTGTTTGGCGGGCAGTTTGGTAATGTAAAAGCATAAATCCCTAAACATAATGATGAAATAGATGCTAAATAAAATTGATTAGCTGATGTACCAAAGCCCAATAAATTTACTGTCCACAATGCCGCGATAAAGCCAACGGTTCCCCAAACTCTAATAGGTGGATATATTTTTACAATATCGAAATGATTGTTTTTTAGAGCTGTGTAAGCCAACGAAATAGATAATGAAATAGTTGGCATATAAAATAGCATGTTTAACAAAAGCACCCAAAACATGGTATTAGGACTGTTTACTTTTGGTACAAAAAATAAAATACCTGCACCGATGATATGAAATAGACCGTATAATTTTTCGGTAGAAATAAATCTATCGGCAATAATACCCGCAATGGTTGGCATAAATAAAGAGGATATTCCCATCGTAGAAAATATCGCGCCAAATTCCGCACCAGACCATTCTTTTGTATGAAACCAATAGGAGCCAATTGTTAGTAACCATGATCCCCAAATAAAAAATTGAAGAAAATTCATAACGATTAAGCGTTTCTTTAAATCCATATCTTTCGTTGTTTAGCTTTAATAAATAAATTAACTCATTGCTTCAAATCAACCATAATTGGAGGTATTTGATTTTTTTTTCATGAGCAATATATAAAAAAGGTTTGATACAAAATAATAAACTGTTACTATTTTAAGATTGCACGTTATACAAGTAAAATATAATTATTATGAAAACTCAATCATTTATTTTAAGTAGTTTGTTACTTGTCAATTGTGTTTACACATCGGTAGCAAAAACAAAGGTTTCATTAGGTCAAGCTTTAGAAAAAAAGATGATCATTGCCAAATCTATTTGTGCGGGTGGATTAGAAATAAATTATAATATTACTAATTTAATTAAAGATTCATTAGTGATTTTGGTTCCTGCTGGGTGGCGTTTCAATTCTGATGCGGGTAAAAATGATTATCAAGATATTTTAACCACTCAGGCAGAAGTGTTTGTTCTTGGTTCAAGGCAAACAAAAACATTTGATATAAAAGGTTTTTGTTGCGAATATACTAAATGCGGTCCAATAAAAGGAGCTAAATACACATTAGGTAAGTTAGCTGATAGTAATTTGGTTTCTTTAGCTCGCTTTTTATCAACACATCCAATTGATTTAAATACCCAACAGTACAGTGTTTGGGCGATTAGTGACAAAAAAGAAACTGCTAATATTACTTGCTCTAATGATTCAATAGCTCATGTATTAAGAACCTTTGTGTCACATGTAAAAGGCGAACCACAGCCTTGGTATACATTATTAAAGAAATCCAACATTAGTCAGTTAGGCAGCGTTAATGATTTGCCAATAAGATTTAAAGCTAAAATAGAATATGTTGTCAATAAAACTTGTTACGCTTCTTGTTACATCATAGATGAAAAAGGAAATCAAGTTTCTGAAATATTTAGCCAATGGTTTTATCCTGAAAACACTGGGTATCAGGCCAATTTTAATGTAGCAGGGTTGCAAAAAGGAAATTATAGGTTAGTACTTCAAAGTAAAACAGACTCACTTTTTGAGAAAAGTTTTAAGATTTAATTATAAATAGCTAATAATCAGAATTTTGAAGTTTTTTATGTTTTGATTTAAAATGTTGTACAATTCAATTAATTTTTTATTTTTGCAGAAAATTAAACAAAACATTATGTATTGGACACTTGAATTAGCATCGTGGTTAGAAGACGCACCTTGGCCAGCAACTAAGGATGAATTAATAGATTTTGCTATTCGTTCTGGTTCGCCAATGGAAGTAATAGAAAATTTACAAGAAATGGAAGATGAAGGCGAAGCTTACGAAACTATTGAAGAAATTTGGCCTGATTACCCAACAAAAGATGACTTCTTTTTTAATGAAGATGAGTATTAAACTTTTATCATAATTGAATAAAAAAACTTCGTATAAACGAGGTTTTTTTTTGAGATAAATGTTATAATTAAAAACCCTTTACTATCAAATAGTAAAGGGTTTTTTTTGAATTAATCTGCGGAGAAGGAGGGATTCGAACCCTCGGTACAGTTTCCCGTACGCATGTTTAGCAAACATGTCCTTTCGGCCACTCAGGCACCTCTCCAACTCTAATTTAATTTTAAGAGAATGTAAATGTACAGTTTATTTTTAAATAATTAATC
>CANLAV010000099.1 GCA_947487905.1 Bacteroidota bacterium | reverse complement strand
GAGGATGATTCTTATTACAATCGTTTTGCCAATTCAATGGTCAATCAGCAAGAACAAGCCGTTAAATTTTCAACTGAAAGAACTCCAAGAAAAAACAATGAATTTAATAACGATACTAAATCTCCTAGAAATATAAACTCAAATTATCAAACAAACGAAATTAAACACGATGATAATTCAATCAGAAATTCTGAAAATGCCAAACCTATCAGAGGAATTAACATTCAAAATGAACCAAAAAGAGACAGCAAAAACTTTTCAACTGACCCTGAACCAGTAAGAGAAAAACCAACGAGGATTCAAAACGATGGACAAAGATTTCAGCCTTCTGATAGACAACAAGTAACACCTTCAAATAATGGAGGTCGTTCGCTACCTTCAGGAAATGGTGGTGCTCGTCCAAGATAACATTTAAATTATTTATGTTTTTATTTTATGTTTTATACTAAAATTATAATTACAATTTGTTTCTTATCACTGTTCAGCTTTTCACAAAATGACATCGATGCTATGAGATATTCTCAAACATTTTTCGGCGGCAGCTCTAGAAGTAAAGCTATGGCAGGATCATTTGGAGCATTAGGTGCGGATGGAACCTGTATGGGGATAAATCCAGCAGGCATTGGTTTATATAAAAAAGGTGATGTCAACTTTTCCTTTGGATTAAGATTTAATACAACCTATGCAAATCAAAATGGAAACGATGTAAAAGGATTTAAAGCTAACCTTCCATTCGATGGACTAACACTGGTTGGAGCATGGGATAGCGAAACAGATAAAGATAATCATTACGCACTAGGTCTAAGTTGTAATCAAATAGCAAACTTCAATTCTATTACTAATATTCAAGGGATAAGTAATTATAAAAGCATTACTCAAGATATATTAGCAACAACAGGAAATAACTCCATTAAAAATCTAGACGCTTCTTTTGCAGGATTAGCCTATGAGGTTTTCCTCATCGATACAATCAATGGAAAATTTTATAGCTTAGTTAATACAAAATACAGCGTATCTCAATCAAAAACAATTGAAACAACGGGTCGAAATAATGAATGGTGTTTCAATTATGCCTATGGGTATAAAGATAAATTATACTTAGGCGCCACTATAGGAATATCTAGTATTAACTTTAATTATTCCTCAATTTATAAAGAAACTGATGACTACGATTCTATCAAAAAAACAAATTATGATTACGATGTTTGGTACTATGCGTCTGAAAAAGTGGGAGGATTTAAATCACTTGAATATAAAGAAACATTTAAAACGAGTGGCTCAGGATATAACTTAAAACTTGGTATGATTTATAGAATTAACGATTTTATTCGCGTTGGAAGTAGTTTTCACTCGCCAACCATTTATAATTTAACCGATACGTATGTTTACAACATGAGCGCCAGTTATGACGAAGGCGGGAGTTTTACTTCACAAAGCCCGCCAAATCCTGGCGGAAAATACAACTACCAAATCATTACACCTATGAAATTGACAGGTAGTATAGCACTACTAAATAAAAATATAGGTGCATTAAATATTGATTATGACATATTGAATTATAATCAAGCCTACCTTTCAAGCAGTGAAAACTCCATTTTTAATGGCGTAAATCAAACCATTAAAAATAAATACCGTCAAACATCAAATTTAAGAATTGGCGTTGAAACAAATATTAAACCTATGTATGTGCGACTTGGTTACGCTATGTATGGTAGCCCGTTTGGGGAAACATTTTCTGGGAACTTTGTGAACACTTTTTTTACAGGAGGTGTGGGTTTTAGAAATAAAAAATCCTACCTAGATTTTTCATTTACAAGACGTATGAATCAAGAAAATTACTATATGTATAACCCTAATTATGTCGACAAAACAACTTTACAGATTTTTGGCACGACTTTTGCAGTTACTTTAGGTAGTAAGTTTTAGTATAGTTTTTCGTTAGTTTAGAAAGTCTCGGAGTAGTTACCGAGACTTTCGCTTTTTTAGCAATTAGTTTGAGAATCAGGGTGTGAAATTTAAAACCCTTAAAACATATTTGTTAAAATCGTATTTTTTGCATAATTTTGCCCGAATTTTACAAGCAAAAATTCAAATTATGACATCAACTTTTTTAGCAAATAAATTTGCTCCCGAAGGTTTAACTTACGACGACGTTTTATTAGTGCCAGCTTATTCAGAGGTGTTACCGCGCGAAGTAAATATTTCAAGTGCTTTTACTAAAAACATAAAAATAAATTCTCCAATTGTATCTGCAGCTATGGATACTGTGACAGAGTATCAGCTAGCTATTTCCATTGCTCAAGAAGGAGGTATTGGGGTGTTACATAAAAACATGACCATTGAAGAGCAGGCCGCTCATGTTCGTAAAGTGAAGCGAAGTGAAAGTGGCATGATTGCAGACCCATTAACTATTTTACAAGATGCTACTATTGGTGATGTGCTTTTAATAATGGCTGAAAATAAAATTGGAGGTATTCCAGTAGTTGACGCTAATAAAATTTTTGTAGGAATTGTAACAAATAGAGATTTACGTTTTGAGAAAAATTTAAAACGCCCAATTAAAGAAGTTATGACGCATGCTAAAGATGCTGTAACTGCATTACAAGGCATTACTCTAAAACAAGCAGAAGTAGTTTTACAAAATCATAAAATTGAAAAGCTACCGATATTAGATAAAAATAAAAAGCTAATTGGTTTAATTACTTACAAAGATATCGTTAAAATTAAAGTTCGCCCAAATGCTGCTAAAGACGATTTAGGAAGATTGAGAGTAGCTGCAGCAGTAGGTGTAACCAATGATACCATGTTGAGGGTTGAGGCTTTATGCAATGCTGGCGTTGATGCAATTATAATTGATACTGCCCATGGCCATTCAAAGGGGGTAATAACCATGCTTAAATCAGTAAAAAAGAAATACCCGAAATTACAAGTTATTGTTGGAAATATTGCCACTGGTGCAGCTGCTTTAGATTTAATGAAAGCAGGTGCTGATGGTGTAAAAGTTGGTATTGGACCTGGTTCAATCTGTACGACACGTGTCATTGCCGGAGTTGGCGTTCCTCAATTATCAGCTATCATGGATGTTGCTCAAGCGTTAAAAGGACGTTTACCAATTATTGCTGACGGAGGTATTCGTTTTACTGGCGATATTGTAAAAGCAATAGCCGCGGGTGCGAATACAGTTATGATGGGTGGCATGTTTGCTGGTGTTGAAGAAAGTCCGGGAGAAACAATCATTTTCGAAGGCCGTCAATTTAAAGCATACAGAGGAATGGGGTCTTTAGAAGCCATGCAAAAAGGCTCTAAGGATAGATATTTCCAAGATATGGAAGATGATATAAAAAAATTAGTTCCAGAAGGAATTAGCGGCCGCGTTCCTTTTAAAGGACATTTAGCAGAAGTGATGTACCAGTTGATTGGTGGTTTAAGAGCTGGGATGGGATATTGTGGAGCAAAAGACATTAAAGCATTACAAGCAGCAAAATTTATTAAAATAACAGCCGCAGGAGTTAAAGAAAGTCATCCTCACAATGTTGTTATTACAAGAGAATCTCCAAATTATTCAAGATAATAATAGTTTAAAAAAATAAAAATGGTATTACCAATTGTTGTTTACGGCGACCCAGTTTTAAGAAAAAAATGCGTTGATATTGAAAAATCACATGAAAATTTATCCACACTAATTCAAAACATGTATGAAACCATGTACGAAGCAAATGGTGTTGGTTTAGCTGCTCCTCAAGTTGGAAAAGCTATTCGTCTTTTTGTAATTGACGCAAGCCCTTTTGCTGAAGTTGATGAAGATGAAGAACCAGAATTTACTGCAGAGGAAATGAAGCAAATGGATGGATTTAAAAAAACATTCATCAATGCTGTGATAACAGAAGAAAATGGCGAAGAATGGAAATTTAGCGAAGGCTGTCTAAGTATTCCTAAAGTTAGAGAAGATGTTTTGCGTAAACCAAATTTAACCATCGAATACTATGACGAAAATTTTAAAAAATACAAAGAATCCTATAATGGTGTTATCGCTCGTGTAATTCAACATGAATATGATCATATCGAAGGAATTCTTTTTACAGATAAAATCAGTCCATTTAAACGGAAAATGATTGGCGGAAAACTAACCGATATTAGTAAAGGAAAATTTAGGGCAGATTACAGAACAAAAGTATTCACACACAAAAAATAATTCGATGCTAAAAAAAATAGGAATAATTATTACAAGTATTATTCTTTTAAATTCTTGTAGTAATGAAAATGAGAATAAAAAAGATGCCGCTTCAACAATAGACTCTCTGCAGAATATAGTTATTAGTGGCGATTGTAATTCTTTATATAATGACGCCGTCAGGATGGATAGCCTTTTAATGAAAGCTGTTTCTGTTAGCCCTAATTTAGCAGAACAATCTATAAATGCTTTTAATAATTTCGCATCAACTTGCAAAAATGATAGCCTTGCTCCTGTTTTCTTATTAAAAGCAGGTCAAATTGCTCAGACTACTCGTAATTTTCAACAATCTCAAATTTTATTAAAAAAATGTGTGGATGAATTTCCTCAATTTAGAAACAGAGGGGCTGCTTTATTTTTATTAGCTCAAGTTTATGATGACGCATCTATGTTAAATAATGAAGTGGAAGCGAAAAACATCTACCAACAAATTATAAAAGAATATCCCAATACTGTTTGGGAAAACGACGCAAAATCTTGTGTTCTAAATTTAGGAAAAACAGATGAACAAATCGTTCAAGAATTTTTAAAGAAAAATAAAAAATAAATGATTACAACTGATATAGCTATTGTTGGGGCAGGTCCCGTAGCATTATTCGCCATCTTTGAAGCTGGTTTATTAAAAATGCGTTGCCATTTAATTGATTACTTACCACAAGTTGGTGGACAATTATCTGAAATTTATCCAAAAAAACCCATTTACGATATCCCAGGTTTTCCTAGTATAATTGCTCAAGATTTAATAGAAAATTTAGTTAAACAAGCTGAACCATTTCATCCTGGATATACTTTAGGCGAACGTATTGAAGGAGTTGAAAAACGTGGAGATAGAGATTTTCTTTTAACTACTAATTTAGGAACTCAAATTCAAGCGAAAGTTATTGTTATTGCTGGTGGCTTAGGCTGTTTTGAGCCACGAAAACCAGAAGTAGATGGCTTAACAAAATTTGAAAATGGAAAAGGTATTAACTATATGATTATTGATCCAGAAAAATACCGTAATCAAAAAATGGTTATTGCAGGTGGTGGCGATAGTGCTTTAGATTGGGCGATTTTTTTATCAGAAATATGTTCAGAGTTAACCTTGGTTCATCGAAGTGAATCATTCAGAGGTGCACCAGATAGCGTTAACAAAGTTATGAAACTGGCGGAAGAAGGTAAAATTAAATTACACTTGAACACCGTTTTAAATACAGTTGAAGGAAGTGATATATTAGAAGCTGTAACGATGACTCACAGCAAAACAAATGAACAGACTAAAATTTCTACAGATCATTTGATTCCTCTTTTTGGATTAAGTCCTAAATTGGGGCCCATTGAAAATTGGGGATTAAATATTGACAAAAATGCAATTGAAGTAAATACTGATGATTACTCAACAAATATTGAAGGTGTTTACGCTATAGGAGATATAAATACCTATAAAAATAAATTAAAATTAATTTTATGTGGATTTCATGAAGCGGCTTTGATGGCGCATAGTGCATACAAGTACATAAATCCTGGAGTTAAATATACTATGAAATACACAACCGTCCAAGGAGTAAACGAATTTTAATAGTTATAAATAAAAACAACAAAAGGCTCGGCAAATGCTGAGCCTTTTGTTGATATACTAATTAGTTTCTAGGCTTATTGATCCAAATTAATTCGCTTTAAAATAACATATATAACTAAAACTTGTATGGCAATAATGAAAATAAATTTCAAAATAAATGGCGTTTTTGAGGTCTTGTGCCTATAAAATAACATGGCGCACAAAGAACCAAACGTTCCCCCAAATAAAGAAATAGCTAATAAATTATTTTCAGAAATTCGTGTTTTTTTTAATTTGGCTAATCGCTTATCATAAGCGGTAATAAAAAACGCAAAAATATTTAAAATTAATAAAGCAATCATTAAAATATTCATAGTACTACCTTTTTGACTTCATTAGTTAAACTAAAAAAGGTTGCTTCTGAGAGAAACAACCTTTGTAGTGAGAAGGAGATTTGAACTCCTGACCTTCGGGTTATGAATCCGATGCTCTAACCAACTGAGCTACCTCACCAAATTCTTACTTTAAAAACAAAACCCTTTGGTTTTCAAAGGGTTTTGTTTGTGATCATGTAGGGATTCGAACCCCAAACCTCCTCATCCGTAGTGAGGTGCTCTATCCAGTTGAGCTACATAACCAATCCAAAAATTTGGAGTGCAAATATACATATTTTACTTAACTTGCAAAAAAAATTTAAGCATTTTTTTATGAAAGAAATAATAGAGTCTATTTGGAATGATAGAGAACAACTAAAAATAAAATCAAACCAATCTGTAATAAGAGAAATTATTGAGTTATTAGATAAGGGGGAAATACGCGTTGCTGAACCACAATCTGATGGAAATTGGCAAGTCAATGATTGGGTTAAAAAAGCAGTTATACTTTATTTCCCAATTCAACAAATGGAAGTGATGGAATTAAAACCTTTCGAATTTCATGATAAAATGAAACTTAAAACAAATTTAGCGGATGCTGGAATTAGAGCTGTTCCTGGATCTATTTTGAGGTATGGAAGTTATATATCAAAAAATGTGATAACCATGCCGAGTTTTGTCAATATTGGCGCATATGTAGATGAAGGAACAATGGTAGATACTTGGGCTACCGTTGGGAGTTGTGCGCAAATTGGAAAAAACGTTCATTTAAGCGGGGGAGTTGGAATTGGTGGCGTTTTAGAACCAATTCAAGCTGCACCAGTTATCATAGAGGACAATTGTTTTATTGGTTCTCGCTGTATTGTTGTAGAAGGCGTGAGAGTTGGTAAAGAGGCTGTTTTGGGAGCAAATGTTTGTTTAACTATGTCAACTAAAATAATTGATGTAACTGGTAACAAACCTATTGAGACAAAAGGATATGTTCCAGAAAGAAGTGTTGTAATTCCTGGTTCATATACTAAAACATTTCCAGCTGGAGAGTATCAAGTACCATGTGCATTAATTATAGGTAAAAGAAAAGAAAGTACTGATTTAAAAACGTCGCTTAATGATGCTTTGAGAGAACATCATGTTGCGGTTTAACCTTATCGAAATTGAAAATAGCATTTGACGCCAAAAGAGCATTTTTAAATAATAGTGGTTTGGGAAATTATGCTCGAACAATTATTAAAAACTTGTATTCTTTAAGTCCTGATTTAAAGCAATATTTATATACGCCTACATTTAGAGTTAATGATTTCTATAAGGAAGTCTCAATATTACAGAATGTAAGTATAAACCAACCCACTGGTTTATTTGCAAATATTTTCAGCAGCTACTGGCGTTCGTGCACCATAACTAAAGAATTAATTGAAAAAAAAATTGACGTTTATCATGGTTTAAGTAATGAATTACCTATAAATATTAAACAATTCAAAGGAAAAAAAATTGTCACTATTCATGATTTAATTTTTTTGAGATATCCTCAATTATACCCATTATTAGACCGATTAATCTACAGAAGAAAATTTTATGCAGCTTGTAAACATGCAGATGTCATCATTGCGATTAGTGAAGAAACAAAAAAAGATATTATTTCATTTTTTAATATTCCTGCACAAAAAATTAAAGTAGTTTACCAAAGTTGTGATGATTCATTTTATAAAAATTACACAGAAATTGAAATTCAAGATGTTAAAAACACACATCAATTACCAACTTCATATTTACTTTATGTAGGTACTATCGAAAAACGTAAAAACCTATTGACTATTATAAAATCATTAAAACAGGTTAAAGAAATACCTTTAATCGTAATAGGAAAAAAAACAGAGTACTTCAATGAAATAGAACAATTTATTTCTCAAAACGAATTAAGTAATAGAGTTTTATTTTTAGAAAACGTGACGAATAGTCATTTACCTATAATTTATCAAAATGCTTCTATATTCATTTATCCTTCTATTTTTGAAGGATTTGGAATACCAATTATAGAAGCTTTAATTTCTAAAACACCCGTCATTACAAATAAAAATGGGTGCTTTCCAGAAGCTGGAGGACCTAATTCAATTTACATTGATCCATTAAATGAAACATTACTTGCGGATAAAATCAATGAATTATTAAATTCAGAAAAACTAAGAAATGAAATAGCTGATAAAGGATATATATATGCAGAAAAATTTCATAAAGTAAAAATCACAAAACAATTAATTGAAATTTACGAAAGTAATTTATGATTTTTTATACTTAATTTTTCAATTTGACACAATGTGTTTCTTACTCTAGATTTTATTCCTGCACTTTCTTCAGGATGATTAATATG
>CANLAV010000098.1 GCA_947487905.1 Bacteroidota bacterium | reverse complement strand
GATGAAGCAGTTATTACTGTTCCTGCTTACTTTAACGATGCTCAGCGTCAAGCGACTAAAGAAGCTGGTGAAATTGCTGGTTTAAAAGTAAAACGAATTATCAACGAACCAACGGCTGCTGCCCTTGCTTATGGCATGGACAAAAAAGGAAAAGACATGAAAATTGTTGTTTTTGACTGCGGTGGTGGAACACACGACGTGTCTGTTTTAGAATTAGGCGACGGTGTATTTGAAGTAAAATCAACAGACGGTGATACTCACTTAGGTGGAGATGACTTTGACCATATCATTATTGATTGGTTAGCTGACGAATTTAAAAAAGACGAAGGTATTGATTTACGTTTAGACCCAATGGCTTTACAACGTTTGAAAGAAGCTGCTGAAAAAGCGAAAATTGAATTATCAAGTACAACTACTTCTGAAATTAACTTGCCATACATTATGCCTGTTAACGGAATTCCCAAGCATTTAGTGAAACAATTAACTCGTGCTAAGTTTGAACAAATGGCTGACAGTTTAATTCAACGTACGATTGACCCTTGCAAAACAGCATTAAAAAATGCAGGTTTATCAACTGGAGATATTGACGAAATTATTTTAGTTGGTGGATCAACTCGTATTCCTGCAATACAAGCTGCTGTTGAGAAATTCTTTGGAAAAGCGCCAAGCAAAGGTGTTAACCCTGATGAAGTTGTTGCTATTGGTGCTGCTATTCAAGGTGGTGTATTAACTGGTGAAGTGCAAGATGTATTATTATTAGATGTAACACCTTTATCATTAGGTATAGAAACATTTGGTGGTGTATTCACTAAATTAATTGAATCAAATACAACGATTCCTTCTAAAAAATCAGAAACATTTAGTACAGCAAGCGATAACCAACCAAGTGTACAATTACATGTATTACAAGGTGAGCGCCCAATGGCTAAAGATAACCGCACAATTGGACAATTTAACTTAGATGGTATTATGCCAGCACCACGCGGTGTTCCTCAAGTTGAAGTAACATTTGATATTGATGCGAATGGTATTTTATCTGTATCTGCTAAAGATAAAGCAACTGGTAAAGTTCAAAATATTCGTATTGAAGCTTCTTCTGGATTAAGCAAAGAAGAAATTGAAAAAATGAAACGCGAAGCAGAATTAAACGCTGATGCTGATAAAAAAGCAAAAGAAGAAGCTGAAAAAATCAATGCAGCGGATGGTTTAATCTTCACTTCAGAAAAACAAATTAAAGATTACGGCGATAAAATTCCAGCTGAGAAAAAAGCAACTATCGAAAGTGCTTTAGCAACCCTTAAAACAGCATACGAAGCAAAAGACTTAAGCGCTATTGATTCTGCTACAACGTCATTAAACGCAGCATGGGAAGCAGCTTCTCAAGAAATGCACGCAGCAATGAACGATCAAGGTGGTGCAAATACTCAGCCAGGTGCTGAACAAGCAAATCCTGAAGCTGGAAAAAGCGAAAACGTAACGGATGTAGATTACGAAGAAGTAAAATAATTTAAATAAACTATTTTTTAAAAATCCCCTTCAACTAATTGAAGGGGATTTTTTTATATTAGATATTAAGTTTAAACTAATAATAATTTAAATTGTTGAAATAGTTAAAGACGTTTATCGAGAAATTATGTTCAAGCTATTGAACCGAATAGCTTTAGAAAATAATAATTTGCAATGGATACAAAAAATTTGTATCATTATATAAAAAGAGGATACCAAAAACGGAAAAGCATGGGGCGAATCCGAAAAATCAAAAAAAATAATAATATGAAAAAATATTCAAATTTAATTCTCCTATTAATTGCTTTTCTATTTTTAAAAATGGAGATAAAGGCACAAAATGCTGAATGTGCAACTGATTTAATTCACAACAATCTAATGCAAACCGATTCTGCTTATAGGAATAAATCGCTTGTCCTTGAATCCGAAATTGAATCTATTATTAAAAATCAAGCAACTAAAAAATTTACATCTACAATTTACACTATTCCTGTCGTTGTTCATGTTATTCATTTAGGTGAGGCTCTAGGAACAGCTTCAAATATTTCGGATATCCAAATTCAGCAAGCTATTACTGGACTTAATAACCGCTTTAGAAATGTAAACGGTTTAGGGGTTGATGTTGAATTAGAATTTTGCCTTGCAAGTAAGGACCCGAGCGGTAATTCAACTAATGGTATTAAAAGAGTTAACGGTTCAACCGTTCCAAATTATTCAGTAACTGGTATAACTCCAACAGGTAATCCATGCAGCGGAGCAGTCGAAACTACTATAAAAGACTTAAGCAGATGGCCTGTTTCTGACTATTATAATATTTGGGTAGTTAGTAAAATATGTAATGGTGGTTTTGTTGGATACGCATCCTATCCTGTTGGCGGACTTTATGATGGATTAGTTATTGTTTCCACCTCCATGACAGGTACAAGTGGAACATTACCTCATGAAGTTGGTCACGGTTTTTATCTTTATCATACATTCAATGGTGATGGGGGTAATGTTTATTGTCCAGTAGACACTAATTGTCTCATAAATGGGGATCGCGTTTGCGATACACCACCTCATAAACAAGGTGATTGCGGTACAACTAATCCTTGTACATCAACTGCTTTATGGGATAAAAGCCGATTTAATTATATGTCTTATTGTCCTTTAGTAAACAGATTTACACAAGGACAGAAAGATAGAATTAGAGCTACAGCGATTGTTGCGCCTAGATTAAGTTTACTAACTTCAGTTGGTTGCGGACCTGTAGGAATTAATGAAATAAATAGTAATAATATGTTTTCTATTTTTCCGAATCCTGCTCAAAGTGAAATCAATTTAAAATCAGATATTAAGCTTTTAGGCTCATCTTATGTGGTTTATGATAATACTGGTAAAACAATATTAAAAGGAAAAATAACTTCTGAAAATACAATCATTGAATTAGGCAATTTATCGGGAGGTATTTATTTAATAAGTGTGGGAGAAAATTTAAAACAGACATTTAAAGTAATAAAAGAATAAAATCACCTATTAAAATACCTACTAAAAATGCAAATCCAGAATACGCTATAGGAGAAACCGTAACTTATATGGATAACGAAGAAATAAAATAATTTACTCAAAACATAGTTGAAAAATTCTCTTCTTATAATTTAAAGAGGCTTTTTTTTATATATTTAATATTGTAAAGTAAAGAAAAGAAAAAATGAAAAAATTTATGATTGATATCCAATTAGAAGGATTGGACAACGAAACAAGAATGAAACTACTCCCCAGAGAACAGGAGGTTGTAAAAGAGTTGGAACAAAATGGGACTATTGTAGATAACTTTATTAAACTTGATATGTCTGGGATTTTTATGGTTTTGATGGCGATTGATAGCGAAGATGTGCATTCAAAACTTTCAATGTTGCCATATTATCCTTATATGAAAATTAAACTTATTCCGATAAGAGTGGTTAATAGTATTAATCAATAACACTAATTGCGATATCCGCTGAACATCATTTAAAAAAACGAACACCAAGCCGAAAAACGATAAAATATTCTTACTTAAAAAACTAATATGGACGTATCTAAACTCTTGGAAAAAATTTATCACAAACTTCTTTCAAATAAAACGAAAGAAAAGAGTGAACGAGTTATCTTATGGATTGCTCTGGTGAGTTTTATAATTCACTTATTAATGATTGGATTGATCCATTTTAATTTTATTACCATAAATGAGCCATCAAACTTATTAAAAAATCCTATTGCTGCCATTTACACTCCTTTTTCTTTTATTTTGGTTTATGAGGTTTATCTTTTAATTTATTACTTACCTAAATCAACTTCTACATATATTTCAAAGCAATATGAAATTATAGCACTCATCATTATTAGACGATTGTTCAAAGACCTTTCAGATTTATCACTTTCTTCTAATTGGTTTAACATTAAAAATGATTTGCAGTTTACTTATGATTTATTAGCATCGGTGTTACTATTCTATTTAATTTATCTATTTCATATACAGCGAACCAAAGTATATAGAACTATTGAAAATAGTAAAACCAACTCTTCAAGCATTTCTAAATTTATTAACGCGAAAAAATGGATCGCTACAGCCTTAGTTCCTGTATTAGTAATTATTGCTATTTATTCATTTTTAAATTGGAGTTTGGGCATCTTTCAACCTAATGAAACCAATGTTATTTCTTTCAAGAACATCAATAATATTTTCTTTGAACAATTTTTTAATATTCTA
This sequence comes from Bacteroidota bacterium, assembly GCA_947487905.1. GTDB lineage: Bacteria > Bacteroidota > Bacteroidia > B-17B0 > Aurantibacillaceae > UBA4416. The sequence continues at coordinate 4,331 of CANLAV010000098.1, read as the reverse complement.
ATTATTGCTGATGTGATATTATTGTTGTTTTCATTTTTCCATACAGATGAGTTTCATAAAGTTATTCGAAATTCAGGGTTTATTATTTCAACTATACTCATTAGAATTTCATTTTCTGTTAGCGGCATCATCAATAATTTGCTAATTGTTTCTGCCATTTTATTTGGCCTTTCAATGCTCTTTATTCATAATAAATTTGAAAAGAAGTTAGCAGAAGAAATTGAAGAAAATAAAGAAATTGAATAATGAAATATTAAACCCATCATGAGAATTAGCTTCTCACGAAATGTACGCCACGGTGAACGAACCTTTAATTAGCAAATAGATATACTATCAAAATAAAAATTAAAAATTATACCCAAAAGAAAGGTAGTACCTCAAAGTACCAACAATAGAAGGTTTTGAAACACTTAATGTTAATGGTCCTAATGGTGTTTTATACCCTAAATTTAATCCGTAAGTATAAATAGTAGTGTAGTTAGGATTTTTATTGAGTGATTCGTTTTTTAAACTGATGTTTGTATAATTAGCTAAATAATTTTTAAACGAAGAGGCTGAATAGCAATAGGAAAAGAAAGGCGTTAAAAACAAATTACTTTTCACTTCATATTGCAAGGCCATTTGAACCGAAGAAAAACTATTTGCGAAAAATTCGCCTTCCTTTACACCATAAAAAGGAATATAATTATCTCTAAATCGACTATCAACCCCTCCAATTCTAAATTGTTGAAATTCACTGATATTAGTAAGAGTATACGATGTATCTCTTGGATTTACTTTCTCTTTGACAACATTTTCTGCAATAAGTCCAGTATTCATTTTTAATGAAACGGTTAATTTTTTAGAAAGCGGTAAAAAAACATTTAATTTTACATTTAACGAATTAAACGGATTTGTGTAATTTCTCGAAACTATTTCACTAATACTATCCGTAAAGATATCTTTTGCTTGAGCTTTTAATTCCTGAACTGTATAAAACGAATAGCGGTCTTCTACACGAAAATCAATTCCTTTTCTCGAAAAAAATCGTCTATCAACAGTATTGTATTTGAATTGAAAAACGCTCCCTTCGTATGTTTCTTGATAATTCTTAATTGCAAAACTTTGATTACTATTAGAAAATTTTGGCGAATATTTATTTATATTAACTTGATAGCCTGCGTAAAATGAAGTATTAACGCCTAATGCATAATTAAGCCCCATATCAAAACTTCGATATAAATTCATAAAAACATCTTCTCCTCTGCCCTGTTGGTTATAAAAATTAAAGGCTACTTTTTCTCTATATAATTGAACATTGAAAGATAATGGTGTGTTCCATAAATATTTACGATAATGAATTCTATACCTTGGAGATTGAGCTAAGTCAACTGTTGCAACTAACCTAGAGTTTTTCCCTATAACATTTCTCATGGTGAAATTTAATATAAAACCAGCGCCTAACTCTGAATCAAAATGCAAGGCTCCCTTAAATCGAAATTTCGCATCTTCTAATACTTTAAACTTGATTACATTTCCATCGCTATCAGTCGGTTGAATGGAATAATAAGCTTTTAATAAATTACGGTTACTGTAAATTTTAGTAACAGCTCTTTCTAAATCCTTATAATGAACAACATCACCTGGCTGTATAGTTAATTTATTGCTTATAAATTTTTTCTGCTTTAAATGACTCATCGTGTCAATGATAATGGTATTGATTAATATAGGTCTCTCTTCAAAAATTAATGGTTGTTTAATAAAAGATAGGTTCTCTTGTTTTTGTGTGTTTGATAATTTAACTAACTCAGGTAATACATGAGAGGAAACACGATCGCCTATTTTCAAGATTTGATCATACTTATGAAACGAACCAGCTGAAATGTGCTTCATATTTGCCGTTAGATTATTAAAAATATCACAATTTTTGATACCTTCTTTGCTTTCGTTAATGGCATAAAAGCTTGAAGATTGCATCAGTAATTTGGTAACTGTATTTAATTCATGCTCCTCTAAAAGCCTGCTACCTGTATAACTTCCGATGATGAATTCGGCACCCATTTTTTTTAATTCATCTACAGGAAAATTATCCATCAATCCTCCATCCACTAAAAGAAAAGAATCAATTTTTACTGGTTTAAAAATTGTAGGAATAGCCATACTTGAACGCAATGAATTGGCTAAGTTTCCACTTTTAAGAACAACCGGCTTTACTGTTTTGATATCAACTGCTAAACATCTAAATGGAATTGGTAATCGATCGAAATCAGAAATGTGATTAACGTGTCTTGTTAATTTATTCAATACATTCTGTAAATTTTGCCCTTCAATAAAACCGGTAACTTGTACTTTGCCATATTGAATAGGAATTTCGCCAATATAGTTTTGATATTCATCTTTCTCATCAATACTAATTTCATTCATTGGTACAAACTGATTTAATAATACAGCCCAATCCAACGTTCTACTTAAACTATCAATTTGTTTACCAGACCAACCTGATGCGTATAAACCACCAACTACACTACCCATGCTAGTGCCAGTAATGTAATCAATCTTAATATTTAAAGAGTCAATGCGCTTTAATAAACCAATGTGTGCCAAACCTTTAGCGCCACCTCCACTTAAACATAATCCAACTTTTTTCGGGCCAGTTGTTTGTTGCGAAAAGCTAACAGTGCTATTGATAAATAGAAAAATGGTAGTAAAAATCAGAATAAATTTCATAACGCTTTATTTTAAAGTTTATATTAAAAAAAGGCAAAATTATTAATTTATTTAGACTAAACCCTAATTTTTGTAGACGAAATTAAATAAAACATTGTTCAATTAACTAAATACTTGACAATCAGAAAAATAAAATTTAACAAATTTGATTAAAAAACTAAAACCAAAGTTAATCAATGCTTTTTTTTCTTTTTAGCATGATGAAAGCTTGGGCAAGTATCGCATTTGTTTTTAGGTTTAAACATAAAACAACTTGACAAAAATACACTAAATGAAAAAGTAAAAAGGAGTAAAAAAAGTAATGATTTAAGTCGCATAACTATTAAAATTTAACTAACTCTTCATATAATTCTTTTACAGGTAACCCCATCACATTGTAAAAGCTACCTTCAATTTTATCAATACCAATATAACCTAACCAATCCTGAACACCATAGCTTCCGGCCTTATCGTAAGGACTAAAGTTCATTAAATAATACTCTATTTCTTCTGGCTTTAATTTTTTAAAATACACTTTGCTTACATCGTAAAACGTAGTTTGTTTATTTCCACTTTTTAAACATACGCCTGTAAACACTTCATGCATTTTACCACTTAATGCTTCTAGCATGGCTTTGCCTTCCACAAAATTAGCAGGTTTATTAAACACCTTTCCTTCACACCAAACAATGGTATCCGCCGTTATTAAAATATCAGTATCTTTCAATTCTTCCTCGTATGCATCTGCTTTTTTTTCGGCCAAATACAATGGAATTTCTTCTGCCATTAAATCAATAGGAAATGATTCATCGGCATGAATGGGCTTGTTTAAAAATTTAAATCCTAAGCTCGTTAATAATTCGTGTCGACGAGGTGAATTAGACCCTAAAATAAGTTGGTAAGGAAAATCCTTAATAGTTTCTTCAATTTTGTTCATGAGTGATTAAATGAAATAAGTAAATGCAATGCCAAATAACATCACAAATTTAAGCAATAAGCTTGCCATTTTAAAATCCTTACTCGACTTGGCAGATATTGTAATTAATACAATACTGATTAATGGCAAAATTATTAATCCTAAAATATAATATAATGGCACAAAATGTTGACTCTTAAAATAATGTAAGCAAACTAGGAATAAACATCCAATGGTAATGATGACCACAAAAAATGTAACGACTTTACTAGTTACCATTCCCCAAACAATAGGCATCGTTTTGCATCCTGTTTGAACATCGCCTTTATAATCTTCCATATCTTTAATAACTTCGCGTGTAAACGAAGTTAAAAAGGCAAATACACTATACGCTAATACACTATAAAACAAAGGTTTTAGAATTGGTTTAATAACTTCCATAACAAATGGATTTACTTCGGTCATAAAATAAAAATCATAAATAAAAGGCAATAATGGAATAGCCGCCGTTAAGAGAGAAACAACCAAATTTCCAACCAGTAATTGCTTTTTAAAATGGGTTGAATAAAACCACAGTAATAGAATACTTAATAATTGAAATGCTACAATTTTAACATGATGACATTTTAAGGCTAAATACAAGCCTAACAATAAACCTATTGCACTGAAAATGATATGCAATAACATAGCCCACCTGCGCTTGATTGTAACATCTAACACCACTGTTTCT
>CANLAV010000097.1 GCA_947487905.1 Bacteroidota bacterium | reverse complement strand
CTCTGGATTGGAACTTTTACCGAAGGATTGGCAGCTTATGATATTAAATCTAAAAGATTTGTAAACGATAAAATTGCTCCGGAATTAAAAAATGCATTAAAAGAATCGGGTGTATATGTAATTAAAAAAGGGCGTAAGAAAGATATTTTTTGGTTAGGCACATTTGGCAAAGGATTAATTAGATACGACAGTTCAAATAATTCTTATCAAATAATTGGCAATGATAATTATTCTGAAAATTTCTTGACTAACAATAGAGTCAGAACTTTATTAATAGATAAAAAAGACAATTTGTGGATAGGAACTCAAAGCGGACTAAATGTTATAAATCTAAATGATTTTGATAATAAAACCTATGACATAAAACATTATTTCTTTAACAACAAATTACTTTCTGGAGATGATATTTTATCATTATTTCAAGATAAAAAAGGGAAAATTTGGATAGGGACTAAGGCAAAGGGACTTTATGATTTTGACGGCACAAATTTTCATAAAATAACTATTAAAAAAGATGATTCAGAAGTAACTGCAATACATTCTATTTCTGAAGATGATGCTAATAATTTATGGATGAGTTCCAATTATGGTATAATCAAATATAATCTATCAAATAAATCTGCCTTTATTTATGACCAAAAAGACGGTTTAGTAAGCAATGAATTTAATGACAATGCCTTTTTAAAACTTGGAAATAATAAATTTTACTATGGTGGTCCTTTAGGAATTACCTATTTTGACACCAAAAAAATCCCAGTTAATACGTATTCGCCTCAAGTTATTTTAACCGATTTTAAAATTGCTAACAAATCTATAAATGTTGCCAATGAAAATGACGTTTTAGAAAAAGCAATTGCTTATACAAAATCATTAACTTTAACTTATGACAAGGCCAATTTTACTATAAATTTTGCAATTCCAAATTTTATAAATTCTACAAATAATCAATACTCCTATCGATTGATTGGTTTAGATAATGAATGGACGACAACCTCTAATACTTCAGCAACATTTACGATTCAAAATTCAGGAACATATGTTTTTGAAGTAAAAGGCGCTAATAATGATGGGATTTGGAATACTGTTCCAACCACTTTAGAAATAGTTGTTAAACCCGCGCCGTGGAAAAGCTGGTGGGCACTTTCTTTATATGTAATTTTATTATTGATTTCACTTTATGGTTTGTCATGGATAATAAAATCTAAAGAAAAACTGCGCCAAAAATTATTATTGGAATACAGGGAAAGTGAAAGAAATAAAGAAGATAATAGTGCAAAACTGCAGTTTTTCACAAATATCTCACATGAATTTAGAACACCTTTAACTTTAATTTTAGGACCATTACAACAGATACTTTTGAACTACAACGGTTCAAATGAAATGTATAAAAAACTCCTCGTAATTGAAAGTAGCGCCAATCATCTTTTGAAATTAATCAATAGATTGATGGATTTTAGAAAATTTGAAGACAATCAATTTATACTAGAAGCTGCCGAAGGAAATATTGTTAAATATGTAAAGGAAATCTTTTTATCGTTTACAGAATACGCTAAAGTCGGGGGTTATAAATTTACATTTGAATCTTCGGATGAGGAAATATTAGTCTATTTTGACAGGTTTAAATTGGAACGCGTATTCTATAATTTGATTTCAAATGCCTTTCGTTATACTCCGAAAGGAGGCGAAATTGCAATTAAAATTAGAAAAGAGAAAAACGAAATAATTATTGAAGTTGAAGATACTGGAATTGGAATTGATAAGAAACATATCGAAAAAATATTTGACTTATTTTTTGAAATTCCAACGCATAATCAAGTTCAAATAAATTACAATAAAGGCACTGGTATTGGTTTGTCTATTGTAAAAAACATTATAAATCTTCATAAAGGAACCATTACTGTTGAAAATAAAAGTACCAATGGAGTTGTTTTTACAGTGGTAATGCAGCTTGGTAGAAAACATCTTTCGGACAAAGAAATTTTAAAAGATTTTAAAATAAGTGATGATGTTGCTCAATATGAAGTTCAATTGGATTTGCCTGAAATTAAAGACGAAGAAGATATTAATGACTTAAATGTTGGCGAAGAAAAACCCACTATTTTAATTGTTGAAGATCATAAAGTATTACGATCTTTTATGAAAAATCTGCTCAAAGCAGAATACAATGTCATCGTTGCTGAAAACGGTGCTATTGGATTCCAAAAAGCAATAAAATTTGTGCCAGACTTAATTGTTAGCGATGTAATTATGCCAGAAATGGTGGGTACAGAATTGTGTGCTAAAATTAAGGAAAACATTAAAACCAGTCATATTCCAGTTATATTACTAACTTCAAGATCGTCACTTATTTATAAAATTGAAGGACTTGAAAGCGGTGCCGATGATTATATTAGTAAACCTTTTAACTTGATTGAATTTAAATTAAGAATTAAAAATTTGCTTGCATCTAAACAACGATTAAAAACTAAATTTTCATCAAAAGATAATTTTGTGCCAAGTGAAATAACAGTTTCATCACTAGACGAGCAGTTGTTAAAGAAGGCTTTTAAAGTTGTGGAAGAAAATATCTCAAACGAACAATTTGACATTCCTTTTTTTTGTTCCGAACTTGGTGTTAGTAGAACGATGCTTTTCACTAAAATAAAAGCGTGGACAAATTTTACTCCCAATGAATTTATCCTAGAAATTAGAATGAAAAGAGCTGCACAATTATTAGAACAAAACAAGATTAATATCTCTCAAGTCAGTTATCAAGTAGGGTTTAATAATCCTAAATATTTTTGTAAATGTTTTCAAAAGAAGTTTGGTGAAACCCCAACCCAATACTTAAATAAATTTTCTGACAACACTAAAACCTAAGTAAAACTCCATTTTTATCCTCTTTTGGATTTTTGAACACCCTATTTTGGATTTTTGATATTCTTGCTCAATGTACATTTGTCTAATGAAATTTAATGTAATTAATAACAACTTTTTTCAATCAATTTTAATAGTTTTGATAATCGTTCTCAGCTTGTTGTTAATTCGTTTTGTTTAGATGAACTAATTTACTTTTTTCATGCCCTTTAATCAGACATTCAAATTCACGATGAAGAAATTAAATTCTTTATTTATTATAATTGTATTTATGTTGTTCAGTTTTAATTGTTCAGCACAATATGATCCTGTTTCTGGTTTGTTGAAAAAAGAAATCAATTCTAGATTTTTAAATCTATTAGATTTTCCAATTGATTCCGTTTCGATCCCGAGAAGCATGAATCTTTCATCAGGAGTGATGAAAAAAGTTAAATCTAAAGATTGGACAAGTGGTTTTTATGCAGGTAATCTTTGGCAGATATACAAACTTACAGGCGATATTCGTTATAAAGAAAAAGCCGCCTTATGGAATGCATTTATTGAAAAAGAAAAATTCAATGGCGGTACCCACGACATGGGTTTCAAAGTATATTGCAGCTTTGGTAAAGGACTCAATGTAGAAGACAATTCTAAATATAAAAAAATTATATTAAAAAGTGCTCAAACATTAATCACAAGATTTAATGCTAAAATTGGCGCTATAAGATCGTGGGATCACAGCAAAAATCTTTTCGATTACCCCGTTATTATTGACAACATGTTGAATCTCGAATTGTTATTTGAGGCATCAATAATTTCTGGCGACCCTACTTTTAGAAACATTGCAATTAAACACGCCAATACAACCTTAAAAAATCATTTCAGAAAAGACAACAGTTGTTACCACGTAGTTGATTATGATACTATTTCTAATGGGGTAAGAAAAAAAGCCACTTTTCAAGGATTCAATGACGATTCATCATGGGCAAGAGGACAATCATGGGCAGTTTATGGTTTTACCATGGCTTATCGTTATACAAAAAATAAAAAATACCTAAAACAAGCCGAAGCTACAGCCAATTATTATATAAATTTTAAAACCTTACCTGAAGATGGAATTTCATATTGGGATTTCAATGACACAAGTATTCCAAACGCACCAAGAGATGCTTCATCAGCTGCGGTAATGGCATCTGCATTAATCGAATTATATTCTTTTACAAAAAATCAAGCTTATTTAGACTATTCAAATAAAGTAATAAACACATTAAGTTCTGATAAATATTTACTAAATTATGCTGTGAAAGATCCATTTATTTTAAATCATAGTACCGGTAATTGGCCTAAAAAAGATGAAATAGACAGTCCAATTGTATATGCCGATTATTATTATTTAGAGGCTATTATTAGAAAAAAATCCCTTTAATTATATGAAATTCAAAATTCAAAATCCATCACATTTTCTATCTATACTTTTATTATTTTTTTTTAACGCAATCTATGCTCAAAAATCAAAAAGCGAAATTCGAACTAAAGATAACATCGATTTGGGTTGGAATTACCTAGAAAATGATACTAAAAACATATCGGAAGTAAAAAACGCCACAAATTGGGTTACCTTAAACTTACCTCATTCTTGGAACAGTCAAGATGCAACTGATAATGATCCGGGCTACAGAAGAAGCGCAAGTTGGTATAAAAAAAACCTTGTTATTTCAAATATTGATCCGAATAAATTATACCAATTGTATTTTGAAGGATCTAATATAACTACTAAAGTATATGTAAACGGGCAAGAAGTTGGCGAACACATTGGTGGATATATCGGATTTACTTTTGACATTTCTAAATTTATAAACGAAGGAAATAATGAAGTTTTAGTTCGTGTTGATAATAGTTATAATATTGATATAATTCCATCTCAAAAAAGTGATTTTATTATTTTTGGCGGAATTACCAGAGATGTTTGGTTGCTTTCCATGGCAAAAAACAATATTGATAACATTAAAATAACTACACCTCAAGTTTCAGAAAAAGTAGCTGCATTAAATGTAATTGCAACAGTAAAAAATCTTCAAAACCCAAGTAGTTTTAATTATGTTGCCCAGTTATCTAATCCAAAAGGAAAAATAATTGCAACTAAAAAAGGAAATTTATCAGGTCAAGAAACTATAATTGCTTTTAATGATATTAAAAATCCAGAATTATGGGATATCAACAAACCAAATTTATATTCTGTTTCTGTTTCATTGCTAGAAAATGGAATCGAAAAAGATAAAATTGAGGATAAAGGTGGTTTTAGATGGTTTGAATTTAAAGATAATGGCCCATTTTTCCTAAACGGAAAACGAGTTTTAATTCGCGGAACGCACCGTCACGAAGAACATGCAGGTGTTGGGGCAGCAATGTCAAACGAGCAACATCGTAAAGACATGGAATCCATAAAAGAAATGGGTGCGAATTTTGTTCGACTGGCACATTATCCTCAAGATCCAGAAGTTTATAAAGCATGTGATGAATTGGGTTTATTGGTTTGGGATGAATTACCGTGGTGCCGTGGTGGAATTGGAAATGAAGTTTGGAAAACCAATACTAAAAATATGCTTGGTGAAATAATCAATCAAAATTACAATCATTCATCGATTATTCTTTGGTCGTTAGGAAATGAAATGAACTGGTTGCCAGACTTTGAAGACGGTGATAATAAAGAAAAAACTAATATTTTCTTATCAGAGTTAAATGATATTGCACACAAATTAGACCCAAGTCGAAAAACTGTAATTCGTAAATATGAAGAAGGCTCTAAAATTGTAGATGTTTTTTCTCCTTCAATTTGGTCGGGTTGGTATTCTGGAAGTTTTAAAAGTTACAAGAAAGCCATTGATAAATATAAATTAGATTACAAACACTTTATTCATGCTGAATATGGCGGTGACAGTCATGTTGGACGTCATTCTGAAAATCCTATCAATGGTGAAGGTCAAATAAAATCTGAAGGTTGGGAAGAAGCAATTGTACAAACTAAAGTGGCTAATATTGCCCAAATTGGTGATTTGAGCGAAAATTATATTGTTGATTTGTTTGATTGGCATTTACATATTTCTGAAAACGATCCAACATTTGTAGGTAATATGCAATGGGCATTTAAAGACTTTGCAACGCCTTTAAGACCCGAAGATGATATTCCGTATATGAATCAAAAAGGTTTGGTTGACAGAAATGGAAATCCTAAAGATGCCTATTATGTATTCAAAAGTTACTGGAGTGACAAACCATTTACTTATATCGAATCACATACTTGGACAGAGCGTCAAGGTCTAAAAAATACTCCTCGAATTTTGAATGTTTTTAGTAATTGTCCTAAAGTGGAGTTCTTCCAAAATGGTGTATCATTAGGAATAAAAACAAGAGATATTACTGCTTATCCAGCATGCGGATTGACTTGGGAAGTGAATTTTGCCGAAGGGAAAAACACCTTTGTTGCTGTTGGAATTACAAATGACGGAAAAAAAGTATCCGATACAATTGATGTGAATTATCGTTTTACTAAAAATGGACCTGCAGATGGATTGAAATTATCAGCAGAAAAAATGAAAAACGGAAATTATCTTGTAACGGCAATTGCAGTCGATAAAAACAAATTACGTTGTTTGGATTATGAAGACCGTGTCTATTTTCAATGTTTATCTGGTGGTCAAACACTAAAAAACCAAGGCACACCAACTGGAAGTGAATCTATTAAGATGTCAAATGGAAAAGCGTCAATTGAAGTTATTCCAAATTCAATAGGAGATTTTATTGAAATGAACATTTTAAATCAAAATTTTAAAGGAGAATTTTTAAAGTTCAAAAAACAATAAATTAGGTATTTGCATCTCTTTCAAATGAAAAAAATTAGCCTAAAAGTTGTTATGTTATTTATTGGAATTACGGCTATCAGTTGTTCTAATATCAAAATGGCTTTTAATTTAAATGAAATTGAAAGAAGTCGCGTGCTTAAAAATGCGGATGCTTATTTGAATGAAGTTCCTCAAACCGTTACTGCTTCCTTTTGTGATAGAAGCTCAGGTACAAATCACGACTTTTATTCTGAAGGTGATTATTGGTGGCCTGACGAACAAAATCCAAACGGCCCTTATATTAGAAAAGACGGTTTGACCAATCCAGCAAATTTCACTGCGCATCGAGAAGCATTAATTCGGTTTAGCCAAATTGCTGGTGCTTTAGCTTCGGCTTATGTACTTACGAATGATAAAAAATATGCTGAAAAATTAGCACTTCATTTGAAAGCTTGGTTTGTGAATCCGGATACAAAAATGAATGCTAATTTGCTGTATGCGCAAGCCATTAAAGGAGTTGCAACCGGTCGTGGAATTGGAATTATTGACACGGTACATTTGGTTGAGGTTACCAAAGCTATTTATGCTATTGAGAATTCATCGGCACTTACAAAAGCTAATTTAGAAGCCATTAAATTGTGGTTTTCAAATTATTTGAATTGGATAACAACTCATGAATATGGAATTGCAGAACGTGATAATGGGAATAATCATAGTGTGTGTTGGACAATGCAAGTGGCTGCTTTTGCCGATTTAATTAAAGATACTAAAACGATGGACTTTTGTAGAAATTTTTATAAAACAACTCTTTTGCCGAATCAAATGGAAAAAGATGGTAGTTTTCCATTGGAATTAAAACGAACAAAACCGTATGGATATTCTCTATTTAATTTGGATGCAATGACAAGTATTTGCCAAATATTATCTACAAAAAATGACAATCTTTTTGCATATACTACAAATGACGGACGAAATTTAGAATTGGGAATAAAATTCATGGTTCCTTATATCGAAAACAAATCAGTTTGGCCGTTTCAACACGATGTAATGTATTGGGAGGAATGGCCAGTGAGGCAATCGAGCTTACTTTTTGGTGGAATAGCCTTCAAAAATAAAAAGTATATTGATTTATGGGAATCGCTCAAAGCAAATGTTACAACGCCTGAAATAATTAGAAATATGCCTGTTCGATATCCAATTTTATGGGTTTTAAAAAATTAATAAAGTTCAAATCGTTTAAACCTTATAAAATAGTTATTGTCTGAAGAAAACTAATAACAACAACAAATAATAAATTTAATTATAATGAAAAAGTTAATCGCAGCAGCACTCTTAGTAATTTTATCAATTGCCCCTATAATTGCCCAAGAAAAATCAAAACCTAATGTTCTTTTTATAGCAGTTGATGATTTGAAAACAGTGTTGGGTTGTTATGGAGATAAAATTATTAAAACGCCAAATATTGATCGATTGGCAAAAATGGGTACGGTTTTTTTGAATAATTATTGCCAACAAGCTGTTTGCGGTCCAACACGCGCAAGTCTTTTGACAGGAATGCGACCTGATGTAACTAAAATACGTGATTTACATACTAAAATGAGGGACATCAATCCTGATATTGTAACGCTTCCTGAATATTTTATTAGCCAAGGTTACACTACTTCTGGAATTGGTAAAATATTTCATCCAAGTTGTGTGGACAAAAAGTTTGATCCACAATCGTGGTCAATTCCTTTTTTAGTTGCCAAAGAATCAGATTATTCAAATGGTTTACCTGTTCAAAAACATTATCAATCTCCGGAATTAAAAGCATTAAATACAAAGGAAGAAGTAGTAAGTGCTGTTGAAGATGGAAAAGGTAAAGGCAAAAAGAAAGCCGAAAAGAAAAGTAAAAAAGAAGCAGATGATGAAGAGGGTGCAAGAGGACCGGCTTTTGAATGTATTGATTTACCAGATGACGCCTATGATGACGGTG
>CANLAV010000096.1 GCA_947487905.1 Bacteroidota bacterium | reverse complement strand
CTATGTTGGCTTTTTTCACACAGGAGCTTATCAAGAAGCATTGAGCGGGTATGGTGGAACACAACATTGTTTAGTACCTGCGCCAAAGCATGTATTGATTGATAGAGATGAAGATGGGAAAATTACAACAAAACTTTTTGCAAAAGAACAAAGTTATAAATCTATGCTGAAAATTTTGGGTTATTAATTTGAATCCAATGATCAAATGATTAACTTTCCATTTTAAAAATGTAATATATTGAAATATTCAAAATATATTTTCTGGTTTGCGATTAGTATATTTATTTGGACGTTTTATGCTTGTGATCAAAATAAACAAGCAGAATCTACATTATCTGAGGGCATTATTGAATATAAAACTACTGTAGTTGATAAAAATAATCCATTAGCTGGCTTCGCACCAGGCAAAGCCACTGTTTTTTTTAAAAACAATAGTTTACATGTGGATATGAATGTCATGGGAGTTTTAAAAACTTCTTTTATAAGTAATTCAATTAATAATACTCTTATACAAACGGTTGATTTTTTTGATATTAAGCAGGCTTGTATTCAAAATGAAAACGAATTAGGTATTGAAAATAACGATTATCAAATTAATTTTGAAGAGACTAAGGAAACTAAAATAATTGCAGGTTATACTTGTAAAAAAGTAAATGCCACGATGGTTAATCATCCTGAAAGTACATTTAGTGTTTATTATACAAATGAGCTAGGAAAGGATAGCATTAATTTTTTGAGTCCATATAAAGCCATTAAAGGCATGCTTATGGAATATCGTTTAAAAAAACTAGGATTAGAATTGTGTTTTACTGCAACTGAAGTTAAAAAGAATACGATAGGGAGTGATATCTTCGAAATTCCTTCCAAATACAAAGTTGTGACCCGTTCAGAGATGAATAAACTTTTTGAAGATTTTCAAAAATAACATCCTACATAAAGTAATACACTTTCAAATAAATAATTTGCCATTTAGCATATTTTTATTTTTTCATTAAAATTATTTTATAAGTTTGATATATTATTAAATCACATTTTAAATTAGAAAATTATGAAAAAATTAGTTCTTGCATTGTCATGTTTTGCAGTCACAACATTAACAGCTCAAATTAAAGAAGGATATGTTTTATATGATATGAAATTTGAAGGATTACCTGCTGAGCAAGCGGCAATGATGGGTGATATGGAAACTAAAATTACCTTTAAAGATAAAAAAGTGTTAACAGAAATGACATCTATGATGTTTACTAATCAAACGGCTGTTGATGATTTAGGAATGACTATGTTAATGGAGCAAATGGGAAATAAAATTGCCGTAAAACAAACTAAAGCAGAGATGGAGAAAGAAGCGGCTAAAGCAAAAAAGACAGCAGACCCAAAAATAGAATACAGCAATGAAACAAAAATGATTGCAGGTTACGAGTGTAAAAAAGCAATGGTTACATTAACGATTAAAGATAAAAAAGAAGAAACCATGGAAATTTGGTATTCCGAAAAATTTGAAAATCCTAATAATGAAGGAAAAGGAAAGGGGCAAGGTTTTATGAAAGGATTAAAAGGCATGCCTTTCGAATATTCTGGAGGTCAAGGAGGCATGAAAATGAAAATGATTGCGAAAGAAGTTTCTGTAGATCCTGTTTCTGATTCTAAATTTAATTTATCGATAGATGGATATAAATTAATGACTATGGATGAGCTAAAAGCAATGGGCGGAAAATAATCTTCTTAGGATTAATCAAAAAAAAGAGCGACTTTTTAGTCGCTCTTTTTTTTAAATTATTATTTCTTATTATGGTAATGTGATATTGTAAACATTTCCATTAATAGTCACAGTTGCTTGGTCATCACACGCTCCGCTACCATAATTAATGTATCTCGTTGCTTTCCCACTTGGCGTATGTTCTAGTGTACCAGCAGTAAAATGTCTACGGCAGGCGTAGGCCATATTTCGTATTAATGGACTTGTAATTACAGATGTAAAACTACTTCCACTTGCAGATGTGCCACTTGCGTTTCCTGTTATAGCATATGTATCATCTAACCATGATAGTGTATTTTCTCCTGTTAACCATTCTCTCTGACGTGTACTATTCCATAATACAGTACCCGCACCACCTGCTTTAATAACGCTAATGTTTGCATTGATTTCATAAACCAAATGATTCGCTGCATTGTGTCCTTTATTTTTAATCGTTTTAAGGCCTAATACTTGATTATCGTTTACAAAATAATTTACAGGCGTCACTGTTATTACCGTTAATGAATCTCTGTATCTTCCTGTAAAATTAAGTTTTAAAATTCCTCTTCTATATCTGCCATCGTTACATAAACAATTTGTTGTTCCAAAGTTTACTGTAACAGTTTTTGCTGCAGCTAAGGTGTCAAAACTAACGCTTGCACACGAACTTAGTAAGGCACTTGATTCAGATGTTTTAAAGCTAGAAACACTGTTGCTTCTTCCAACTTCATCTGAAATACTTGTTAAATCATTAACTGATGTTGACGCTAGCGATTGGTCGCTTGCAGAAGTTGTATCGGTGTCTTTTTCTTCTGTTTTCTTTTTACAAGAAGAGACGATGCTTGTAAATGCTATTGCTGCAATAGCAATTCCAATTTTAAATTGTTTCGTTTTCATACTTATTATATTTAGGTTTTTTGTGATATTTCTATTTTGACTAATTTATTAAAAAAAGGTTTAATCTTCAAAGAAAAAAATTAATATAAATCTTGTGTTTCTATCAAATCTTGCATGTCGCTCAAATTAATATCTTTAACAGTGGTTTTTTTATTGGGTAATTCCAAGTTTCCAGTATTGATATTATTATCGCCCGCCTCCATTGAATTATTATAATCAATGGCGTCATATAAATTATAATTATTATAAATTGATTTCGTTTTTCCAAATTTGATTGTTAATCCAATGTTTACAAACAAGCCTCCAGATAATTTTTCAGCATAAAAATAATTTAATTTTCCATTATTGCCTTTATTGTAGGCTTCAGAGAATAAGCTGATCCCATTTTGAGAAGAGATGCCAGCGCCTAAATAAAATCCGATTAATTTATTAGAATTAAAATCAAAACGAGAACCTAATAAATATTCGTACCTCCCAAAATTGATAATTTTATCGTTATTCAAATAATAAAGTTCATCTGTATTTGCAAACGAATAGACGCCTCCCTGTGGTTTGGCATAAATACTTGTTCTAACATTTTTCCCAAGTGGAAAATTAATACTCATGCTTCGTGGAAATTGAATATTAAAATTAAATCCATTGACGCTTCCTAATCTTAAACCTAAATAGGGAATAAAATAACGATTCCCAAATGTAAAGGTTCGCGTTAAACCAGCTCTAATACTTGCGTTTTTATTACAGGTATAATTATAAATAATAGAATAAGCTGCTCTGTATCTTTTTGTAAAATTATAGCCATTATCTTGTGTTACAAATGGAGAAAAATCTAAAAACCAACTACCACTTTTTCCTGAGTTGTAAATCATTCTTACACCAATAGATGTTTTGCTCAAATGATGATTTGAAATGCCTGAAAATATAGGTGAAACAACGGCGTAGCTGCCTGTTAATAATAGATGTATGTTTGAAATACGCGTACTATCTTTTTTGTAATAATTTTTTGTGTAAATGGGCATGTTAAACCCGATGATTGATTGATTCAACTTATAAGTTTTGAGCTTCTTTGAAACAAATTTTTCACTTATTAAATCACGTTTAGAAGTACTATAAAAATCACTATAAATACTTGTTTTGAAATAATGTTTAGCTGGCTTAATAACTTTAATTGAATCTTTGTTGAATGCAAAAAGCATTGTATCTGATAATACAAGGCAATATAGAAATAAATGATATCTTAAAAAAAACATTATTCTGGAGAAGAGCTTTTAATGGTTTTTATTAATTCTTTTTTGAAATCATTTTCAGCCATTTTTATTAAGGCTATTTTTTTGATGGGTAAGATTTTTTTATATTTTTCATAATACTCTTTGTTCAAATCTAACTCCTTTTGTTTCAAGATAAATTCAGCTGTTAATAAAGCTTCTGCTTCTTTATCTGTAAGACTTTCTGCATTAAAATTTTTAATAAAATTAATTCGGTAGGTTTTTTTTAAAAGATCTAACTTATCATTTAATTCGTTGTAAAGCGGCCAAAATTGTTGAGTTTCTTGATTTGATAAATTCACTTTGCTATTAATGAACGCAACTCGAAGTTGGTCAATTTTATCTCGCTTAGCGTTAGTTTGGCTTTCACTTTGAAAAGCAATCCACAATAAAATAAATATGTAACTATATTTTTTCATTATAATTCGTCAATAATTTCATCAAGGTTACTATCATTTATAGAGCTATCAGTTTCTGATGTTTTAGTTTCTGAATTTTTATGACTATTCAATTGATGATCTAATTTTTTAAGATTAACTAATTCAATTAATTGTTCATCATCAAAACTTGAAATGGTTTTTGTGTGATTTAAAATTTCTTGCTTTTCGAGGCATGCCAATGTTTTACAATTTGAATCAATTAAATTATCCGTTTTATAGTTAGCATATAAAAACCATGAGAAAATTATTACAGCGATAGTGCTAAATGATAATGCTATTTTTTTAGTAAAAATAATATCAGTAAGGAGCTCAATAAAGGAAGGTTTTGTTATATGTATTTTTTCTTTTATTTGATTAATAACATGTTCGAAGTATACTTCAGGATAAGAAAAATAGTTCTTTTTTTCAATAGAAAATAAAATAGGAAAGTCTTTTAATTCATCGATGTAGTGTATTTTTTTTACTAAGTTATTTTCAAGTTCTTCTTGGTATGAAAAATCATTTGGAAAATCTAAATGAGATTTTAGTGATATTAGTGTTTTATACTCACCTAATTCTGTTTCAAATTCTAATTGCTCTTTTGATAAATCAAAATAATTTTTTGGTAGTGAAAATGTATTTGTTTTTTTTATCGAACTTAAAACTGAAAATTCATTAAGTTCATTTTCAATTTCTAACTTTTGTTTTAATTTAGTCTCAAATGATTCAAAGTATTGTGATGGCAAACCAAAACCTGGACGCTCATTTTTATCAAATGGCAAGTTTGGTTCATCATTCCTATTAATTTCTTTATTGTTCATTTTAACTTTGATGTTTTAATTGTCTTTAGGTTTAATCTTTAACCAATAATTCTTCAATTTTTTTTGCTGCAATGTGATAAGATGCTTTTAATGCTCCAACCGACGTTTCTAAGATAGCCGACATTTGCTCATAAGGCGTTTCATCGTAATAACGCATATTAAATACAATACGTTGCTTTTCTGGAAGCGTTAATATAGCTTGTTGTAATTTGAGTTGTATCTCGTCGCCACTAAAAAAAGAGTCGCTTTCTAATGATTTTGATAATTGATATTCTATCGGATGAATGGAAGTTGTGTTAGCTCGTTGTTTTTGTTTTAAAAAAGTAAGTGATTCATTGGTTGCAATACGATATAGCCAAGTATATAATTGCGATTCCTCTTTAAATCCCGCTAAGCCTTTCCACGTTTTAATAAATGTGTTTTGTAGAACATCATCTGTATCATCATGACTGATAACTATTTTACGAATGTGCCAATACAGTTTTTGCTGGTATTTTCGAATCAAATAATGCAAAGCAATATTGCGTGATGAATCATCACGGTATAATTTTAATATGTCCTCATCGGAATAATGTTGCATATTTAACTTAAGTTATCAATTACTTTGACTGCAAATTATCACGAAAGTTTAATGTGATGAAAAAATTATTTTCTGCACATGTAAAGTAATTCTCCTTTTGGTAAACGGTATCTTTCTACTAAATCTGTCGAAATTTGTTTGGTATAATCTTCTACAGTTACTTTAAATCCTGCTGCTTCAAGTTTGTCTTTATAGTCTAAGCCAAATAAACGCACATGATCTTTTTGCCAAAAATGTAATTCCCTGTCTTGCTCACTTGTAATCGTTTTATCTTCGTATGTTTTGTAGCGATTGATATCTTGTGGTATTTGAAATATACCAAAGCCTCCTGGCTTCATCATTCTATATAATTCGCGAATGCACTGGTCAGCATCTTCAACATGCTCTAACACGTGGTTACAAAATACCACATCAAACAAATTATCTTCAAATGGTGCCTGGTGTAAATCAAAATGATGATCTGCAATTGGTGAGTTATAATCACCTGTTACATAATCTAAATTTGGCATCGCCCTAAATAGTTTGTAAAAACATTGTTCAGGTGCAATGTGTAATAATTTATGTTTTGCTGTAAAGAAATTAGTTTTTTCTTTTAAATACAACCACAGTAAACGGTGTCTTTCTAAAGATAAACTTCCTGGACAAAGTACATTATTACGTTTAGCTCTTCCACCATATCCATAAGGTAAAAATTTGCGATACGTTTTTCCGCTAATCGGATCTTCGTATGTTTTTCCGTAATAAACGAAAGGTGCAATTTTGCTAAATATCAAACTTAATTGAATAAGTATGGGGCGAGGTATGGTGCGTAAGAGGAAGTGAAACATTAGTTTTTAGTTATTTCGATGATGATAGGTACTATATTTTTTGTAGTTGCATTTGCAGTAAAGTTAACTTTATTATCAATGTTAAAGGTAACATCAGTGATTAAATCATCTTTAATAAGTTGATTGATGCGTGTTTGAAAATCAAGTGTTTTATTACTATTAAATTTTTCGTTCAATGTTTTATAGTCGAGTTGATTTTTAGAAATCAACACACAAATATAATCTTTTGTTCCTTTTTCATCTGGACTCATACTTTGATTTCTGGGAAAAACACGTGTGCCTGTAACGCCGCAGTAAGCCGAATGTTTTGGCGTATAAGGAAATAAAACATAACTACCATTATCAACTTCTTTTCCGAAAATATAAACGTAACACGCTATGTTGTTTTTAAATTCAACTTTAAATTTGGTATTGATTTTTAAATGTGTAATTGTGCTATACACATTATTGCCTTTGTTTACTAATGCGATGTCACGTTTACTTTCTTTTTCTATTAAGGATAACGAACAACTTAATTTATCTTTGGTAGTTACATCTGGCATAGGATATAAGCCATAAGCTTCGCTCGCAAAGGTTACAAAATCCCGATAGCTTACCCACGCTCTACCGTTTTTTCCCCATTTTGGTCCCCAACTATTTTGTATTAAAAAAGCACCATCATCAGAAAATTTAAAATCATCATACCCGATGATACACATGCAATGGCCACCAAATCCATTTTTGTTATAATCATAACTGGTTGGCATCCAAATTTCTTGCCCTTCCATATCTTGCATGAAAGATCCGCCAACAGCCATTCCTATAACGACAGGTGCATTGTGCGCTAAATTTTCTCTAATGGCATTCACATCGCAGGTGTAATCATCACCGCTGATGGATAATCGATTAGCGCCCTTCATTTTAAATTGTGAGGCTTCTTTTAATACATAATTATCTGGTTGTTTAGAACAGGAGTTTTCGTTGTAAGGAAATTTATTGAATGAAATAGCTCCTTCATTTGTTAGTAAATCCACAGCTTTGTCGATGTAAGTACCTTGACAATCTTGTAATCCAATTTGGTTATAAGTAAATGCTGGACTAAACACAAGTTTATTAGGGTCTTCGCCAGTTCTAACAGCCTCTAGTATGGTTCGAGCTGCATACGTGCTTCCCCATCCAACGCATGAGCCTTGTTGCCCTTGATCGCCAGGAGTAGGAGCAAAACGCTCTAAAGACACACTTTCGGGTAATTGTTCATCCGGACTAAGGGCTGCATAAACTTCTGTACTATCGTAAACTTTTTCATCGAGTGTAGCACCAATACCGTAAGAGGCTCTTCCTTGCTTATGTTCACCTGCGCCGTTAAATTCACATCCTTTATACAAATAAAAAACACCTCCAATAATGAGTATCGGAAAAATTAATTTTGGGTGACGAAATAATAATGGTAAAAGCATACCAATAATACCGCCGCCAATTCCACCGCCGTCTCCACCACGTTTCCCATCTTGATTTCCACTATAACCGCTCGATGAATCATCATCATCCGACATTCGTATTGGCATGAGTAATTTTTTTATTTTAGTCTATAAAAATAATAATAAACTAAAAACAATATGTATTAAATATGAACAAAAATCCTCAATTTATTTGTTATTTTTGTTTGTTACCTTATTTATTATGGCAAAAACAACAGCAACAAAAACAGCATCTTATTCAAGTTCATCAACTGAAAAAACAACCTTTGATAAATTTGAATTATGGGGAGAAAAAAATAATAAAAAATTATTTTATGTTTTTTTAAGTGTGTCCCTATTATTTTCTATCATCTTGTTTAATGCTCGTATTAGTGAAGCACATGATGATGCGTTGTATTTAGAAGGTGGTTGGAGGTATGTGAATGAGTTTCCAAATTATTTTTACACTCAAAATGCTCCTTTGTATGTTATGTTTTTAGGGCTTATGACAAAGCTATTCGGCTTTAAATTATTGTTGTTTAAATTTACAAATGTTGTTTTTAATTTTTTCGCAGTCTTCTTTTTTTATAAATCATTTGTAAAACGGATTCCTTTTATTGTTTTAGTGCCAGTTATGCTTTTTGTGAGTTGTAATCATTTAATACAATACTTCGCGAGTATGACGTTTACCGAAGCTTTTTATTTATTTCTACAATCGCTTTTTTTCTTTTTCTTTTTTAAAGTTTACGATGCCCTGCAATCTGAACCAAATGGATTGAAACATTTAAAAAAATGGGTGTTACTTG
>CANLAV010000095.1 GCA_947487905.1 Bacteroidota bacterium | reverse complement strand
GAACAACACATTGAACCTACATCTAAAACGTTTAGCGTATTGCGCTTTATTAAACGCTTGTTTTTTAGTTTATTAATTTCGATTACATCCTTACTAACAATAAGCTCGTTATTGGTGTGTTTTTATGAAGATGATGTAAAAGCCATTATCATCAACGAATTAAACAAACACTTAAATTGTAAAATAACCGTTGAACCTCAAAATATTGATTTAACAATCATTAAATCATTTCCAAAATGTGCTTTAGAATTTAAAGAGATTTTAGCCTTAGAAAGTAAAGACTTTAAGTCGCAAGATACACTCCTATTCGCCAAACGATTAGCCTTAGAATTTAATATCAAAAACTTATTCAACAACAATTACACGATCAATACCATTGAACTGGAAGATTCAAAAGTTAATTTAAAAATTGATAAATATGGAAACGAAAATTATAGTATTTGGAAAACATCAGACACTATTCCATCGAGTGATAGTTTAGCCTTTGCCTTAGAAAACATTAAATTAACCAATGTCATTTTAAATTATAAAAACGCCACTAAGAAAATAAAAATTTCTACGCATCTCAAGGACTTTGTTTTTAGCGGAAAATTCAATGAAGCCAATTATACCTTAGCAACCAAAGGCTTAGCGTATGTGAATACGTTTCAAATTCAAAAAGTAACCTACATCCGTGAAAAGCACCTAAAATTAGACACAGAAATAGAAGTACTTGGGTCTCTTTTCAAAATTAAAAAAGCAGACACTAAATTTAACTCCACCTTATTAAACAGTACTGGTTCATTTGAAATAAAAGATAGTTTGTTAGCTCTTGATATTCAATTTACAGGAAAAAACTTAGACATCTCTTCTACCCTATCGCTTCTGCCCGAAAACTTTCAAACTAAATTTAATGAGTATGAAAGTGATGGTATATTTTATGCAAATGGTGAATGCCATTATAAAATAGGAAAATCTTTTTCATTGAACTCAACCTTTGGCATTAAACAAGGCATCTTTACATATAAACCAACTAAAACGAAGTTAAGTGATGTGAACTTAGAAGGACGTATCACCATTCAAGACGATAATAGTATATTACAATTAAATAACATTCACGCCAATTTAAATACTAATACATTTAAAGGTCAAGTTGAGTTATCCAACTTTAATGATCCTTACATTAAACTTAATGTTGATGCCAATACGAATTTAGAAGAATTGATTTCATTCTATTCAATCGATACCTTACAAAAATTATCAGGAAGTATCCTGCTAAATGCACAAATAGAAGGAAACTTAAATGAATTGAAATCTAATGCATTCAGTCCAAACGTAATAGCCAATGGACACGCTACTTTAAAAAATATTAAAGCGCAATTTAAACAAACTGAAAAAGAAATTAATATTCCTGAAGGAGACGTCACATTAATAAACAGAAATTTACAAGTTTCAAATTTAAAATTAATCAAAGGGAATTCGGATGTTATTATTGTTGGAGATATTCCTAATTTTTTAGAGTACGTTTTTGATTCTAAAACTAACTTAATTATTAACTCAACGGTAACGAGTCAAAACATTGAATTGGAAGATTTCTTGTTTAAAAATCAAGAAGAGTCAAAAGAATCATTGGTTTTTATTCCGCCTAATGTAGAATTGAATTTAGTGGTTATTTTAAAAAAATTATCGTTTCAAAAATTTAAAGCGTCACAATTGAGTGGTAAATTATTTCTTAAAAACCAAAAGATAGCCATCAACGATGTCACCTTTTTGGCCATGAATGGAAATGTATCTATCAATGCCTTTGCTGATGCTAGTGGAGAACATGATATCAAAATTTCGGGTGATTGTAATCTATCTAAACTAAACATCAAAGACATGTTTACTGAACTCAATAACTTTGGGCAAACAACCCTTCAAGATAAACACTTAAAAGGATTTGTAACAGCCAATATTGATTTTACTGGCAATTGGAGCAATGCCTTACAAGTTGATTTAAATAGCTTGAATGCAAACAGCAGTTTAATGATTGAACAAGGCGAATTGATTGGTTTTAAACCATTAGAAAGTTTGGCTAAATACATTGATTTAAAGGAATTAAAACACATCAAGTTTTCTGCCTTACAAAGTAACTTGTCTATTAAAAACAGAACCATTACGCTCCCAAAAACATCCATTAAATCCACGGCCATTAATTTAGATTTATGGGGAAGTCATACCTTTGACAACCAAATTGATTATCACATCCAATTACTCATTAGCGAATTGTTAGCGAAAAAACAAAAAGCCAACAAGCCATTTGATGAAGAATTATCACTTGTAGAAAACGATCCTGACAACCGAAGAAGTGTGTTCTTATTAATGAAAGGGAATATTGATAATCCGACTATTACTTACGACAAAAGCGGTGCAAAGCAAAAAATAAAAGAAGATATAAAAGCGGAAAAACAAACCATAAAAAACATATTGAAAGAAGAATTTGGATTATTTAAAAAAGACACCCTTACAAATCGTAAACAAAGTAATTTAAAATCTGATCAGAAATTTCAATTGCAAGTTGGGGATGGCGAAACGAAAAAAGAAAAATCACTACAACCTAAAAAGAAAGAAACGGATGACGATGATTTTTAATAAATACTAATTAATTGGCATAAAAAAAGCGAGAAGAAATTCTCGCTTTTTTTATGCTTTTTGTTTTTTTATTTCCCTGCAGGGCTTTTGAAAAAATCGATTTGCTTTTTATTATTTGGATCTAAATCCTTAATAATAGTAAAATATTCTTTTGCTTTTAAATTATCTTTTAGCGTTAAAGCATTATAACCTAAGTACTCGCAAGCTTCAATAACGTTTGCTTTGTTACTTGCTGTTGTTCTTTCTTCTGGCTTAACTAATGCCATTGCAGCTTCATAATGCGGTTTAGCTAACCATTTTTCGTTTTTTAAATCTTGTTGTGTATTTGCTTTTGCTCTCCAAAAATAAGATGTTGCAAAAGTTGGACTTAACTGACATAATCTCGAAAAACACGTATCAGCTTTTACAAAATCTTTAGGTCCAAAATAATAAGAACGACCTAAATCAAAATAATCAGCCCCAGTTAAGTTCTTAGGATTTCCATCCATTAATCTTTCATAGGTTTCAATTGCTTTGAAATATTTTTTTGCTTTCATATTTGCTTTTGCAATTTCTCTAATCATATCAGATGATTTTGTTGGATCTAAAGCAATGGCTTTTTCCATTTCCACGACACCTAAGCTGTCTTTTCCTGTTTTTGCCAATAATATACCTTTGTATTTGTAATCAGTTGCTACGTATTTAAAATTAGGAATAGCACCTGTTTTTTCAAAAAAGGTATTGATAGATACTAACCCCTTATTAAATGCTTCTTTATCTAATGTGTTTCCAATTTCTGCATACGAATAACCTAACATGCGATCTAAATAAAATTTAGTATTTCCAGCTTTCCGCAAATTTTCTAATTCAGCAATGGCTTCGTTGTATTGTTTGTTGCTAAACAAGAATGAAGCGTAACGTTCGCGTGCATCCAAACTATTATTTAATTCTAAATATTTTTTATAGCTTTCTACAGCATTTGCTTTTTGCCCAGCCTTATAATATAATTCAGCTTTTTCACGGTAAGCCGGCGCATAGGTAGGATCCGTTGCTTGTGCTTTCTTGTATAGATCTAAAGCTAATTGGTAATTTTGTCCGCGTTGATACAATCTTCCTGAGCGTAAATCTCCTTTTGGTGATGCAGGATTTAATTCAGTTGCTTTGTTATAATTTTTAATAGCTGGTCCGCCATCAGTTGGATTTTTTTCCAACATCGCATCTCCCATCAACAAATAACTTTCTTCATTTTTAGGTTCAATTTTTATTGCCTGATTTAATAAATTAATGGCTTCATCTAATTTCTTTTGCTCAGCGTTAATGTATATGTCTGCTGTTTTACGCTTCACCTCAGCACTTTTAGGGCCAAGCGTCGATGCTTTAAACAACTGCGTTTCAGCTTCCTGCTGCATTCCTTTATACCAAAGTATTTTTCCTAAACCCACATAGTTTAATGGATAGGTTGCATTTAATTCAGCACCTTTAGCATAACATAGATTTGCAGAATCTAAATCACCTTTTCTGAAATAGTTTTCTCCAAAATAAAAATAATTATCTCCTTTGGTAGGCTCTTTTGCAATAAGAGCTCTGTAATCACTTGCTGCAGATTCAAATCTTTCGTTATCCGTTTTAACCACAGCCTCTTTTAAGGTTTGTGCATTAACACATTGGGTGATGATAATACTGGTTGTTAAAAACACTACTTTTTTCATATTTCGATTTATTGATGTTTTATTTTTTAATGTGAGCTACCAAAAACTGTAGCTTTATATTTATCTAAATGTAATTTTGTTTTTTTTGAGGTCAAATATAGTTATTTTAGAAAGATTTGCATTCTGTAAAAAAACGGTTTGATGTTATTTTTTTATTAAATATTAATCTTCCACTTACCCATTTTTGTATAAATTTACGATTAATAAAAACAAATTCTATCTTCAAACGAGCTATTCAGGCCATTTAAAGGCTTGATTTAACATAATTTGCATAGTCATAAAAAAAGCGAACCAAGTCTTGGTCCGCTTTCATTTTTATGAGATAGTTGATTGTTTAAAATTTATAATTAAGTCCTACACCAAGAACTTGTTTAAATTGAACATCAGGTCCAACGGTACCTTTTTGATCGCCCACATTTCTTAATAATTTGATGTCATCATCGTAAATGAGTTGTGTAGAAACGGTTGCTGAAATAAACTTATTTACTTTTAAAGTAGTCAGTGTTGTCCAGTTAACATCCACGTTTTGTGGGTTATTCAAATAATTAGAAAATAATTCTACAACTGTTTGGAAGGTAATATTTTCCATTACTTTTGTTTTGTATTCCATTTTAAAATATCCCCCAAACTCTTCTCTATGATTTTTGAATTGCTGTGTGATAGTGCCTCCATTATAAGGATCTCTGATTTCTTTTTGAACACCAAATGCCCCGATGCGAGCCAAACTATCGTCATTGACAATGGTAAATTTGCCGGTTAACGGAGAAATAAAAATGGTGAAATGATCATTCGGCTTATAATCAAAACCCATGGCAATTAAGCCATAGGCTGGTGCCATTAATTTAGAAATGTAAATGGAATCATTTGGGTAATTATAACCATTAGCAAATTGTGTTCTAAAATCAGCTAAGGCAGAATAGTACCATTTTTTATACGCATGACGACCATATTTAGATGTAATTTGAATTTTATCGTCATTTTTCCACCAATTTTTATTATTTCCTTGCTTAATAACGCCATAACCTAAATCTAAAGAGTTATCCCAAGTTGATTTACCATGTCTATAATTGGCAAAAACATTTACCAGTCCACCTAATGAAATTGAATTATTACCACCTGCAGCCCAATTACTTAATGATACTTGTTGTCCATTTAAGGCTACCACTCCACCTAGTTTCCATGATTTTACCGTATCAGGTTTCATGGTTTTTAATTTGTCAGCTTCCACTTGCAATTTTGCAGCATCTTCTTTAGTAACCTCTTGAGCAATAGAAGTAATCGCCATAAAAAGCAAAGAAATTAATAGTGATTTTTTTTTCATAGATTGATACATTTTTAAAATTTGTAAATCTAGTAAAACAATTTTTATACCAAAACATCAATAATTAATTAATTTTAATTATAATTTTGTCAGTGACATACAACTAACACTTTAGTTAGCTTGTATTTTATACCATTTATTAGTATTTGCTGGAGAAACCGTAGTTAGAACTTGAACGGCTTTAGCTTTTTGATCAGGCAACCCTTTCGAGAAAATATTGACGATTTCGTCTGCCTTCGCATTAAAAAATAATTCCATAATGAAACTAGCGGGTCTGTTTTTATAAACTTCAAGAAGCGCCTCTAAAGATTTTAATATTTCTGCTCTGCCCTCATCTGGCTTATCAAACATAACATCTAAGCCCATTCTATGGAATTTATACATGCATTCTCTTATTGGAAGAAATACAGGTTGCAACGCATTTTCGGGTATCCAATACCTGTTTTTATCTGTTTCTTGAGACTTCCAACCAACCTCTCCTGAACTTTGTGCATTGGCAACAACAAGTTGTGCTTTTTGAAAATATTCTGTTCCACCCAAATTAGCAAACGTATCATAATCATTAGCTAAAATAATAAAAGCATAAAATGAAAGTACAGATGTTAAATTCGTTGAATAGGTATTTAAATTAAATTCGAGCTGTTGGAATTGTTGATATTTAAATGTGAAATTTTCATCTATATAATTAACTGCAGGCGAAAAATAAGAACTTTTAAAAACGGGGCGTCTACTTTGAACTTGAATGGTAGCTTTATATTCATCCGTTTCTAATTTTTTCGTGATATTGATTAAAATAGAACAATCAATTCTTTCAGCGGTTGTGTAATTGTCTTTTGTCCACTTCGTATTATTCATGAACTCAAAAATCGATTTTTGCAATTGCTCAAAAATCTGCTTTTCGGTGGTTCCTTGTATTTGAGGAGACGCAACCGTTACCTGGCAGTTTAATTCTTGTGCCACTAAATTTGAAGCACAAAAAAACAACACTATGAGTACATACTTAAACATGTTTATGGACTATTTGAATGACATAATTTACAATATCTGAAGCAACTTCTTGTTTGGTCTTTAACTCAAAATTAATTAAATTATTGTGTTTGTCAATGATGGTTATTTTGTTGGTATCGAACCCAAAACCTGCACCTTCGTCAGCTGTTGAATTGGCAACAATAAAATCTAAATTTTTTTTCTGAATTTTTTCTTTTGCGTATTCAATCAGGTTATTGGTTTCAAGTGCAAATCCAACTAAAACTTGTTTCGTTTTTAATTTCCCCAAGGTTTCTAATACATCCACTGTTTTTGTAAGTGTTAAGGAAAGTTCAGAATCCTTTTTTTTAAGTTTGATGTCAGAAACTTCTGTTGGCTTATAATCAGCAACGGCAGCAGATAAAACCGCTATGTCGCAATGCTGAAAAACAGACTGACAAGCCTTAAACATCTCATCTGCACTTTGAACATGCATAACGTGTATGTTTTTTTGCGATGGTTTTTGATGAGAAGGTCCAAGTACAAGTGTCACGTCAGCACCCTGCTTAGAGAACTCATCGGCAATGGCAACGCCCATTTTTCCGCTAGACCGATTTCCAATAAATCGAACTGGATCAATGGCTTCATAAGTAGGGCCAGCATTTACTAATACAGTTTTACCATGAAGTGGCAAAGATTGAGTTAGTTTTTGCTTAATAAAATCAACAATAAATTCAGGTTCAGCCATACGGCCTTCTCCAATTAATCCACTCGCTAACTCGCCAAACTGAGCGGGAATGATTGTATTCTTGTTTTGTTTTAAGGTGTCTAAATTTTTTAAAGTTGTTGGATGTTGATACATATCTAAATCCATAGCAGGTGCCACATAAACATCGCATTTAGCAGATAAATAACAAGCCGTTAATAAATTGTCGCAGATACCATTTGCTAATTTTGCAAGTGTATTAGCGGTTAATGGCGCGATAACAAATACATCAGCCCACTCTCCTAAAGCCACATGATTATTCCAACGATCGGCTGTGTCAAAAAAATCTGACAGCACTTCATTTTTACTTAGCACGGATAATGTTTTGGGTGTCACAAAATCGTGAGCTGATTTTGTCATCACCACTTTTACCTCAGCACCTTCTTTCAAAAATAATCTTACCAAATTAGCGCATTTATAAGAGGCGATTCCACCTGTTATACCTAGTAAAATATGTTTTCCTTGTAACATTTATAAAACCTAAAGATACAACATTTTAAGGAATTGACTAATCATCTGCTGATGGTTTGGTATGCATGAATGATTATGTTTTTTTCAATTAAAAGCATCACTACCTACTAATCTGTATTTTTTTCTAAAATAAACTGTAAGCTAAAAAAGCCCTTTATTTTTCTTCTTTCAAATATTCATTAACACCTCTAAAATGTTAAAGTTTTGTCTTTTAACATAAAATTATTTGATTTGGACGACAATTAAAATACTTTCGTCAAATTAAAAATTAACAGATTACTAGTGATTAAAAAAACATCCTAATGAAAAAAAACATTGCACTTTTCTTATCTTTTATCGGAAGTATGGGCTTCGCTCAAATAAGTACTAATTGGCTTACTACTGGTAATTCTGCCACAACTACGAGTTACTTTGGAACTAATAATGCTTTTCCTATTAACTTTAGAACCAATAACGTATTAAGAGCGTCCTTATCTGCAACGGGCGTATTTAAAATAAATAATTTAGCTGGCACAGGTAACCGTTTATTACAAACAGATGCAAGTGGTAATCTCATTTTTTTAGCCAATGGTAGCGTTAACCAAGTTTTATATGGTAATGGGATGTGGGGCTCTTTACCTGCTAGTCGATTAAGTGCAAGCTGCTATTCATTGGCTCCATTTTGGACTATTGGCGGTGATAATTTTAATTCTACTAGTGGAGCGCCAGAAGCCAGTTTGGGCACTTGTAACAATTTTGATTTTATAATTAAATCGAATAATACAAATAGAGTTTGGTTTAAAACTGATGGAACTATTGCTTTTGGCACAGCAGCACCTAGTAATAGTGGAGGGAAAGAGTATAAATTTAAAGATGGAGCAATACGATTATCTGGTACAAATAGCTTTGGTGGCCCTATGATTGTATTTGATGGTGGCCTTAATCCTTATGGCGATTGGGGTATTGAATACTCAAAAGGAACCTTTCCAAAATCGGGTTTAAATTTTTGGAACTGTAAATCGTCAGCATAAAGTGGACTAAAATTAATCAAATATAAGGTAGTGTTTCCAATAAACCCTAAATTTATAATAACATGGAAACAAAGAAAAAACAAACCACCG
>CANLAV010000094.1 GCA_947487905.1 Bacteroidota bacterium | reverse complement strand
TAATACTTTTTCGTTGTTATCAATCGCCTTGTTAATTCGATGAATGGCAGTTTCCATTCCTTTCATTAAAAAAGGATCGTGCAACGAATTTAAATTTGGTCTAAAAAAAGTTTTTGCTTCGTCAAACGTCGATATTCCTCTTAAAGCTAACAGCTTAGCAATTGTTTCATCAACAACTAAATTTTGTTGTAATTCGGAAACTACTTCGGCAGAATAATGCGTATGTGTGAGCCACTGTTTTTTCAAAGCTTCGAGATTACAAAATTAACGGTTACAAATTGAATGAATTTACTAAAATTGGCTAAGCTATATTGTGATAAACAGACATGATATCATCATCATCTTCCATTTTATTTATCATTTTTTCAAATTCAATTTCTTGCTCTTCAGTTAATTCTTTAGTGATATTTGGGATAAATGTTTTAATCGTTTCTTTTACCATGTATTTTTTTTCTTCTAAACCAGCTTGCATCATACCAAAATCTGTAAAAGCAACTTGTACAATTAATTCATTCGTTTCATCATCCCACGTTAATTCTTCAGCACCAAAATCAATCAAATCTAACTCTACATCGTCTTTATTTAAGCCAGTTGAATCTATTTTAAATAGGCCTTTACGATCAAACATAAAACTTACTGAGCCAGTCGTACCAACTGAACCATTGGATCGACTAAAATAAAGTCTTAAATTAGCAATCGTACGTGTTGGATTATCAGTTGCACATTCAACTAAAACAGGCACTCCAAAAGGACCATAACCTTCGTAAATAACTTCATCGTAGCTACCAGTATCTTTTTCTGAGGCACGTTTAATAGCCGCATCAATATTTGTTTTTGGCATATTTACAGCCTTAGCATTAGCTATACAAATCCTTAATCTAGGATTTAAATCAGGCGTCGGACCACCGGCCTTTACTGCCATTACAATTTCTTTACCAATTTTAGTAAATTGTTTTGCCATTTTAGCATAACGCTTAAACATGGTTGCTTTGCGCGTTTGAAAAATACGTCCCATAATAAAAATCTTAAAAATTTATAATTTCCGACAAATTTAGTATAAAAAACATGATACTTTAAATACATTTGTTTTAAATATTAACCATTATGTCCTCAAATCAAACGTTAAGTGTTTTTCAAATTCATATCACTTTACCAAATATGTTTAATCAGCAATTTACTGCTTTAATTCCTGAACAAAGAAGAGTCGTTAATAAATTATTAGCGGCACAAGTCATTTTAAGTTATGCTTTGGACATGGAACGTCAAAATTTATGGATCACTATTCAAGCCAAAAATCAATTGCAGGTGATGGATGTTTTATCTACATTTCCGATTATCAAAGAAGTCAAAGTGGACATTTTTGAATTAGCTTTTTTTGATACAGTACCTGCCAGTATGCATGAATTTATTATGAATTAATGGTGATAAAAAATGCTAAATAGCTTTCAAACTCAAATCCATGCTTTTGACATGGTGTGTAAGCGCACCAATAGAAATAAAATGGACTCCACATTTGGCATAACTAGCAATGTTTTTTTCTGTAATACCTCCTGAGCTTTCAACCTCATAATTATTATTAATTAAGGCCACGGCTTTTTTAGTATTTGCAATCGTATAATTATCGAGCATGATGCGCTGAAACCCCCCATTTTTAAGTACAAGTTTCACATCGTGTAAAGTTCTTGTTTCAACTTCTATAGGTAATTTCTTCTTTGTCTTTTTTAAATAAACATGCGTTGCTTGAAGCGCCTCAATGATTCCACCAGCAAAATCAATATGATTATCCTTAATCATAATCATATCATACAATCCAAAACGATGATTAGCACCACCACCAATAACAACGGCCCATTTTTCAAAAAAACGAAAATTAGGGGTTGTTTTTCTTGTGTCAATGACTTTTGCCTGGGTACCCTTGCATAAAGTTTGTAAATAATTAGTTTTGGTTGCAATGGCGCTCATTCGTTGCATGACATTTAACACTAAACGTTCGGCCGTTAATAATTTTTGAGTGTTACCTTCAATATAAAAAGCAATATCACCAACCTTTACCGAACTTCCATCTTTTATTAATTCTGTAAATTTAAACTTAGGATCAATGAGTTTGAAAATCTGTTTGGCGGCCTCAACACCGGCTAATATACCATTTTCTTTGACTAACAATTTACACTTACCTTTTTGAGTATGCGGAATAGTAGCTAAAGCCGAATGATCGCCATCACCAACATCTTCCTGCAAAGCATTTTTTACAAATTGCACTAAACTAAAATGTTTTTTGTGTTGCTGAAAGTAATTACTCATTTTCAATTCTAAATCCCGAAATTAAATTGCTTCTGATTAATATAGATATACGGTATTTACCAGAATTCGTATCCATCGTTCCTGTAATAAATTGTTGGTCACCATTCACAATGCTAGTATGAGCAGTCGTGTAATTCTTTACTTTATTTTTTGAGAAAAAATCTGCAATAATGGCTTGTGCTTGAGATTTACTCATTAAATCTTCTTGCGCCAAAACTTTAATTGATAATTTATCCGAAAATAATTTAACTAGCTCAACCGCATTTCCTTTTTTTAATGCTAAAGAAACATCGTCATTTAAATCTTCTACTCCAAAAGAATATGAAAGCAGACTCATGCATATAATTATTATAAACTTCATTACTTTGTAAATTTAAATATTTAAATACAATTACTGTGCCTAAAACTTCCTAAATTCGTTAAAAATGAAAATCATATTAGTTCAAATAGAAAAAACCAACGATGTATACCTTAACGAGGGCATAAAAATTTATACAGATCGGTTGAAAAATTACGTTTCCTTCCAAACAGAAACCATAGTCATGAATAAATTAGTTCGACAAAAGCCATTTGAAGAGCAAAAAAAGGCAGAAGCTATTGAAATTGAAAAATTACTTTTACCCTCAGATTATTTAGTGTGTTTAGACGAACATGGAAAGCAACTAAAATCAACGTTATTTGCTGACTTTTTAAATAAAAGAATGGTTTCTGGATGCAAACGATTGGTCTTTTTAATTGGAGGGCCATTTGGCATTGATCAATCTATTTTAAAAAATAGTTCTTATGTCATGTCATTATCTGATATGACATTTTCTCACCAAATGATTCGTTTGTTCTTTTGCGAACAATTATATAGAGGTTTTTCAATTTTAAAAAATGAAAAATACCATCATGAATAATTTAAACTTTTAACTCTTTTTTTATTCCAATCATGGCTAATAATATCCAACCAGCTATAAAAAATAAACCTCCAATTGGAGTTATTGGTCCTAAAAATGAGAGCCAATCAGCATGGAATAAGTTTCGAGTACACAACAGATACAATGAACCAGAAAATAAAATGATGCCTATTAAAAAACAATTAAAGGCCCACTTCAAATAATTACTTTGAATCTGTTTAGCAAATAAAAAAACGATTAACATAGCTAATGTATGATATATGTGATATTTAACACCTGTGTCGAAGCCATTAACTTGATCAATTGTTATTAAACCAGTTTCTATCTTACTTTTTAAATAATGTGCTCCTAAGGCTCCTAATGCTACAGCTATTGAACCTAAAACACCAATGATGGTTAGTTTATTGTTTTTCATATAATATTATTTTTTACTGTCGAGGAATTTCGAAAACTCATCGCGCGTTTCTTGAAACTGAAATTCGTTTATTAATTTTAAGGTATTTTCTTTATCTACTAAAGCATAATAGGCCGATTTCAAGACGTCTATTTTTTCTCTGTCATGACTAAACAGGGTCATGATTTTTTGAGCTTGTGAAGTACTGATGCAATTAAAATACAATTGTTTTTTAGCGGTATACGTTCTTTCATTTTCGTATTTCTTCCCTTTAATAAAATTCATAACATCATTAAATTTTTGATCTGAAATCGCTATTCGACATGCCATACTTTTTTGTTTAAGTATATCTGTTTGATCTTGTAAGAACTGAGAAAAGGCATCTTTCATTGACTCGTATTTTAAAACTTGTAACAACATATGTATATTTTCCTTATCTGTAACATGAGGATAGCCCTTTTTAACGCCATTTAAAATGTCTAGTTCTAGCTTGAGAACTGAAACTAACTGATTTAATTGTTTAGTAGAATAACAGTTGTTTTCTAAAATTGAATTTAGGTATAGCAATACCAATTGATCATCCTTGCATTTACTCAACAAATTTAAAGCGTAACTGATTTCAATATCTGTCAAAACAGCATCACATGTTTCTGTTTGGAAATTATAATTATTAAAAAAAACAGGTTTATTGTTTATTGCTTGATACAATTTACCATATATACTATTATCAACTAAGGGAATTTCTTTTTTTGGCTCTTCAGGAACATTAGGCGTAGCAGGAGCTGACGGTAATTCAATAGAATTAAACGTTAATTTATCTGCCGATTCAGATAAAAGATACGTAAATTCTTTATTGGTATATTTATCTGCAATAAAAAAAGAATCTACTAGAATGATTTCTTTATTATCTAACGAGGTTGCAATTTTTATTTTTTGCCAACCTAACCCTAAATTAAACGCTTTCGCATTTGTTTCAGGAACACTATTAATCTGTTTGTTGTTTACTTTTAAAGAAAAAACGTGTCCCACATTACTAAATACAATCAATGAATTAGACTGGCTTCTTCCATATATTGAAATCAACACAGTGAAAATAATTGATAAATTTTTAATAAACATATATTCTTTCTTTTAAGTAACAAATTTAATTTATTTTTGTGGTAATAACACGATTCGTAAAAGTTTAAAGAAATTTTAGGAATTCCAATTTAACTACCACATGAGCAACATTTTAATTATCGGAGCAGGTCGATCATCATCAAGTTTAATTACCTACTTTTTATCAAATGCTAAACAATACAATTGGCACATCACCATTGCTGATGCAAATAAAAAAGCAGTAAATTCAAAAATAAGTGCTTATTCGGATGTTGCAACTGCCGTAGAATTTGATGTATTGAATGTATCGCTGCGCGAAAAACTCATTTCGCAATCCGACTTTGTTATTTCCATGTTACCCGCTTTTATGCATGCTGATGTTGCCAAAGATTGCGTTAGACTTAGCAAACATCTTGCTACAGCAAGTTATGTAAGTGCCGAAATGAAAGAATTAGATGCAGAAGCCCAAGAAAAAAAATTATTATTACTAAATGAATGTGGTTTAGATCCAGGTATTGATCATGCTTCCGCTATGCAGGTCATTCATAGAATTCAAGCTGAAGGTGGAATTATTACAAACTTCCAATCTTTTTGTGGTGGCTTAGTAGCTCCAGAAAGCAATGATAATCCGTGGGGTTATAAATTCAGTTGGAATCCACGAAATGTAATTTTAGCTGGGCAAGGAACGGCTCAATTTATTGAGGATGGTCATCTGAAATTCATTCCTTATAATCGTTTATTTACTCAAACTTGCGCCATTCACATTGATGGCTATGGCACATTTGATGGTTATGCAAATCGAGATAGCATAGGATACAAAGAGCCATATGGTTTATCAGATGTAAAAACAATGTTACGCGGTACGCTCCGTCAAACAAATTATTGTAAAGCTTGGAATGTTTTTGTTAAATTAGGATTAACTGATGATTCATACAAAATTAAAAACTGTGATTCATTAAATTATACAAGCCTCATACATTCCTTTTTACCAGCAGGAGATGACAGTGTAAAAGAAAAATTAATTTCATTTATGGGCAATGAGATTGATGCGACCATCATCAGTATGTTAGATTACTTAGAATTATTTGATAATAAACCCATCACATTACATGAAGCATCTCCAGCCGAACTATTACAACATTTATTGGAAGAAAAATGGGTGTTAAAACCAGGCGATAAAGACATGATTGTGATGCAACATCTGTTTGAATACAAACTTAATGGTAAACACAAAAAACTAACTTCGTCTTTAGTTGTAATTGGTGATGATGAAGTGCATACTGCCATGGCAAAAACTGTAGGTTTACCTTTAGCTATTTCAATCAAAAATTTCTTAATAGGTAAGTTTACATTATACGGTGTTCAAATTCCAATTATAAAAGAAATTTACGAGCCTTTATTAAAAGAACTAGAAACTTTAGGTGTTAATTTTATAGAAAAAGAATTGTAGTTATCAATTTACTTATTTGTGAACGATAAATAATCTTGCAGAATAATCGTTGCACTAATCATATCAACTGTATCTTTATTTGCTCTATCTTTTCTTTTTAAACCGCCCATTAACATAGCTTGATGTGCCAAAACAGAAGTGAAACGCTCGTCGTAACGAGCAATTTTAATGTTTGGGAATTTACGAGTTAGATGTGTTACAAAAGGTTCAATATATCGTGCGCTATCAGAAGCTTCGTTTTGTAATGTTTTTGGCTCACCTACAACAATACATTCAACCTGCTCTTTTGCTAGGTAAGCTTCTAAATAGGCAATCAAATCTTTACTATGCACTGTAGTTAAACCAGTTGCTATTATTTGCAAGGTATCTGTTACCGCAATACCAACACGCTTGCTACCGTAATCTATTGCTAAAATTCTTCCCATATAAAAGTAAAGGTAATTAGATTTATAAATAAATGAAATTATAAAACGAATGTTATATTTTGTACTTTTAAAATGAAAACATAAAATTTAGAAAATGACTGCATTATTTTTAGAAACATCAACTAGTTCGACAAAAGAAGATGTTTTTATTTTCCTAGGAGTTGTTCATTTTCTCATAGGAGTTGTTCAATTAATTGGGGCAACTGTTCGTACGATAAGTGCTATAATTTATAAAAAGAACTTAAAATTACTTTTAATTTATTGGTTACAGGTAGCTATCTTTATCTTAGTACTTTATGGATTTGTCAAATTAAACTATGATATTTTTATTTGGATTCCATTTGCTATACTTATTGCCATTTGGTATTGGGTTAAAATTGTTTTCACAAAACAAACAAAAGACTTTTTTGTGCCTTAAGTTCATTATTTGAAATTAATCCATGTAAGATTTCATTATCAAAATTTTAACATTAAAATAAAATGTAAATGCCACACTTTATCGATTCACTTTCCTTTGCCTTAAACGGTTTAAAATTAGTATTAAAAGAGAAACACTTTAAAATTCATCTGATATCAACATTACTTGTATTATCTGCAGGCTTTTACTTTCATATCAGTACAACTGAATGGTTCGTTGTATTAATTTGCATAAGCATTGTTTTATCACTTGAAACAATCAATACAGCAATCGAGTATTTTGTAGATTTAGTAGAAACAAATCAAAACCCTAAAGCTGGGGCAATTAAGGATTTATCAGCTGGTGCAGTGCTTATCGTTTCAATCATTTCAGTCATAATTGCTATTATGATATTCGGTAAATATATTTTAGATTTACTTACAACTGTTTAAACAAGAAATCACGTATTAAACCCACTTATATGTTTCCAGAAACTGAGCTCATCCTTTCAAAAGAAAATAGAGTTTATCACATTAATTTAAAAGGAGAAGATATTGCTGATAACGTCATTGTTGTAGGTGATCAAAACCGTGTGGCAGAAATATCAAAATTATTTAGCAAAATTGAATTCAAAACTCAACATCGAGAATTTGTAACACATACAGGAATATTCAACGGAAAGCGAATAACGGTTTTATCTACTGGCATCGGCACAGATAACATTGATATCGTCATGAATGAATTAGATGCTGCAGTCAATGTTAATTTAGAAACCCGCGAATTAAACCCAACACACCGTTCATTAAATATTATCAGGCTAGGAACAAGCGGGGCATTGCAAGCTGATATTCCTGTAAATGGCATTGTAGTTTCATCTCACGGTTTAGGTTTAGATGGCCTATTAAACTTTTATGATAATTGGCAATCTATTAATGAAAATGATATCAGTGAGGCATTTATAAAGCAAACCAATTGGCTACCTAATTTACCGTATCCTTATTGTGTAAAGGCATCAGACTCATTAATATCTAAATTTGGAGAAGGAACACATGTGGGGATTACAGCAACTGCACCAGGATTCTATGGTCCACAAGGTCGTCAATTACGATTAAAAGCGGCTATGCCAACTTTAAATGATTTTTTAACCGATTTTAAATTGGGAGAACATCGCATAACCAATTTCGAAATGGAAACATCGGCCTTATATGGTTTAGGAAAGTTATTAAACCATCAATGTTTAACAGCATGTGTTATTATCGCAAACCGCGTCCGTAAAGAGTTTACGAGCAATTACAAGAAAAGTGTAGAGATATTAATAACAGAAAGTTTACAACGATTAACAACCTAATTGTTCAAAAAATGAAAATATAAGTTAAAAATGGCTCCTATTCGGGGCTATTTTTGTTTTGTATGAGGCCTAAAAAAAATGAAATGAATTTAAAGGAAGTAATAGCATTAATTACTTTACTTGATGACCCAGATGATGGAATTTATTCTGAAGTAAAAAACAGATTCATAATTCTTGGTCCACCAGCAATTCCTCACCTTGAAACTGCATGGGAAAATAGCTTTGATGCGCTTATGCAAAAACGGATCGAGGGTATTATTCATACCATACAATTTAAAGCCTTACAAGACGCTCTTAAATATTGGGCAGAATATGAGCAAGAGGACTTATTTAAAGGATGTTCTATTATTGCTCGTTATCAATATCCTGATTTAGATGAAACGAAATTAAAAAAGCAGTTACAACAAATCAAACAAGATGTATGGTTGGAATTGCACGATGATTTAACGGCTGTAGAAAAAGTTAAAATCATCAACCATATTTTATTTGAGGTACATCAATTTGGAGGTAATATTTCAAATTACCATGCGCCTCAAAATTCATTTATTAACGTTGTATTAGAAACCAAAAAAGGAAATCCAGTTATGCTAAGCGTTATTTACGCTTTAATTTGTAAAGAATTGGCTATTCCTATATACGGTATAAATCTGCC
>CANLAV010000093.1 GCA_947487905.1 Bacteroidota bacterium | reverse complement strand
GCAACGAACAATTCCACCAAAAATATTTACTAAAATGGCTTTCACGTTTTTATCTCCTAAAATAATATGGAATGCTTTTTCAACACGTTCAGCATTTGCAGTTCCACCAACATCTAAGAAATTAGCTGGCTCGCCACCACTTAATTTAATAATATCCATAGTAGCCATTGCTAAACCTGCACCGTTAACCATGCAACCAACATTACCATCCAATTTCACATAATTTAATTCTGCTTTACGAGCTTCTACGTCAACTGGATTTTCTTCCAATTCATCACGCATCGCTTCAATATCTTTGTGTCTAAATAAAGAATTGTCATCAATCGAAACTTTTGCATCTACTGCAATGATTTTATCGTCAGATGTTTTTAAAACCGGATTAATTTCAAACATGGAAGAATCTGTTGCGTCGTAAGCTTTATAAAGTGCTGCAACAAATTTTGTCATTTCTTTAAATGCATTACCACTTAAGCCTAAGTTAAAGGCAACTTTACGACATTGAAAATCACGTAAGCCAACTTTAGGATCAATTTCTTCTTTCCAAATTAAATGTGGAGTTGCCTCAGCAACTTGCTCAATATCCATTCCTCCTTCAGTACTGTACATAATGATGTTACGACCAGTTGAACGGTTTAATAAAATACTGATATAAAATTCTTTTGTTGGAGTTTCTCCAGGATAATATACATCTTGAGCCACTAATACTTTGCTAACTAATTTTCCTTCAGCGCTAGTTTGAGGAGTAATTAAGTGCATACCTAATATAGCATTAGCAACTTCTTTTACTTTTTCTAAATTTGGTGCAAACTTTACGCCTCCCCCTTTTCCACGACCACCTGCGTGTATTTGTGCTTTAACAACTACACCGCCGCACTTGTATGTTTCCATAACTTGTTTAGCAGCTTCTACAGCTTGTTCAGGCGTTTCCGCCACAATTCCTTCTTGAATGGCTACGCCAAAACTTTTTAATATACTCTTTCCTTGATATTCGTGAATGTTCATAAATAAGTTAGTTCTAATTTGATTCAAAAATAATGTTTTTATTGGATATCCAAACTTTTTTTGAAAAAATTTACTTAAGAATAACAAGATACCTTGGATTAGTTAAAATAATCCAACAGAATTAGATTTTACCCAACCTTCGTTTCCGTTTTCTAACTTAATATTAAGCCATTTATCCGTTTGGTTTAATACAGAAACTTTAGTTCCTTCATGAAGACTGAACTTACTACCAGACAAATCATTAGGTTCTGCATGTATTTTTATTTCATGTGATAAAATGATAGCAAAATGAGTTTGTTTCTTTAAATTGAGAGAGAAATAACCTAATAACATCGCACAAACAAATACACAAAAACTCAAAATGCTTGCTATAAAACCTCCTCTTTTTAAAAGTACGGATTTTGAGAAGATAAATAAAAGCAATAAAGATAAGGATATGATTAAACTAAAAATACTAATCCATGCTAAACTTGTCGTTGAATAGTATTTGGCAATACTTGATTTAAGCTCTCCAATAAAATAGTTTTCCTTATTGTCTATTTTATCAATGGTTTTACTGTTTGCAATATTTAAATTTACTTTTATGTCGTCATCTTTCGGATTTAATTTGGCGGCTAATTCATAGTTGTAAATTGCTTTTCCTAGCTGATTTGTCTTTAAATAACAGTTACCTAAATTAAAATAGAGTTTATCTGATTCTTTATTTTTTGATAAAATTTGCTCGTAAATAGAAATAGCCTCGTTGAATTTCTTTTGTGAATAAAGTTTTACAGCTGATTCATAAGTTTCTCCTTGTGCAAACACTTTAGCAGACACAGCAATTAACAGTAATACTAACTTCACTATTTTTGTATTTAAATTTTTAAAAGGATTCATTTTTATTTTAGCTTTTAATTTGTTCTTCAATCTGTGAAATTAATTCTAAAGTATCCATGTAAACTTTATTTAAATCTCCAGTTACAGAACTTGGAGCATATTTTGCATATTCACACGTATTGAGTGTTTCAAGCAGTTGTTGAATAGTTTGTTCATTCACTTGTTTTGATAATAACATATCTGAAATATTTTCTTTAGATAAATCTAAAACTGTCATATTAAATTTATCGCCAACATATTTATTTAATGCATTTAACACTTCATTAAAAAATAAATCTTTATTATTTAAATGTAAATGCTTTTCAGCGATAGACAATTGTTTTTTAGCCAATTTAGCAGCTTTTCGCTCTTTTACTAATTTCAAATTACTATTTGTTTTTATTTGATTTTTCTTAAAAACAACAGCAAAGATAAAGCCTATCAAAGGGATTAGTAAAAACAAATAATGAGTTATTGATGAGAAAAATTCATCTGCTTTATGTTTCAAATTTAAATCACCTATCTTAATATAACGTAAATCATTTTCTGTTTCTTTTATTTCTTTTTTGTTAGATGAAATGATTTGTGCATTGGTTCCATCTCCTTCTAAAACTTGTAAGGTAATTTCAGGTGAAGGAATAGATATGTATTTCTTTTTAGTGACATCAAAATAACTAAAACCTAAATTGCTCAACGTGAAAGTTCCTTTTTCTCTTGGGATAATCAAATAATCATATGTTTTGCTACCGCTTACACATCCAATGGTTTTAATGGATTCGTTTATTTTAGGATCATAACTTTCAAAACTCTCAGGTAGATTCAAATTCATAGGCTCTACTAATTTGATATTTCCAGTTCCACTGATGGTAAATTTCAAATTGACTGCATCATTTGCTTTTACTTGATTTTTGCTGATATCCACTTTAAAACTAAAATCACCAACAGCCCCAGTAAAGTCGGCTGGTTTATTTTCAGTTGGTAAATCAATTACATCTACTTTGACAGGTTTACTTTTTACTTTAACAGCAACATCTTCA
The DNA here is from genome assembly GCA_947487905.1 of Bacteroidota bacterium. Taxonomy (GTDB): domain Bacteria; phylum Bacteroidota; class Bacteroidia; order B-17B0; family Aurantibacillaceae; genus UBA4416. Next base: position 6,288 of record CANLAV010000093.1, on the reverse strand, counting down.
TAACCTCCAGCGCCAAAAAATTGCTCAAAAATATTACGTGGTTGCCTTTTCGTTTGACGTCTTACAATGCACTCAAGTTCAACTGGGTCAATCGTAATATTTCCAACACGCTGAGGAAATAAGTAAACCTTATTATAATCAGCAACATAATAATTGACTCCATTTACATTTTCTTGCTTTAAATTTATTTGCTGATTGCTGTTTTCTTGCTGAGCCCAAAAACCATTATAAGGAGGAAATTTTACATTTTGAAATCCACGCAAATCCACCCTTGAATATACTTTTTGAGTAATGGTAATTTGTTCTCCTAAGTAACATTTTGTCTTGCTTAAAAAAGTTCTTACAAACAAATCATCTTGACTTAATTCGCTAGCATATTGACTTTTTTCTTTGCCAGAACCTTGCTGTTGTGATTGATTTTGTTGCTGTGCTTGTGGATTACCTTTTACTACATCAATCACAATTGGTTTAGTTTCTAATTTTTGATTTCCAGACATCACACTTGCTGAGCCAATAGTATATCTACCTTCTGCTTTTGCTAAAATGTATAATGATAGTGTTGTGGATTGCGAAACATTTCCGTTTACCATACTCACACTTTGGCTTTGGTTTGGACCTGAATATATATCAAATCCTTTAAAACTTGGATATACTAGGTTGCTACCACTGCCATTTAGTGTAAATGAAACGGTGAAAATTTCATTAACCGCAACTTTATTTTTGCTAACCTGAGCAATAAACGAAGGTGTTTGTGCAAATAACCCCAACTTACAAAGCGTAAATTGCAATAAGATTAAAAAGAATATTTTATTTTTTGTATTCACTATTTTGTTTAACTAATAACTTAAAACTAATTTTTACCAATCTTTTTCAACTTTTATTTTTTGACCAGGATCTCCTTTTTTCTTTCGAAGTGATTGCATTTTTCGTTCGGAATTTTTTAACGCATTCAACATCTTTTCAGCTTGTTCTTTGCTCATTTGAGGTTGTTGATATGGTTCTTTTTGTTCATCATTTTTATTGTTGCCCTTATCCTTATTTTCCTTATCTTTTTTATTTTCAGGCTTATCTCCATCCTTTTTCTGATCTTTATTCTTATCCTTATTTTTATCGTTTTTCTTTTGTTGATCTTGTTGCTTTTTTAATTCTCGCTGTGCGTAAGCTAAATTATAACGCGTATCTTCATCGTTAGGATTTAGTTTTAAGGATTTTTTATACCCTAAAATAGCATCTTCAAAACTTTTTTGCTTCAATTTTGCGTTTCCATAGTTATGCCATGCTTTCTGAATCGTATCTGCATTTGAAACAGATTTAGCAACTACTTCAAACTGTTGGGCTGCCTGATCATAAACTAAATTTGCAGCCGAATCTTTTGTCATTTGTTTATTAGGAGTTGGAATTTTACCAGCACTAATACCTTCTGCTGTTTTGTATAAGGCATCACCTAAATTGAAATTCGCTTTATAATAATCTGGTTTTTCTTTTAATGATTTAGAAAAATAGTTAGTAGCCTCTACTGGTTTGCCACCATGATAAGCGTCGTTTCCTTTTCTTAATGTCATTTTTTCTGTTTGCGACATACTACAAAAAGATAAAACTAAAAACAATATTATATGATATATTCTTAAATTAGGCATGAGGAGTTTTAAATACATTTAATTTTTTCCATAATTGACTTACTCGTTCAGATATACATGTTTCAATAACTAAAAATAAAAAGGCTGCCAGTAAGAAAATCTGAAATTGATCTTCATAATCGCTGTACATTTTACTTTCCATTTCTTTTTTATCTAACTCTCCAATTTTAGTGAGTATAGCATCTAAACCTACATCTGAACTACTCGCTTGAACATAAACACCTTTTGTTGTTTCTGCGATTTCTTGTAATATTTTAGCATCTAATTTTGTCACGATGGTATTTCCTGCATTATCTTTTTTGTAACCAGCAGCGTAACCATCAATTATATTGGGAATTGGAACACCTTCTGCAGAACCTACACCAATGGTATGAATGACCATATTTTTCTTGGATGCTTCTTCTGCAGCTGATACAGCGCTTTCTTTATCTTCTTCATTGTTTTCGCCATCCGTAATAATAACGATGGCTTTATTTTTCCCTTCATCTTTACCAAAACTTTCTACGGCTTGATTTATTGCATCTGCAATATTTGTACCCTGTGTTGGAATAATTTTAGTATTAATGCTTTCTAAAAACAATTTAGCAGAGCTGTAATCGGTTGTAATAGGTAATTGAACATATGCTTCCCCTGCGAAAACAATAATCCCTAAGCGATCGCCTTGCAATTTATCAATCATGTTTTCGATGGCCATTTTGGCTCTTTCCAATCGATTTGGTGATAAATCTTGGGCCAACATACTATTTGAAACATCCAAGCAAATCATGATATCAGAACCTTCCCGTTTGACCTCTTGCATTTTAGAACCCGTTTGCAAATTACATAAACCTAAAATTAAAAACGAAAAACTAAATAAGAATAAAATGAATTTACTTGTTTTTTTAGTTTTAGATACCTCGGTTACTAATTGCTCAATTAATCCTAATTCACCTAATTTTTTAAAATTCTTTTTTGCTCGATAACAATACCATATAAAAATAGCAAGGAATACAGGCAATAAGCCAAAGGCATAAAAGAATATGGTATTTTCAAATTTATACATTATGGAATGGCTTTAAAAACAAATCGTTTCAATAAAAATTCTAAGAGTAAACAAATGGCTGCTGCTAGGGCAAATGGTAAAAAGTGTTCTGATTTATTACTAAAATTCTTTTCACTAATAATCGTTTTTTCTAACAAATCAATCTCTTTGTATGTTTTTTCTAAACTCTCACGATCGGTTGCTCTAAAATATTTTCCACCTGTCATCTCACTGATTTGCGTCATTGTAGCATCATCGATGTCCACATCTACATAATCGTATTCCATTTCTCCATTTGGATACAAGGCCACTGGCTGCAATGCTTTTCCTTTACTACCTACTCCAATGCAATATACCCTCACCCCAAATGTTTTTGCAATATCCGCAGCCGTTAGTGGTGCAATTTCCCCCACATTACTTACACCATCTGAAATTAAAATAACAACTTTGCTTTTTGCTTTACTGTCTTTTACGCGCGCAACACCATCTGCTAATCCTAATCCAATGGCAGTTCCCTGATCTAGCATGCCGGCTTTTATATCGCCAAACATATTTTTAATAATTTTATGATCCGTTGTTAATGGACATTGTGTGAATGCCTCACCACTGAATACAACTAAACCAATTTTATCATTTGGTCGCGCATCAATAAAATCGCCTAATACTTCTTTAGCCACTTCTAAACGATTAGGCTTAAAATCTTTTGCAAGCATTGATAATGAAACGTCTAAACTAACCACAATATCAATTCCTTCCGTCTTTACATCTTTCCAACTGCTTCTGCTTTGTGGACGAGCAATGGCTAATATTAAACATGATAATGCCACTAATCTCAATAAAAATAAAACATGTCTGAATTTTGCTTTTAAGGAAGATTTGATTCCGGTAAATAAATTAAAACTTGAATAGTTTATTTCTCCTTCAAAGGTTTTTAATTTAAATAAATACCACGCCAACAACATTGGTATGATTGCGAATAACCAAAACCATTGTTTTTCTGCAAATTGTATGTCGTTATAATAATTAAGCATTAAAATAGTTGTGAGTTATTTGTTTTATGTTGTTTGTCAATTTATTTTGATTTATTCTCTATTGAATTATATTTTGAACATTTAATTTCTTCTTATCCTTATTTTTCTTCGTCCATCTTTTTTTAACCGTAATTCTAACAACTAATAACTAAGATCCAACAACTTTTATATCTTCTTCCCTCTTAGTTCCATTCACAAAATCAAATGCATTGTTTAATGTTAATGTATGTTCTGCTTCAATTGGTATTTGTTTGGCAAACTTTACAAAATCCGATAAGGTTAATATTTGATTCAATTTAGCTTTACTTTCACTATCAACTACCTGAGATTTAAATACTTTAATGATTTCATCCGAAGTTAATTCTAATGCGTTAATTTTAAATCGTTCTTCAATGTACAAACGAATGGTATCTGCAATGGAAGTATAATATTCTTTGGTTTTATTCTCTTTCCAAATAGCTTCTGCTTTTATTTTTTCTAAAGTTTGGAGTGCTAATAGATGTGCTGGAATGTTTGGTTTATTTTCCACAACTTCTATTGGTTTAGCTTTCGTTAATTTTTTAATAATTAAAATTAAAATAATCATTACAACCAAAATGGCTAAACTCCAATACGCATAAGGTAAATACCAACGCCAATCAAATGGCTCGTCAAATGGTGCTTTAATATCTTTGACTTTAGCAATCGATGTATCTGTTGGAACAGAGCGCACTTCAAGCATCAATAATTCTGTTAATTTAGGATTGACAGTGTCTTTATTAATGATAAACTTAAAACTCGGAATAGCGTAATAACCCGAATCGAAAGAGGTAATTAAAAGTTGTAAATGCTGTTGAATGATATCTGGATTATTTTTATCAGGAAATGTAGTGTCTATTTTAGTGACACTCAACACTTCAATTTGTTTGATGATGGTATCTTCAAAACTTGGCCATTCAATAGATATATTTTTTTCTTGCTTGGCATTGTAGTTAAAGTAAATATCCAAACGCGTTTGTTCACCAATACGCAACACGTTAGTATCTAAAACAGCATGAACTTCAACTTGAGCAAAGGAAGATGAAAGATTTAAGATACAAGATATAAGACTGAATAAGATTATTCGGCTTAAAATTTTTAAATTAAATATATTTTCCTTTGCATTCATATTTATAAATTGTCTAATTGACTCATCATCAAATTATCAAATTGTTTATCTCTTTTTAAATAAATTCATTAAAGGTTTTATATAGCCTTCGTGCGTAAAAATGGTTGCAAAATCAACACCACTTTTATTAAATGTATTTTTAAGTTCAGCTTCAAATTTTAAATGATTTACTTTTTGTTGTGTTTGAAAGTGTTTACTGCTTGTATCAACCCACATAGTTTTCCCAGTTTCATTATCTTTTAGTTTAACTAATCCAACATCAGGCAATATGTTTTCAAACTGGTCGTTAATTCTTAAGGCCACTAAATCATGTTTCCTATTAGCAATTTTCATCGCATCAGAAAACGAATGCTGGTCGTAGAAATCAGAAATTAAAAAACAAACGCTTTTCTTTTTGATAATATTGGTCAAGTATTTCAACGCCAATTCAATATTCGTTCCTGTTTGCTGTGGCTCACTATTAATAAGCTCTCTAATGATTCTTAAAATATGGGATTTACCTTTTTTGGGTGGAATAAATTTTTCGATTTTATCACTAAAAAATATAACGCCAATTTTATCATTATTTTGTGATGCTGAAAACGCAATCACGGCGCACAATTCAGTAATTAAATCTTTTTTAAATTGTTTGTGTGTTCCAAATTTCCCACTGGCACTCACATCTACTAAAATCATCACACTTAATTCGCGTTCCTCTTCAAATACTTTAACGTAAGGTGTTCTTAAGCGAGCTGTCACATTCCAATCAATTGTTCTAACATCATCACCTGGTGTGTATTCGCGCACTTCACTAAAAGCCATACCTCGCCCTTTAAACGCAGAGTGGTATTCACCAGAAAAAATCTGATTACTCAACCCTTTGGTTTTAATTTCTATTTTTCTTACTTTTTTTAGTAATTCGGCGGTTTCCAATTTTGGAAGTTATTAGTTTATTGTTATTAGTTTTTAGTAATATATTTTTTGTGTAAATAGTTAGTTTTTATTTTCAAAAAACGTGACTCTAACAACTAAAAACTGTTACGGCACTTCAACAGCGTTTAACAATTCATGAATGATATGTTCTGTTGTTATGTTTTCGGCTTCTGCTTCGTAAGTTAAACCAATACGATGACGCATGACATCTAAACAAACAGCACGAACGTCTTCAGGAATAACATACCCTCTGCGTTTGATAAATGCATAAGCCTTTGCAGCCAATGCTAAATTAATACTAGCACGTGGCGAACCTCCATAAGAGATTAAGGGTGCAAATTTTTCTAATTTATAATCTTTTGGAAAACGTGTGGCAAAAACAATATCAACAATATAGCGTTCAATTTTTTCGTCCATGTAAACATCTTTCACAACGTTACGCGCATTTAAAATATCTTCTGGTTTTAAAACAATGTTTGCTTTTGGCATGCCTTCTCTCGAAATATTGGCTGCAATCACTTTGCGCTCGTCTTCCTTAGT
>CANLAV010000092.1 GCA_947487905.1 Bacteroidota bacterium | reverse complement strand
AGCAGAACATAAAGACACGATACTTACCTTTGGCGGAGCTTATTCTAATCATATTGCAGCAACAGCTTTTGCCTGTAACATAGCTGGCGTAAAGAGTATAGGGATTATCCGCGGAGAAGACATTACAGAAGACAATCAAACGCTTGCTTTAGCAAAAAAAAATGGAATGAATATTATTCCTATTAGTAGAGAAGAATATAAACGTAAGCGGACTGATGACTATTTAAACGAGTTAGCAATAAAGTATCCAACTAGTTATTGTGTGCCTGAAGGTGGCGATAATGAATTAGGAGAAAAAGGCTGCAAAGAAATATTATCAAAAGAAACATTGCATTACAATAAAATATATTGTGCTTGTGGAACACAAACGACCTTTAATGGCATCGCTAATTCATTAGACACAAAACAAAAATTAGTTGGAATTAATGTGTTGAAGTTTGATGCCATAACTAATAAAAAGAATGCAGTAATTCTTAATAAGTATCATTTTGGTGGTTATGCCAAACACACAGAAGCCTTATTAAATTTTAAGTCGTGGTTTGAATGTACATACGATATACCGTTAGATTATATTTATACAACAAAATTATTTTATGCTGTTTTCGATTTGATTGATAAAAATGAACCGGAAGAAACGGATAAAATATTAATGATTCATTCGGGTGGTTTGCAGGGAAATTCGGGCTACGAAAAACGTTATAACCTAAATCCTAATCGCCAAGTTAATGATCCTGTTGGATAGACTTGATTGGCTTCATAGCCAGGATAGTTAGCGTATTTTTGAGATAATTTAAAAAATCCAAATCCAACCGAAAACGTATGAGTAAATAGTTTCCCTCTACTTTTCATTAAGCCATTTTGTATTTGAAAAGACATATATTCTATACCGCCCAGTGTCATGGCAGTTCCGTACCTTACTTTTGGGCCAAAAAAGTATTTTAAAGCAGGTTTTACAGAATAATAATAATTTACATCAACGCCACTAATAATGCCAACACCTTTTTTTTCTGGTGTGGAAGTGGATGATGTTGTTGATGAGCTAGAAGAACTTGGTGTAGAATTTGCTAACATATCATAGGTTAAACTTACTGGGAATAATATGCCAAGAGTTTTATTTGAAGTTAACTTTTCGTAGGAAACAGTAAATCTGCCAGCAAAAATTTGCACCGGATAAAATCCTAAAATTCCATTTGGAAATTGTTTTTCTTTTTCTTCCCATTCCATTATTCTATTCTCTTTATCGTCTGAATGAATTGAATTTGCAGTAGTTTCTCCCCCCATTAAAAATGAATTTGCTGAACCGAAAATATAAATTTCACCGTTTTTAAATTCTGCCATAAGGGCATCTTTTTTTAGTATATTTTGAGTATCGCTATTTTTCAAAGTGTCTTTGTAAATAATAGAATTTTTTAAAAGTATAAGTGATTTACAAATAATAATGGTATTATTTTTTAAGAACAACTTATCTTGAGCATGGGTTTGTATGCCTAAAATCAGAAGCATTAGAATGGTGCTATATCTTTTTAATTTCTTCATGTTTTAAAAGCGATAACCGAAACAGTATCCTAAATACATTTTCGGGCTATTACTAAAATTAGTTTTATCTCCGTTTTTTTCTATTCTTTCTAAACTTGTTGAATTAATTTGTTTGCCTATGGAAGCAAAAATTTTAAAGTTGAAAAATGGTGAAATTCTAAATAGCCATCCATTAGTTACCATGAGTGCAATTTGGTTGGCTGAGGCGCTTGTAAATATTTTTTGATTATTACTCGTATCAATCACTTCTTTGTAATTATAACTCATGTATTTTCCCAAAAAGCCCACGAAGTATTGAACTTTTTTTACATTATTTGGCATATAATTTATTCCAAAACCAACATCATAATTTTTTTTTGCATTTACTTTTGTTTCATTGATATACATGTTGATTGCATTCATGCGCGAATTAAAATTAATGCTTCCTAAAACGGAAACAGCTAATTTTGATTTAAAGAGTTCATGATCATAAATAATAGTTACATCACCATTTGCTAGTCCTAAGGCATTGATTGAAATCAAATGGTTATTCATGTACCTTAAATTTGTCGTTTTTACTTTGGGCGTTAATTTATTTTTTGATGTTGGTGTAATGGTCGTATTTAAATTTGGCTCAAATGATTTCGGATTGTAATTTAGTATTTCACTCGTTCCGTTGGCATATTGAATAAAAATAATGTCTGATTTTGCAATCACATAAGTTGGGCCTTCAGGGTTTGAAAATGACTTGTATTTAATTTCTTCTGCATTAATCTCTAAAACTTTGCTTTTTAGTTTAGTTCCATATGCAGTGTAAAGGATGTCTTGAGCAGAACAGATTCCGCATAATCCTATGAAAAAAAATATATAATGTAAATGTTTCATTCCTTTTATAAAAATACGAATATTTGCAAGAATAAAAGTAGAGTTTTCAATGTCGTTTTGTTTCTTTATTTTTTCTTAAATTAGTCTTCTCAAAAAGTAAACATGTTGAAACTTAAAAATTACATTAACGGAGAATTGGTTGAACCTATTTCCAATCAGTATATTGATAATTATGATCCTTCACGTGGTGTTGTTTATTCACATATTCCTGATAGTGATGAACGCGATGCAGAACTTGCTATACAAGCGGCAAATGAAGCTTTCAAAACGTGGAGTATCACACCAAAAGACATTCGTTCAAACTATTTATTAAAAATAGCATCATTAATTGAAGAGAATCTGCACGAGTTAGCTGTTGCCGAAAGTTTGGATAATGGTAAACCTTTGAGTTTAGCTAAATCTGTTGACATTCCGAGAGCTGCCTCTAACTTTCATTTTTATGGAACAGGTATTTTGCATTATGCTTCTCATGCACATAGTATGGAAGATACCGCCATTAATTATACACTTCGTCAGCCTGTTGGAGTTGCTGGTTGTATTTCTCCTTGGAATTTACCTTTGTATTTATTTTCATGGAAAATAGCTCCAGCCTTAGCTGCTGGATGCACCGTTGTGGCAAAGCCCTCAGAAATTACACCAATGACAGCTTTTTTGCTTTCAGAAATTTGTATCAAAGCGGGTTTGCCAAAAGGCGTATTAAATATTGTTCATGGATTTGGACATAAAGTGGGTAGCGCCATTGTTTCAAGCAAACAAGTTCCATTAATTTCTTTTACAGGCGGAACAGTTACTGGAGCAAACATCGCAAGTGTGGCCGCGCCTATGTTCAAAAAATTATCCCTAGAGTTAGGGGGGAAAAATCCTAATATCATTTTTGCTGATTGCGATTATGATAAAATGCTTTCTACCACCATGAATTCTTCATTCGCGAATCAAGGACAAATTTGTTTATGTGGTTCACGTATTTTTGTTGAGAAATCTATTTACGAAAAATTCAAAAATGATTTTGTCGCTAAAACTAAAGCAATGGTTATTGGTTCTCCAATGGCTGATTCCACAAGAATTGGAGCTGTTGTTTCAAAATCGCATATGGAAAAAATTCTTTCTTATGTTGAATTGGCAAAACAAGAAGGTGGTACAGTATTATGTGGTGGAAAACAATTTCAGATGTCGGGTGAATTTGAAAATGGGTATTATTTAGAACCTACAATTATAGAAGGATTAGCCTATAATTGCCGAACAAATCAAGAAGAGATTTTTGGACCCGTTGTAACCATTACTCCATTTGAAACAGAAGAAGAAGTGATGATGTATGCTAATTCAACGCAGTATGGTTTAGCTTCTACTGTATGGACTCAAGATGTTACCAAAGCAAATAGAGTAGCTATGAATTTACATACAGGAATTGTATGGATCAATTGTTGGTTATTGCGTGATTTACGAACGCCATTTGGCGGTGTAAAATCTTCGGGTGTTGGTCGTGAAGGTGGTTTTGAAGCATTAGATTTTTTTACTGAACCGAAAAATGTTTGTATTAAATTAAAATAGAATTGCAGAGCTCACTGAAGAATAATATTTAAGGGCGTTTAATAAAATAAAATTATGTTAGAAAATAAAGAGAGAACAGAATTAACGTCTATTGGAGAATTTGGGTTAATTAATCATTTAACTCAACACGTCGAAATTTATAATTCGTCTACAGTCAAAGGAATTGGGGATGACGCAGCTGTTATAAAATACGAGATAGAGAAGCATATGGTTGTTTCAACTGATATGTTGATTGAAGGTGTTCATTTCGATTTAAGTTATGTGCCATTAAAACATTTAGGATATAAAGCCGTATCTGTAAACTTAAGTGACATTTGTGCTATGAATGCAACACCAAAACAAATAACAGTGGGCGTTGCAGCATCAAATCGTTTTTCGGTGGAAGCATTAGAAGAACTTTATGAAGGTATTTTATTTGCGTGTCAAAAATATAATATTGATTTAGTTGGTGGCGATACAACTACATCACCAAGCGGTTTAATTATTAGTATTACGGCAATAGGTGAAGCAAATAAAAGTGATATTGTGTATCGTAATGGTGCTAAAGAAAAAGACTTAATTTGCGTGAGCGGTGATTTAGGTGGCGCTTATATGGGGTTACAAATATTGGAAAGAGAAAAATTTGTATTTAAAGATAATCCAAATATTCAACCTGATTTAGTTGGGAATGATTACATTTTAGAAAGACAGTTAAAGCCTGAACCGCGTGTTGATATTATAGAATTATTAAAAACATTACAAGTTACTCCAACAAGTATGATCGATGTAAGCGATGGTTTAGCTTCTGAAATCATCCATATTTGTACACAATCGGAAGTTGGTTGCGAGTTGTATGAAGAAAAAATACCCATTGATCCACAAACATTTGACCGCGCTCGTGATTTTGATTTAGATCCAACGGTTTGCGCGTTAAGTGGCGGAGAAGATTATGAATTGCTTTTCACAATTCCTATGAGTGATTATGATAAAGTAAAAAATGTTCCTGATTTTACGGTGATAGGCCATATTACGGCTAAATCGAGCGGAACAAATTTAGTTGCAAAAGCAGGTACGTCACATCCAATTATTGCACAAGGTTGGAATTCATTTAAATAAAAAGAACATAACATTAAATAATTATTGCATGAACAATTCTATCGAATCTTCTAAAGCCCCCGAACCAGTTGGTTTATATCCGCACGCACGTCGCGTTGGTAATTTATTATTTTTAAGTGGTGTTGGCCCTCGTGAAAGAGGAACAAAAAAAATTCCTGGCGTAGAGTTAGATGAATATGGAGCTATTATTTCTTATGATATTGAAACCCAGTGTCACAGTGTTTTTAGAAATATTAAATACATTTTGGAAGACTCTGGAAGTAGTTGGGATAAAATTGTTGATGTTCAAGTTTTTTTAACTAACATGAAAGACGATTTTAAAACGTATAATAAGTTATGGGCAGAGTATTTTTCAGAAAATCCTCCTTGTCGAACTACTATTGAAATCAACTGTTTGCCAACACCAATTGCTATTGAATTAAAAGTTATAGCAACGATAGATTAATTTCTCTCGCATCAATTTTTAACGTAAAAAACTGATTGCAATAATCTGTATTTTTCGTTCACTTGCTGCTGAAGGACTATAAACGGAATTTTTAATATCGTTTACGTCATCACTAACATCGCTAACTGGCAGTTCTCCAATATCTTCATTAAAAAATTCGATTCTGCCTTCAGCTTCATGAGTGTTGTTAATGTATTTTAAGAACATACCATCTTTATATTCTATAAAATAATTTTGCAAACTACTGATGCGACGTTTTGCTAAATTTACATTATAATCTGTGCTTGCAAGCGGACTACAAAAACCTTTCATTGTTATTTTCACTTTTTCATTTCTTTTTAAAACAGATTCGAGTAAGCTTGCAAACTTATCCAAATCCTGCATTCCTGCATCTAAACTGTCTTCAAAAAAGTTTAAAATTCTATTTTCTGAATATTCTTTTTGTTCACCTACATTACCTTTTGTGTATTCTGAAATATATTTATTTTTTAGTAGCGTATAATCGTCGTATGTTTTTTTATAATTCTTTTTTGTTACAATCACTTTTGTTTTTGGCTCTGGCTCATCATTGTGAAAGTACAGTGTTAATGGGCATAATACTTTCATCTGATTTATGAGTAATTCGGTTGTGTCAATAGGTTTAATGGGCTCTGTTAAAGGTGCTATTGAAAAAGAATAAATATCATTGCAACAACTTGGTTTGTCTTCAAAAAACGACCCAATACGATTGGATGAAATATAGGCTTTATCTTTTTTTGAATTGACGCTGTAATAAATATCGTTATAACTGCTGTTAATTGGATAGCCAACGTTTTTTGGTTCGGTAAATTCATTGACATTAAACTCAGATTTAAAAATATCAAAATTACCCAATCCCTTGTGCCAAGTGCTACTAAAGTAAAGTGTATTTATTTCTTTTACATAAAATGGCGTGATTTCATCTTCTATGGTGTTTATTTTTTTGCCAGCATTTATAGGCTTTCCATAAGTTCCATCTGCGTTTATAAAACTATACCAAATATCCATGCCACCTTCACCTCCCTGTCGGTTACTTGAAAATAATAAAACATCCTTATTGTTTATTTTGCCAATGTTAGGATGAGTTGAATTAATTCCATCTATATTAATTGGCGATGGTAATTTCTTTAATTCTGTCCAAGTATTATTTAAATAATTAGATTCATACATCTCGCAGGTATATTGCGACTTATTTAAAGCCTTGCAGCGTGTTACAATTATTTTTGTAAAATCGTTATTAAAGCACGTGTTCGCATTATGTATTCCTTCCTTGTTAAATAAGCTATCTAATTCAGTCGCCTTCTGATGTTTATTATTTATTTTTTTGGAGGTGTATAGTTTGTTATAACCAACGCCTCTTTCATCTGTTTCTGATTTATCTCGCAAGGACGAAAAATATAAAAAAGTATCAACTTCATAAGGAGCATATTCGCTAACTTTACTATTTACCGCACTATCTAAATGCAAAATAGTTGCTTCAACTGGATTTTTTATAATAATTTGAGCTAATTCACAGGCATCTATTTCTTGTAAAGCTTTTAAACACAATTGCTTTTTAAAGCCATCTTTCGAACTTTTATTTTTTTTATAGTACTTATCAAAATATTTTTTTGCCTCTTTGTATTTGCCAGTATTTTTCAAAAGTGTAGCCATATAAAATGGAACTTCTTTGTAAGTTTTTCCGTTATCTTTTTTGTATATTTTTTGATACCAATGCAAGGCTGTTTCGTTGTCATAGTTTAAGCGTGAAGCATCGGCAAATAATAATTGGTATTCAATTTTTGACGAATCGATTAAAATAATTTGATTATATATTTGTGCTGCAGATGAGAAATCCTTTACTTCATTAGCTTCAACGCCTTGATTTAACAGCTGTTTAATTTGTGATTTGCTTTCGAGATTTAGAAACAAACACATCAAGAAAATATAAATTAATTTATAATTTAATTTCATACTCACATATATATGGGACAGACCCGCGTTTTAGGAACAAATAATTTTGTTTTTGAATAGATATATATAAACGACATTTCAAATGCGCCTCTACCATTTGTTGCACGTTTAAATTTAGAATAATTGTAGTCGTAAGAAAACTGTAATCGCATACTATTATGTTGTAAGCCTAGTGTGGTAATAACCGCATCGCCTATTCGCGTTAAAACACCCGCATTGATAGTTGTATTTGTTTTTGGTTCAATCGTATTATAGTATGATAAACCAATGACATTTTCTTTAAATTTTTGTTGCTGGTTAGCATAATATTCAAACTGAAGGGTTGAGATATTAGAAAAACTATATTTCAAAACGATGGATTCACTATGTTTTATTCTTAGTTTAATATTGCTTGTATTGTAAAACGAAATGGTTGGTTTATTGAAATGATTCATAGAGTAACCTATTGTTGCTGAAAAATTTTGTGTTATTTTTTTTTGTAAAACAATCCCTAATCCTAAATCAGCATATGTTTTCGACTGCTTGGGAAATACTTCTCCGTTTGATAATCCTGCATTGTAAGCATCTCCATCCCATTGTTTGTCAAATGACAATTTACTTACGTCTACACTAATATTGCTAATACCAGCTATTAGACCAATTCCAATAAGCAGTCCAGAATCTTTTTTGAAAGTTAGTTTGTGATTTATGGGAATTTTTAGTTCATTGATTTTATAATTACCATCTCCTGCCACATCATGATTAAAAATGATACCAATAGCTTCATTTGTTTTTTTTATGTATGATTTTTGCAGATTATAATCTGCCCCAAAACTAAATGAATTGTAAGGCACTTGCACACTTTTCCATTGATTACGATAATTCATAATGAAGCGTCCATCACCATCAAACATGCCTGTATTTGCTGAATTTAAATTAATTGGTGACATATTCCAGTTTGAGAAATGGATGTCTTGAGCCTCACTATTTTTGATTAAACTACAACAGAGCAAGCCTATTAAACAAATAGTTTTATAATGAATAAGGTATGTTTTACATTTTAAAATCATTTTAATTCATTAAGGTGATATTTCCTTTTTTAAATGATTCTTGTCCGTTATTACACTTGAAATTCATATAATAACCATATACACCTTGGTCTAATTTTTTTCCTTTATAATAACCATCCCAACCTTTTTTAATATCGTTGGTTTCAAAAATTTTTTCTCCCCAACGGTCATAAATACTTAAATAAACTTCTGTTATAAAATTACTTCGTATGAATAAGACATCGTTATTGCCATCACCATTCGGGGTAAATGCAGTAGGCAAATACACAGTATTTTCCGAACAATTGTCTGTTATGATTTCAATATAAATTGTTTTTAATTCGTGTTTGCAGCCATTGGCATCTGTAAAACTTATAAGATATTCACCTGAATGGGTTGGTTGAAAAGCATATTGGTTATTACCTAAATTAGTGAGCGGTATATTAGGGTAAATGGAAACTGTACCTGTGTAAGTAAAGCCACTTAAGGTGAGTGTTCCTGTTTGACCTAACGTTATAGTGCTTGGCATTATTGTAATTGATGTTGAGCTATATGTAAACGGGAAAACTGTGACAGTAGTCGTTAAATTACTCCTACAGGTATCTGTTCCTAAAATAGAACTAATGGTTACAGTATAAATAGTTGTTGTACTTACGTAGCAAAGTGGATTTGATATAGTTGGATTGGATAATCCTACATTTGGTGACCAAGTGTAAAGCACGCCACCACTTGCATT
>CANLAV010000091.1 GCA_947487905.1 Bacteroidota bacterium | reverse complement strand
TTTTATCATCAAACTCAGGCTTATCAAAACACAATCCTCGTCTATTTGTTGTGTATTGAGGACTAGTAAATTGATTGATTACATCTGCATTTAAAAAATGAATACCTCCATATTCTCCTTTATTTAAAAGCATTTGCATAATAATAGCTACATCGGTTGAGTTTCCAAATAAACCGGCATGTCCTGCAACACCTCCTAGTAATGCAGCTCCTTGATCGTGAACATAACCTCTAATTTGCTGTTTACGAAAATTTTTATCTAACTCGGTTGGCGCTATGATGTTTGCTGGATAGGTTTGAAGTGGCAAATAGGTAAGGCCTAAATGCATTGGTTTGTAAAATGTATTTTGCACGTAGTTGTTTAATGTTTTTTTAGTTAGGCGTTCTATTAATATTTTTGAAAAATAATAGCCGATATCACTATAAACATATTTACCAGTTTCTTCTAGTTTACTTGTGATGATTTGTTGGTAAATAGAATCATTAAAATCTTTTACAACATATAAATTCTTTGCAACTTGTGTTGGAAATTTATCGGATTGTACCTCGCTGTAATAACCTTCTTTGTAATTATGTTTTTTGTCTATTGTTTTTTGCCAAAACGGAATCCAAGGCGATAAGCCAGACTGATGTGTTAGAATCTCTTTATAGTTTAAATCTGATTTATTAGTTTTATGCAGTTCAGGAAAATAATAACTTAAGTTTGCGTTATAATCAAATTGCTTTTGTTCGTTCAATTTCATTAACGCTAATGATGAAGAAAGTATCTTTGTTAATGACGCTAAATCATAAATAGTGTTGTTATCTATTTTTTCAGATTTAACATCGTATGTTTGTTTTCCGAAATTTTTCTGATAAAAAACCTTACCATCTTTTAAGGCAATTATTTGACATCCAGGGAATGCTTTTTCTTTTATGCCTAAATATGCTAATGAATCTATTTCTTCAAGTTTGCGTGAGTAAATGCCTATGTCTTCGGGATTTACATATTGTATTCTTGTTTTTTCAGTAAGTTCAATACCCGTTTCTAATTTAAATAAATTAGTTGATACAGGTAACTTTCCATTGACTACAATTGCACCAATGATTGCTTCTGCGGCAGCTTTTTGACTGAATTTATTATTTTCATAAACTTCTAAGACTGCTTTGGATTTTTCTAAATCAATTAATTTATTAATTAAATACGGATTAGAATATAAACAACTAATGGTTGGTTTAGTATTTATAATTTGACTAATTAACTGAATACTTTCTCTCGTACAACCAAAATCATTTTTTGGATAATACGATGTTTTATTGATTTGGAGTAATATCAAATCGTATTTTTTTAGTTTTGATAATAAAGTATCTCTATCTTTTTGTTTGGCATCATGACTAATCCCAATGAAATCTAAAGAGGTATATTTTTTTATTGTTTGAGAAAATAAATCTTCTGATTTTTCTCCAACACTTACACATAGTATCTTTAAGCTATCTATTTTAGTTAATGGAATAATATTGGCTTCATTTTTCAATAGTGTAACAGAAGCCTCTGCTAATTTTTTATTTAAGGCGTCGGATTGTTTTGTATTTAAATCTTCATAAAGGTGTTTTGAATTAATAAATGGATTTTTGTCTAATCCACACCAAAATTTAGCTTTTAAAATTTTTTTACATCGAACACCTATCTCTTCGTCGCTGATTTCACCACGTTTTACAGCAAGTTTTATTTGTTCAATTGCTTTTGGTACATTTTCTGCAAATAGCAATACATCATTCCCCGCTAGTAGTGCTTTTACATCCACCATACCTGGTTCATAAAAACTGGCAACACCTTTCATGTTCAATGCATCTGTAAAAACTAACCCTTTAAAATTCATTTTTTGTTTTAATAAGTCAGTTACTATTTTTGGTGAAAGCGTAGAGGCGGTGTTTTTAGTTGTATCATAGCTTGGTACAAATAAATGCGCCACCATAATACTACTTAAACCTTCGTCAAATAATCGTTTAAATGGATATAATTCTAATGAATCCAATCTTTCTTTACTTGCTGTTATTGTTGGTAATGCCTTATGAGAATCTGTATCCGTGTCTCCGTGTCCAGGAAAATGTTTTCCATTAGCCATCACACATTCAGATTGCAGTCCTTTCATATACATCACCGATTTTGAAGCAACGTTGTATTTATTTTCTCCAAAACTTCGCATCCCAATAACAGGGTTTAATGCATTATTGTTGACGTCAGCCACTGGTGCAAAGTTTACATGTATACCCATTCGTTTGCACTCTTTAGCAATTTGTTTTCCCATTTTAAAAATCAAGGAATCGTTTTGTATAGCACCCAAAGTCATTTGTCGCGGGTATTTGGGTGTGCTATCCAATCTCATCGCTAATCCCCATTCACCATCAATTGAAATCAATAAAGGTGTCTTAGATAAATCCTGGTAATAATTAGTCAGCTTTGCTTCGCGTTGTGGACCTCCTTGCATAAAAATAAGTCCACCAATATTATATTTTTGAATGAGTTCTCTTATGTCACGGACATGCTTCATGTCTTTATTGCTATAAGCGGCAACCATAAATAGTTGAGCAAGACATTGATCTGGAGTTAAAGAATTGTAAACCGAATCAACCCAACGGGATTCCATTCTTAAAAAATCTGGTTCAATAGGTTTCGGTTTTGTGTTTATGACAAAAGCTGTCACCGTAAAAAAAATACTTAATAAAATAAGTTTATGCATTAATTTAATCATGTTGTTAAGTTAATTAGAAATAAAAAACAGATATTTTATTTAGGAAATTGTTTTTAACAGTAAGTATTTAATAGTGAAATCAATAACATTTTATTTATGATTTATTTGACCCTTCCCGCACTATAAAAATATTTTTTAAAATAAGCTTCATTTAAATCACTAATCATAACACCTTTGGAAGAGGATGCGTGAACAAATTTTTGATTTTGCAAATAAACACCTACATGACTAGCCGTTGAAGATTTGATATTAAAAAAAACTAAATCTCCTTCTTTCAAATCGGATGTTTTAATTTTTTTTACTTCATTGATGAGGGCTTTTGTAGATGGAGTGATTGTAACATGATAAACCTGTTGGTAGAGCATAGCGGTTAATCCTGAACAATCAATGCCTTTTTTATCTTTTCCTGCGTATTTATAAGGTACTCCATACCACTGATTGATAAATTGATACAAGTCAGTATTTTTTATGTCATATTCAGAGACCTGTAATAATTCCGCGTATTTTTTTTTGATGGATTTTGTAGTGGTATGTCCCTTATCAGAAACATCCTTTTTAGAAATAGATTGAGAAGACTTACATGCCACTACCGATAATGCAATACATAAAACGCATATATAGTTTAGGTAACGAGTCATCTTTAATGTTATAAACAGATTAGGTTCTATTTTAAAACTTAATTCAAATTTAATTGAAAGTAGAATGTGATTTGGTAATTTATAATTAAGTAATCACAATAGCTTTGTTTATAAATGTTTGAATATCATATTGTTTTAAGCTTACATGTAAAGAAGTTATTTTACTTTTACACCATGTCTTTATCAATTATATACGAGGATGATGTATTACTTGTTTGTAATAAACCGGCTGGTTTAATGGTTGAGCCTGATCGTAACAATTTCCCTAATTTATTACAAGTAGTAAGGAGTTATTTAAAAGAAATGACAGGCGAAAAATCTCCCTATGTTCAGCATTTACATCGCTTAGATAGACCAACAAGTGGCATAGTGTTATTTACAAAGAAAAAAGAATGTCTTAGAAATTTGAGTGAACAATTTGCACAACGGCAAGTTTCAAAATACTACATGGCTTTAACCTCAAATGCGCCAGCGAATAGATTAGGGGTATTAGAGGATTGGCATCGTAAAGAAAAAAAGAAAGCTGTTTTAGTTTCTGAAGGAACTGCCTTTGCAGAAAAAGCAAAATTGGAGTATGCTATCATGCCGTATGAAAATTATTTTTTATGGAACATTCAATTACACACAGGCAAGTATCATCAAATTCGTGCACAATTAGCTAATTTAGGTTGTTCTATTTTGGGTGATAGTCTGTATGGTTCAAAAGAAATCTTTCATTTAAATGCCATTGCTTTGCACGCCGCCAAACTCATTATTCAACATCCAGTAACGCAACAGCAAATCACATTTGAAGCAGACTGTAATTTTAAATTGTAATGTATTTATTGTTTATTCACCATAGGTGAAACATATTTCCCTATTAATTCAATAGATTGTATTAATTTATGGTGTGGCAAAGCAGCATTATCCATTTGAAATGTAAAGCGATTTATTCCGCCTAGTGCTTCACTATGTCGAATGATTTTAGCAGCCACATCTTCGGCACTACCAATCAATAAAGCACCTCTTAAACCATTCTGAGCATCAAAATGTTGTCGAGTAACTGGCGGCCAACCGCGTTCTTTTCCTATGCGAGTAAATGTTTCTGCATATCCAGGATAAAAATCATCAATTGCTTCCTGTGTTGTTTTCCCCACATAACCAAGCGAATGCAATCCAACTTTTAAAGTTTCTAAAGCATGTCCTGCTTTTAGACCTGCTTCACGGTATAAATCAACAAGGGGACGAAAGCGATGTGTTTCACCACCTATTACTGCAACCATTAACGGTAAACCTAATTTACCAGCACGCACAAACGATTCAGGCGTTCCGCCAACTCCCAACCAAATTGGTAATTCGTTTTGTAAAGGTCTTGGATAGATAGATTGATTGGTTAAGGCGGGTCTAAATTTTCCTTGCCACGTCACCGTTTCGTGTTTGCGAATTTCTAATAAGAGATTTAATTTTTCTGCAAATAATTCGTTGTAGTCATTTAGTTTATAACCAAACAAAGGAAACGATTCAGTAAAAGAACCACGTCCCACAACTATTTCAGCCCGACCTTTTGAAATTAAGTCAAGTGTAGCGAAATTTTGAAAAACCCTTACAGGGTCAGCAGCGCTCAATACCGTAACTGCACTCGTTAATCGAATCCGTTTTGTTCTTGCTGCTGCTGCAGATAAAATCATAGTAGGAGCAGAATCTAAAAATTCTTTTCTATGATGTTCACCAATACCAAAGATATCTAGTCCAGATTGATCAGCGCATTCAATACGTTGTAGCAAAAGTTCTAGTGCTTCCATGCTTTTGGTTGCTGTGTTAACATCATTGCCTACTGAAGCAGAAGCAAAACTATCAATTCCAATTTCCATGTGGTTTAATTTTTTTCTTGAGTTACTGTTTTGAAAATTTACTCATGTAAATAGCATTTTCCATTTTTGTTAGTTGTCATTTTGTGACAACGTGTACCTTTTTTTGTCGTACCGGTGCATTGGGTACTTTGAGATTGATTATTAGATGGGGAAGTGTCTTCATCATCATCTTCTAAATCAATAATTGGTTGAGTTTGTTTTTTAGATGTAGTATTCCAATTCCAATCATTTAAATTATAATGGTGTTCAATTTTCTTTTCAATGTCATCATCAAGTTTCGGAAAAAAATTAATGTGAGTCATTTTTTCAACGCTATCAATGGTTACAGCATAATGTTGTAAGGGTAGTGTAGAAGTTGCATTAGGTAAGATAAATCCAATTCCTTTCAAAGTAGAACCTTGTGCGTTCAGTATCACTTTGAAATAATAATTTGGGACAGATACGTTATTAAATCCGATAGTAACTAGATGAGAATCTAAAATAGGGCCTGTAGCAATGTAAATCGAATGAAATTCATTGGCCCAATGTCTCATTTGTTCTTCCAATTTTTTCCAAATACCTCGGTTGAAACTTGGCGTCTGTGGCGACATATTACTGTAATAAAAAGATTCTTCCATTGACTTTTCTGACCAAGCCATGTCTCCTGCAGGCACTAAATGACCTCTATCGTAACCACTTTTTAAATAATCTTCGGTATTGGCCGACTCTGTTTTTATGTCAGGATCAGACATAAAATTATTAGTTCGCTTTACGATGGGTACAGTTTCACTATCGGTTAATTCATAAGCCACCCAATTGGCCTGTTCATGAGTTTCATTATAAGACAATACATAACCTTTATGATGAATGATGCATTCGTTTTTTTTTAATTCTGGAATTTCAAGATTGTTTATATTTGTTTTAGTTTGTGCAAAAGATACACTTACTTTGATTAAAACTAAAAGAAAAATGAAAAATAATTTCATGAAGGCTTAATTTATTTTTTTTAAAGAGCGACTTAAAAAGTCGCTCTTAGTTTAGGATTGTTGTAATTTACTTTGGCAAATAAAATCTGTTTTAGAAACACCAGCTTCTGAAATTGATTTGAAGCCACCTTCAATTTCTTTAAAATTATGAATACCTCTTGCTTTAAGAATACTAGCGGCAATCATACTTCTATAACCACCTGCACAGTGTATGTAAAATGGTTTTCCATCATTCATTTCAGCAAACCAGCTGTTAATGAGGTCTAAAGGTTTGTTATAAGATTCTTCAACGTGTTCAGTTCTGTATTCACTTTCTTTTCTTACGTCAACCACTGTATCTGTTGTCACATCTACTTCTTTTGCAAATTGCATAGCTGTAATTCTATTAACAGTATCAATTTCTTTGCCAGCTACTTTCCAGCTTTCAAAGCCACCATTTAAATGTCCGATAACATGATCAAACCCAACACGACTTAAACGTGTAACTGTTTCTTCTTCTTGTCCTATTTCCGTAATTAATAAAATAGGTTGATTAACATCTTTTATTAACGCCCCAACCCAAGGTGCAAAATCACCATTAATTCCAATGTTTATAGAGCGAGGAATAAATCCTTTTGAAAATTCACTTGCATTTCTTGTGTCTAAAACAATGGCCTCTGTCGAGTCTGCAGCCGCCTCAAATTCAACAACCGTTAATGTTTTCATTCCATTATGTAATACAGTTTCAAAACTTTCATATCCTTTTTTGTTCATCGCTACATTCATTCCAAAATAACCTGGAGGTGGTAATAAACCATCCGTAACTGCTTTCACAAATTCTTCTTTGTTTGGCTGATTTAAAGCGTAGTTTACTTTTTTCTGATTACCTAATGTGTCAACCGTTTCTTTCATCATGTTTTTTCCACAAGCACTACCTGCACCATGAGCAGGATAAACAATCACATCATCTGCCAATGGCATAATTTTAGTTGTTAATGAATCATACAATAAACCAGCTAATTGATCCTGCGTCATAGAAGCTGCCTTTTGAGCTAAATCAGGACGACCAACATCACCTAAAAATAAAGTGTCGCCACTAAATAATGAATGATTTTTTCCGTTTTCATCAATTAATAAGAAGCATGAACTCTCCATAGTATGTCCAGGTGTGTGCAATACTTTAATAGTGATATTTCCAATTTTAAATACTTGGCCATCTGTCGCAATTATTGCTTCAAATTCAGGATTTGCCGTTGGCCCGAAAACTATTTGAGCACCTGTACTTTTACTTAAATCTAAATGACCTGATACAAAATCGGCATGAAAATGTGTTTCAAACACATATTTAATTTTTACATGATCTTTTTTGGCACGATCTAAGTATGGTTGCACTTCTCTTAATGGATCAATGATGGCTGCTTCGCCATTAGATGATATGTAATAAGCCCCTTGAGCTAAACATCCAGTATAAATTTGTTCTATTTTCATATTATATTTTTTTACTTTATTTAGTTTGCGGTTTGTATGATATTTATTTCAGGAGAGTTTCTTTAATGATAATGTAAATTCCAATTAATAATATAAACCATCCAAAGATTGGTTTTAATTTAGTTCCATCAATTTTTTTAGATAAAAACATTCCTATAAAAACACCTATCGTTGCAAAGCTAGAAACTGCTGCTAATAAAGTCCAATCGATAATTACATGACCACCTGCTCCAAAAAAACCAATTAATGAATTTGCTGTAACAATAACGAGAGATGTTCCAATAGCTTCTTTAATTGGTAGTTTAGATAAAATCACAAGTGCGGGTATAATTAAAAATCCACCTCCAGCGCCCACTATTCCTGCAATAAATCCTACTACTAAACCTTCAATTAAAATAACTAAATAGTTTATCTTTTGCGAATCATTAGTTTCTTCTTTCTTAAGTTTATTTTTTTTAATCATGCTATAAGAAGCAGCAATCATTAAAATAGCGAATAAAAGTAATAAAAAAATACTTTTAGTTACTATGAAATCCCCAACTGTTAAAACTTCATTTGGAATAGCAGGAACTATATATGCTCTTGTTAAAAATATAGAAATTACAGATGGCGTTCCAAAAATAATGGCTGTCTTAATATTAACTAAACCTTTTCTAAAATAAGCAACTGATCCAACGGCACTTGTAAAACCTACAATAAATAGTGAATATGAAGTAGCAAGAATAGCATCAACCCTAAAAAGATACACTAAAACTGGAACCGCTAAGAT
Organism: Bacteroidota bacterium; assembly: GCA_947487905.1. Taxonomy (GTDB): domain Bacteria; phylum Bacteroidota; class Bacteroidia; order B-17B0; family Aurantibacillaceae; genus UBA4416. The sequence goes on along the minus strand of CANLAV010000091.1, from coordinate 811 downwards.
ACTTCCACCACTCCCTATTAATCCTAATGTGATTCCAATTAAAATAGAAGACATGTATCCAATAAATTCCATTGTAGTATTTTAATGTTTTCGTTTTTATCACAAATGTAGCATTATAAAAATCACCTAATAGTTACATTTGTTACATTAATTTCTTTAATCAATATTACAGAGAGTTTTTAGATATTTTAGATATTTTCCAATTTTTTTTTAATGTTTTTTATCATAATTTACTACATTTGTTATGTTGAAAAAGTTTATATCTATATGCTTATTATCAATTTATTTGATTTCAATTACTGAATTAAGTCAGTTAGTGAAATTACCTTTATTGATTGAACATTTTTCTGAACATAAACAGAAAGATGAAGGAATGTCCTTGTGGAAATTTTTATCACTACATTATTCTCAAAACACAACACATGGAGTACATAATGAAATGGATATGAAATTACCATTTAAATCGCATGATGGTTGTATCAACACTATTGTTTCTGAATCTGTTCCAAGTTGTTTTTATTTCCTCTCTTCTAAACCTGTTTTTTCTCATAATAATGCGTATTCAAGTTATACTGAACAGTTTTTAACTTCTGCCTATCTTTCTTCTATTTGGCAACCGCCAAAATCTTGTTAATTTATATTTAGTTTTTTAATTTTCATAAATGCGACTCGTATTTGTGATTACTATATTTTGACATTTAACAATACATAATTATGCTAAATAAAATCATTGAATTTTCTATTAAGAATAAATTAATTATTGGACTTTTTGTTATAGGCCTATTGGGTTATGGTGCCTATGAAGTAACTA
>CANLAV010000090.1 GCA_947487905.1 Bacteroidota bacterium | reverse complement strand
GAAAATATGGAAATGTTCATTTTAGTTTTTTTATTACTAAAGGCATTTGAAATTTTAAAACAGGCGTGTCACTTTAATTACGATTAAGTAATATACACTATTATGAAACCATATATCTTCTTTGTTTTAATTCTCGTGTTTACTTTTTGTGGGTATGCTCAAAATATTGTCATAAAAGGAAAAGCACACTCATCTCACATTGGTAAAGAAATTATTTTAAGTGATAACCTAGATTATATAACCTATACTAAAGTGGTTGAAGCAATAGATACCATTGATAAAGATGGCTATTTCGAATTTAAATTTTATAGCAAAACAACAAAACCTTTACTAATTAACATCCAAAACCTAGTCGGCAAACTATACGTACAACCTAATTTTAATTACGGCATTTATTTTCCAGAAGCAGATTCTTCAACTAATAATCAAATTGGAACACAAAGCCCAGTAAATATAAGTATCTATGGCAATGACAGCACAGAACTTAATGCACTAATCAATGATTTTAATAACGAATACAATCAGCTTTTTATTAAAACTGACGGCGCATACCTAACGCCAGCAAAAATTAATGCCTTACTAGATACATTTTTAGTGGTGTCAAGAGAAAGATATAAAACAACAAACAACGCCTATTTTAAAAAATACGTAGAATATGCTTTTGCAAGTTTTTATGCCAACACCTCTAAAAACAAAAAACTTCTTTTCAGTCAATTTATTGCGCATAAGCCAATATTATATAACAATTATGAATACATGGAGTTTTTTAATACGCATTTTAAAGGCTATCTCAAAGATATTGCCTCAACTAAATATGGCGGTTCAGTATATAATAGTATCAATGCATTTGGAAATTACAAAGATTTAAAACATGAACTCGAATCCGATAAATCGATTAAAAACGACACCTTAAGAGAATTATTAATTTTAAAAGGATTAGTAGAATTTTACTATAGTCCAGATATTAATCAACAACAAGTAAAATCTGTTTTAGAACAATTATACCGTGAGACAAAAATAAGTGAGCATCAAAAAATAGCACTTAACGCATTACAAAATTTTTATCAATTACAAACAGGTGCGGATGCTCCAAATTTTATGGCGAACGATTTGAAAGGAATGACTTTTCAATTAAACAGTTTAAAAGGTCAGTACATTTATTTAAATTTCTTCTCCACCCAAAGCGAAATAAGCTTGAAAGAAATGCAAAAAATAATAGACTTAAAAAATAATTTTAATGGGAAAATTACCTTTGTGAGTGTATGCTTAGATGATAGTGTTAAACATTATTTGGCACACCTAAAAAATAATCCAAAACAAAATTGGATCATCCTGCACCAAGCAAAAAATAGTACAGCAAAGCAGGCCTACTCCATTACTTCATTATCAGGATTTTTCTTTATTAATAAACAAATGCAGTTATCACAATCTCCAGCTTTAGCGCCTAGCGAAGGAGTTGAATATAAATTTAATGCATTGTTTAAGACTCGCAAAAAAAACACCATGCCTGGTATTAGATAAAGTAACATCTAAACGTATTCTGCATTAAAACACTTATATTCGCATTGAATTAAATACTTACTTCGATGCGACCTACTCTTTCTATTATAATCAAAAACTTAATTTTGTTTTTTTTACTAGGCGTAAGTTTAGTTTTTATTTTTTCTAAGAATATTGGGTATAAAGAAATAAACTATTTGTTCGGAGGAATTGGGATTTTATTCATCCTAGCTAGTTGTTACGAAGCCTATTCCATTTCGCAAATAAACACATCAACGATTAAAATTCCTTATTTTACATATGGCTTTTTAGCCAAGCGATTTATTAAAGTTATAGCATTTGCATGCTGCGGCGTTGTTTTATATTATTCAGGAAGCATGATTAAATATTTATCCTTTGCCTGTTTTTTAATTTCCTTCACTGAAATAATTGTTGTTGTGTTTCGCTATACAAATAACTTATCATACATTGCTTTTGATAACGAACTTCTCATAATTAGTACAAATAAATTAGACATTATGCATGCAGGCTCTGTCAAAAAAATTCAAAAAAGACATGGTTTAACTTTTATTGTAGACAATACAAACAAATCATTTACACTAAGAACTGATATTCTAAAAGATAAATCCGTTTTCGAGGCTCAATTACATGAATGGATTAAAAAAAATAACTTATATGATAAATTAGACCTATCTTAATATTTGATCAACAACCATTTTGTTTCTAGTTAGTTACCTCATAATCTCTCATTTTAATGAAATCAAAAGCAACTAAGTTATCGATAACAACCAATTTAACTGTTTATAAATCCATGGAGGATTTACCAAAAGATGATTTAGAATTATTAAAATTGGCTAAAAAAGCAGTTAAGTCAGCTTATGCTCCGTATTCTCAATTTTTTGTAGGTGCGGCCATTTTACTTGAGAATGGAAAAATTAGTATTGGCAATAACCAAGAAAACGCTGCTTACCCTTCTGGGCTCTGCGCCGAAAGAGTGGCCATATTCCACGCAAGCGCAAAATATCCTAATGTTCCTATAAAAAAAATCGCAGTCAGCGTGGCTTCTAAAACCCAAATTATAAACGAGCCCGTTTCACCTTGTGGGGGATGTCGACAGGTAATTTCAGAATATGAAATGAAGTATGAATCCCCAATTAGTATTATTATGAGTGGAGAAACGGGACAAATTTATGTTTCAGATAGTATCGAAAACTTACTACCAATTATGTTTAATAAAAAACACTTAAAATAGGCTGAAAGCCTTTCAGATTTAACAATTAATTATATTTTTGTATCAAATTAAATTTAAACGATTTATGGCTAAATCAGCTGAAAAAAAGAGTAAGTTTTCAAAAGAGCAATACCTAAAATGGTATGAGAGCATGTTATTGATGCGGAAGTTTGAAGAAAAAACAGGACAGGTATACGTTCAACAAAAAATAAAAGGGTTTTGCCACTTATACATTGGGCAAGAAGCGATAGTAGCAGGAACTGTAAGTGCTACAAAAAAAGAAGACAAACATATCACGGCTTACCGTTGCCACGCTCACGCTATTGGTTTAGGGTTACATCCAAAATACATCATGGCTGAAATGTATGCAAAAATCACAGGATGCTGCAAAGGCAAAGGTGGATCAATGCATATCTTCAGTAAAGAACATAATTTCGTGGGGGGACATGGTATTGTTGGCGGACAAATTCCATTAGGTGCAGGTATTGCATTTGCTGATAAATACGCAGGAAACGACAATGTTTGTGTTTGCTCAATGGGCGATGGAGCTGTAAGACAAGGTGCTTTACATGAAGCGTTTAATATGGCTATGACATGGAAATTGCCTGTCATATTTATTGTTGAAAATAATATGTATGCAATGGGAACTTCTGTAGAGCGAACAAGTAACGTGCACGAACTTTGGAAATTAGGTTTAGCTTATGATATGCCTTCTAAACCAGTTGATGGTTTAAATGTGGAAGCTGTTCACGAAGCAATGGAAGAAGCTGTTTCAAGAGCAAGAAGAGGAGATGGACCAACGTTTTTAGAAATGAAAACATACCGTTATAAAGGGCACAGTATGAGTGATGCTCAAACTTACCGAACAAAAGACGAGGTTAAAGAATACCAAGAGCAAGACCCAATTCAAAAAGTATTGAATACACTTATTGAAAATAAATGGATTGATGATGCAGGAATTGAAGCTGCTGAAGCCCGAGTAAAAGCATTAGTTGATGAATCTGTTCAGTTTGCTGAAGAAAGTCCATATCCTGATGCAGATGAACTTTTTAAAGATGTTTACGCTGAACCAAATTATCCGTATATACAAGAGTAGTTTTTAGTTTTAACGAAAACAAATACAGAACACAACCAAGATTCTAAATAATAATAATTAAAAATTAAAGTGATAAATAGTAAAATAACATCACTTAAAATTTAACATTACAAATATGGCTGAAGTAGTAAGAATGCCCAAATTAAGTGATACAATGACCGAAGGTGTTATTGCAAAATGGCACAAGAAGGTTGGCGATAAAGTTAAAAGTGGCGAATTGTTAGCAGATATTGAAACTGATAAAGCAACCATGGAATTTGAATCATTTCAAGATGGTGTGTTATTGCATATTGGTATTCCTGAAAAACAAAGTGTTCCTGTTGATTCTATCATTGCTATTTTAGGAAAAGAAGGTGAAGATATTTCTTCATTGATAAATGGAACTCCTGAAGCTAAAAAATCTGAAGTTGCTGCTGAAATAAAACCAGCTCAAACAACTAATACCCCTACCTCATCACTTCCAGCAGGTGTTGAAGTAATTCGTATGCCAAAATTAAGTGATACAATGACCGAAGGAGTTATTGAAAAATGGCATAAAAAAGTTGGGGATAAAGTAAAAAGTGGCGAACTATTAGCAGATATTGCTACTGATAAAGCGACTATGGAATTTGAATCATTCCAAGATGGTGTATTGTTACATATTGGTATTCCTGAAAAACAAAGTGTTCCTGTTGACAGTGTTTTAGCAATTTTAGGAAAAGGCGGTGAAGATGTAAATGCTATTTTAGCGATAATTGAAGGGCCTGTAAAGACCGAAGGGACAAAAGAGATAGATGGGAATAAAGTGACTCAAGAAATTAATTCAATAGTAAGTTCTACAAACTTAAAGAATGGTGAGGTTGGAGAGGCTTCTCGTATAAAAGCATCTCCATTAGCAAAAGCATTAGCAAAGGATAAAGGAATTGATTTATCTAAAGTTAATGGAACAGGTGATCATGGAAGAGTAACAAAATCTGATATAGAAAATTATAAACCTTCTGCTCAAACAAATACTAGCTCTCAAACCGTTAGTTCATTTGTTGCAGGAACAGAAAGCTTTACAGATGAGCCAACGTCTCAAATGAGAAAAATAATTGCAAAACGATTATTAGAAAGTACAAACGGGGCACCTCATTTTTACTTAACTATTGAAGTAGATATGGATAATGCTATGACTTCACGTGCTGCAATTAATGCAATTCCAGATACAAAAGTTTCTTTCAATGACTTAGTTATTAAAGCATGTGCTGCTGCACTGCGCAAACATCCAAAAGTAAACACAAGTTGGTTAGGTGATAAAATTCGTTACTACAATCATGTGCACATTGGTGTTGCTGTAGCTGTAGAAGATGGCTTACTAGTGCCTGTTGTTCGTTTTGCTGATCAAAAATCACTGTCTCAAATCAGTGCCGAAGTGAAAGATTTAGGAAAACGCGCGAAAGATAAAAAATTACAACCAGCTGATTGGGAAGGAAACACATTTACCGTTTCAAACTTAGGAATGTTTGGTATAGAATCATTTACATCTATCATTAATACACCCGAATCTTGCATCTTATCTGTTGGTGCAATTCGTCAAGTGCCTGTTGTCAAAAACAATATGGTAGTTCCAGGTAATGTGATGAAATTAACTTTAGCGTGCGACCACAGAACAGTTGATGGAGCAACGGGAGCAGCATTTTTACAAACATTAAAACTGTTTATTGAAAACCCTGTGACTATACTAGCTTAACTTATTTAATCATATAAAGAGTTGGTTTATTTAAAAATACACTAAATTCATTTAACACTAAATCTATTTCTAATGGAAGGAACCATCACATCAACAATTGAAAATGGAATTGGAACGATTACCTTTTTTCATCCACAAAGTAATTCAATGCCGGGCACACAATTAAGAAATCTTGCTGCTGAAATTGAAAAATTAGGTAAAGATGAAAACGCTAAAGTCATTGTATTGCAGAGTGAAGGAGAGAAAGCATTTTGTGCTGGAGCAAGTTTTGATGAACTGATTTCAATTAAGGATATTGATACAGGTTTAAAATTTTTCTCAGGTTTTGCTATGGTAATTAACGCCATGCGTAAAGCGCCTAAATTTATTATTGCTCGTGTTCAAGGTAAAGCTGTTGGTGGAGGCGTTGGTATTGCTTCAAGTGCCGATTACACATTTGCTGTAAATGATGCTTCTATTAAATTATCCGAATTAGCTGTTGGTATTGGTCCATTTGTAGTTGGCCCAGCAGTTGAACGCAAAGTGGGAACTTCTGCTTTTTGTCAATTAACAATCAATGCCACTGAATGGCAAACTGCACAATGGGCGAAAGAAAAAGGCCTATATGCTGAAATTTTTTCGACTACAGAAGAAATGGATAAAAACATTAAAACATTAGCTCAAAAATTAGCTTCTAGTAATCCGGAAGCCATGATGATGCTTAAAAAAATAATGTGGGAAGGAACTGAAAATTGGGATACATTATTAATAGAAAGAGCCGGCATGAGTGGGACTCTTGTATTATCAGAGTTTACAATCAATGCCATCAATACTTTTAAAGCAAAGAATTAAATTAAATAGTGAGTGATTTATTTACAGAATTAAATGATTTGTCACATAATGTATTACCCTATGATGGTGCAGTAAATTATCATGGTCCAATTTTTCCTTTTGAAACTTCAAATCACTATTATCAAATTTTGCTTCGTACTATTAATTGGAAAAACGACATTTCCAGCATGTTTGGGAAACAAATCATAACAGCTCGAAAAGTAGCTTGGTATGGGGATTTTGAATATTCTTATACTTATTCTAACGTAACCAAAAGAGCATTAATTTGGACTAAAGAATTGCTAGAATTAAAAGCTATAGTTGAAAAAGAAACCGCTTCAATGTATAACTCCTGTTTACTCAATTTATACCATAATGGAAATGAAGGAATGGGATACCATTCTGATGATGAAACAACATTAAAAAAACATGCCGACATTGCATCACTGAGTTTTGGTGCCGACCGAAAATTTTCTTTCAAACACAAAAAATCAAAAGAAGTTGTTTCTCTGTTGCTTGAAAATGCTAGCTTATTAGTGATGAAAGAAGAAACGCAAACACATTGGATGCACCGTTTACCGTTAACTAAAAAATGCCATAGCCCGCGCATAAATTTAACGTTCCGAACAATTGAATCTAAAAATTAAACAAGTACTATTAAATTAAAAATCATAAAACGACTCTTAAAATAAAATAGTAAATTCGTACATCTAAAAAAATAACATTATGCCAAAAGGAATTTATAAAGTACCAGCCGCTATTAATGAGCCCATTAAAAATTATGCTTCAGGTAGCGCTGAACGAAAAGAACTACAAGCTATGCTTAAAGAATTGCGTAGTAAAGAAATTGATATCCCAATGTACATTGGCAATAAAGAAATAACGAGTGAAACAAAAATTCGTTTAGCTCCACCACATGATCACAAACACACCTTAGGGTATTTTTATAAAAGCGATAAAACACATGTAGAACAAGCTATTACGGCTGCATTAGCTGCAAAAGAGCAATGGACAAATTTAAGTTGGGAACATCGAGCAAGTATCTTTTTAAAAGCGGCTGAATTAATTGCAGGACCTTACCGTTCTAAATTAAACGCAGCAACCATGCTTGGTCAAAGTAAAAATGCATACCAAGCTGAAATTGATGCTGCTTGTGAAATCATAGATTTTTTGCGTTTCAACGTTCAATACATGCAAGAAATTTATACGGACCAACCCGTTTCTGGCCCTGGAGTATGGAATCGCATTGAATGGAGACCATTAGAAGGATTTATTTATGCATTAACTCCTTTTAATTTTACAGCCATTGCAGGTAATTTACCTACAAGTTGTGCGATGATGGGTAATGTTGTTGTTTGGAAGCCGAGTAACGCCCAAGTTTATAGCGCTAATGTGTTAATGGAAATATTCAAAAAAGCTGGCTTACCTGACGGCGTGATTAATTTAATTTACCCTAGTGGACCAGATGCTGCAGAGGTTGTATTTAATCACAAAGATTTTGCAGGCATTCATTTTACAGGAAGTACGGAAGTATTTCAAAATATTTGGCAAACCATTGGAAACAATATTCATAAATATAAAACTTACCCGCGTATTGTTGGTGAAACTGGCGGAAAAGATTTTATCATCGCTCATAAATCAGCAGATGTGAAAGCCTTATCTACTGCTATTTCAAGAGGAGCATTTGAATATCAAGGACAAAAATGTTCAGCAGCCTCTCGTGTATACATTCCAAGTAATTTATGGGATGAAACAAAATCATTGGTTTTAGCTGATTTAAAGTCCATGAAAATGGGCCCTACTGAAGATTTCACAAACTTCATAAATGCCGTTATTGATGAAAAAAGTTTTGATAAATTAGCAAAATACATTGATGCTGCTAAGAAGGATAACAACGTTGAAATCATTGCTGGTGGTAACTACGATAAATCTAAAGGATACTTTATTGAACCAACTATCATTGTCGCTAAAGATCCTAAGTATGTTACTATGTGTGAAGAGTTATTTGGTCCAGTTTTAACTATTTTTGTTTATGATGAACATAAATTTGAAGAAACATTAGAATTAGTAGATTCAACGTCTATATATGCATTAACAGGAGCTATTATAGCTCAAGACCGTTATGCCATTGAATTCGCAACTAAAAAATTAAATAATGCGGCAGGAAATTTTTACATCAATGATAAATGTACAGGAGCAGTAGTTGGACAGCAGCCATTTGGTGGTGCTCGTGGTAGTGGAACAAACGATAAGGCTGGTGCAAAAATAAATTTATTACGTTGGGTGTCTCCTCGTACCATAAAAGAAACTTTAATACCAGCAGTAGATTTTACATATCCATTTTTACAAGCGGATTAATCATCCATTATAATGCCTGCCAAATTTTATCAATACTAAAATTTGGCAGGTTTTTTGTTGTAGTACTTATTATATTAATGACTCTCACATTAGATACTAACAAGCATTTTGCAAAAAATATAAAATGAAAACACAACACACCTTCAATAAAACTATTTTACTTTTTGTTTTAACTGGTATTTTCCAAATTGGTTATAGTCAAAAACAAGACAGTGCGACTATAAAAAAACCATTCTATAAAAAAATATCAAAACACTTTAACGATACAACACAGCGCGGAAATAGATTTGAAATTAGTTTTGGACAAAATTTATTATACATTTCAAATAGTCAACAAGTTAATCTTCGGAAACAATCAGCCGTTGTTGTTCCAACATCAGCTATCTTATTTTTCGCTGAATTTCGTCCTAAAAAAACGATGCGCATCCCATTATTCATAAACATAGCAACAGAAAGCAAACAATACATTATAGATGGACAGCTAGTAAACGAAAGAGCGTCTCCAACCTTTGGAACAGGAATTGTATTTAGATTGCTGGAATTAAACTTAGATAGAAAATCAAAAATAGAACTAGAAGTTGGGCCATTAGCAAGTATATTAGCTGATCAAAATAATAAAATACGATTTTCCCCTGTTTTAGCATCACGTTTTAAACTATGCAGAG